>JALOOU010000083.1 GCA_025454255.1 Desulfobacterales bacterium | reverse complement strand
CGGCCTGCCGTTCGACCCGAAAATCTACCTGCCGACCGTCACCGGCTATTACACCACCACCGACGGCCGGATGATCTCCATGCCTTTCAACAGCTCGACCCCGGTCCTTTACTACAACGTCGACATGTTCAAGAAGGCGGGCCTTGACCCTGAAAAACCGCCGCTGACTTGGCTGACCATGGGGACTGTCGCCAAACGACTGGTTGAGACCGGCGCGTCCAAGGCCGGGTTCTCCTCGGCCTGGAACGGCTGGATCCACATTGAAAACCTGAGCGCCTGGCACAACGTGCCCATCGGCACCAGGGCCAACGGCTTCGGCGGCCTGGACACCTCCTACACCTTCAACGGGCCGGTCCAGGTGAAGCACATCCAGCAGCTGGCCGACTGGCAGAAGGACAACGTCTTCGTCTACGGCGGCCGCACCAACGTCGGCAACGCCAAGTTTTCGTCCGGCGAAGTGGCCATGTACACCGAGTCCTCAGCCGGCTACGCCGGGTTCAAAAAGACCTGCCAGTTCGAGTTCCGGACCACGATGCTGCCCTACTGGCCCGACGTGAAGGGCGCCCCCCAGAACACCATCATCGGCGGCGCGAGCCTCTGGGTCCTGAAGGGGCACAAGCCGGATGAGTACAAGGGGGTCGCCGCATTCTTCAACTACCTCTCGCGGCCCGAGGTGCAGGCCGAGTGGCACCAGGCCACGGGCTATCTGCCCATCACCCTGGCCGCCTATGAGCTGACCAAGAAGCAGGGGTTCTACGAAAAGAACCCCGGCACCGAGACCGCCCTGAAGCAGATGACCCTGAACAAGCCGACCGACAACTCGAAGGGCCTGCGCTTCGGCGACCACGCCAAAACCCGCGACATCATGGACAATGAGTTCGAGGCCATCTTCGCCGGCAAGAAGACAGCCAAGCAGGGGCTGGATGATGCGGTGAAGGCGGGCAACGACCTGCTGCGGAAATTCGAGAAGGCCAACAAATAGCCATTTCGATGCACTCCCGGTCGGCCTGCCCCGCTCCGGACGGCCCCTCCCCTTGCGGGAGGTGCCGTGGGCGGGGAAAAGGCCGCCGATAGCGCAGCCTCACCGGCCTATGGAAAAGCGCGTCGTTTTTCGAAACAAAGTGCTTCCCTATCTCCTGGTCGCGCCCCAGATCCTCGTCACGCTGGTGTTTTTCATCTGGCCGGCAGCCCAGGCCCTGGTCCAGTCCTTCCTGCAGGAGGACGCTTTCGGGACCTCCTCCGCCTTCGTCTGGTTCGACAACTTCGTCGAAATCTTCACCAGCGAGGAGTACCTCGGCTCTTTCCGTGTGACGCTGGTTTTCAGCTTCGCGGTGGCAGCCATTGCCTTGTCGGTGGCGCTGCTCTTGGCCGTCATGGCCGACCGCGCCCTGCGCGGGGCGACCGCCTACAAGACCCTCATCATCTGGCCCTATGCGGTGGCCCCGGTGGTGGCGGGGGTCCTGTGGTTCTTCCTGTTCAACCCCACGGTGGGCATGGTCGCTTTTTTCTTAAAAAAATTCGGGGTGGAGTGGAATCACACCCTCAACGGGGGCCAGGCGATGACTCTTGTGGTCGTCGCCGCCGCCTGGCGCGAAATTTCGTACAACTTCCTCTTTTTCCTGGCGGGCCTGCAGGCCATCCCCGGCTCCTTCATCGAGGCGGCGGCCATCGACGGGGCAGGCCCGTGGCGGCGCTTCTGGAGCATCGCGTTCCCCCTGCTGTCGCCCACGGCCTTTTTCCTGATCGTGGTCAACATCGTCTACGCCTTTTTCGACACCTTCGGCGTCATCCACGCCATCACCCGCGGCGGACCCAACTACGCCACGAACATCCTGGTCTACAAGGTCTTCAACGACGGCTTCATCAACCTCGACCTGGGCGGGTCGGCGGCCCAGTCGGTGGTCCTGATGGCCGTGGTGATTGCGCTCACCGTGGTCCAGTTCCGGTTCATCGAACGCAAGGTGCACTACTGATGATGGTCGAACACCGCCCGGCCCTGACCGTAATCACCCACGCCGCCCTCATCCTGGGCGCGGCGGTTCTCGCCTTCCCCATCTACGTCACCTTCGTCGCCTCGACCCACACCCTCGAGGCGATCACCAAGTCCTTCCCCCTGCTCCCCGGGGGCCATCTCATCGAAAATTACCTGCGCGCCCTCACCGTGGGGCCCCGGGACGTCGGCGCAACGGTCGGCACCATGATGCTGAACAGCCTGATCATGGCGCTGGGGATCACCTGCGGAAAAATTTTCATATCGCTCCTGGCGGCCTTTGCCATCGTCTACTTTCGCTTCCGGCTGCGCATGGTCTTTTTCTGGATGATTTTCATCACCCTCATGCTGCCCGTGGAGGTGCGCATCCTGCCGACCTACAAGGTGGCCGCCGACCTCAAACTGCTGGACTCCTACGGCGGGCTCATCTTTCCGCTGATCGCCTCGGCCACGGCCACCTTCCTCTTTCGGCAGTTTTTCATGACCGTGCCAGATGAGCTGTGCGAGGCCCACCGCATCGACGGCGGCGGCCCCATGCGCTTCTTTTTCGACATCCTGCTGCCGATGTCGCGCACCTCCATCGCGGCGCTGTTCGTGATCCTGTTCATCTACGGCTGGAACCAGTACCTGTGGCCGCTGCTCATCACCAGCGACCAGAAATACTACACGCTCCTGATCGGCATCAAACGGATGCTGGATGTGGGCGAGGGCCAGGCCGAATGGCAGATCATCATGGCGTCCACCATCCTCGCCATGCTGCCGCCGGTTTTGGTGGTGATTTTCATGCAGAAGCAGTTCATCCGCGGCATGACGGAAACCGAGAAATGACGTCTTTGTATAAGGCCGAACTTCTGCGTTGCGCGGCGCGGCGCGGTTGCTGCGGCGTACCGCAAGTACGCCTCGCAACGCGACCGCTTGCGCGCCTTGATTTTCAGCCTTCTGCAAAGCCGTCAGCCTCTAATTAGGGGAACGGCTTCACGCCGAGGATTCACCAAGACAAGTGAACAGGTCGGGTAAGGGAGTCGCGATGGCCGACGTCAGCATCCGCAATGTGACCAAGCGCTTCGGCAAGACCGAAATCATCCACGGGGTCAGCTGCGACATCCGCGAGGGCGAGTTCATCGTCATCCTGGGCCCCTCGGGCTGCGGCAAATCCACCCTGCTCCGGCTGATCGCAGGGCTCGAGGAGATCACCAGCGGCGAGATCGCCATCGACGGCCGCGTGGTCAACCGGCTGGAGCCGGCCCAGCGCGACATCGCCATGGTGTTCCAGAACTACGCGCTCTACCCCCACATGACGGTCTACCGGAACATGGCCTACGGGCTGAAGATACGGCGGATGCCCGCCGCGGAGGTCGACCGGCGGGTGCGGGCCGCCGCCGGGATCCTGGAGCTGAGCGAGCTGCTGGACCGCAAGCCGCGGCAGCTCTCGGGCGGCCAGCGCCAGCGGGTGGCCATGGGCCGCTGCATCGTGCGCGAGCCCAAGGTGTTCCTCTTCGACGAGCCGCTCTCCAACCTGGACGCCAAGCTGCGCGTGCAGATGCGGATGGAGATCCGCAAGCTGCACGAAGAGCTCAAGATCACCAGCATCTTCGTCACCCACGACCAGGTCGAGGCCATGACCCTCGGGGACCGGCTGGTGGTCATGGACAACGGCGCCGCCGCCCAGATCGGCACGCCGCTCGAGGTCTACGAGCGGCCGGCCAACCTGTTCGTCGCCGGGTTCATCGGCTCCCCGGCCATGAATTTTCTGCAGGCGGAGGTAGCCGCCGACGGCCGCAGGCTGGTGCTGCCCGACGGGCTCGACGTTGCCCTGCCCGGGGCCGGAGTGCCCGCTCGCGCCGGCCGGAGAGTGATCCTGGGCGTGCGGCCGGAGCACCTGGAGCCAAACGGCGGGCGCGCGGACGGCATCCGGCTCGCCGTCGACCACGTGGAGCTGCTCGGCGCCGACACGCTGGTGCACGGCCGCTGCGGGAGCATGGCCCTCACCGTGCGGTTGGCCGACGTGCAGCGCATCGACAAGCACGCCGTGATCGTGCTGCACGCGCCGCCGGAGAAGCTGCACCTCTTCGACCCGGAGACCAAGGCGCGGATAGAGAAATAAATTGAGATGACGGGTGGTTGGTAGAGAGTGGTTGGTGTTTCGGAACTGTGAGCGCCAGCGCCTGCCTGCCGCCACCTGGCCCTGAACCCTAACCGATCGTTACATCATGCCCTCTGCCATCGATCCGAAACGCTGCAACCGCCCGCTGCTCATCGGCCACCGCGGCTACCCGGCCCGGTTTCCCGAGAACACCCTGGCCGGCTTCGAGGGGGCCATCCGGGCCGGCTGCGACATGGTCGAACTCGATGTCACCCTGACCCGGGACCGCCGGCTGGTGGTGATCCACGACGACACGCTCGAGCGCACCACGAACGGCAAAGGCCGTGTGCGGGCGCACACGCTGGCCGAGATCCGGCGGCTCGACGCCGGCAGCTGGTTCGATGCGCGCTTTGCGGGGCAGCGCGTGCCGGAGCTCTGGAAGGTGATGGCGCTGACCGCCGGCCGCTGCCGGGTGAACATCGAGATCAAGACCAGCGCGTTCGACGCGCACGATCCGTCGGACGCCGTCGAGCGCCAGGTGGTGAGGCTCGTGAAAACAAGCGGGGCCATGGACCGCGTGATTATCTCAAGCTTCGACCGGCGCATTCTCGAGCGCATCGCCGCCATGGACGCCCCGCCGCCCATCGCCTTCATTTCCGACCAACCTGCGGACCCAAACCTCCTACACCAACTGCTGGCGCTGAAGGCCTTTTCCTGGCATCCCAAATTCACCGTTCTCACCCGCGATCAGGTTGACCGGATGCATGCCTCCGGCCTGAAAGTCTTTCCCTGGACCATCAACACCGCCGAAGAGGCGCAAAAAACTCTTGCGCTGGAAGTTGACGGCCTCATCTGCAACGAGCTTGAGCTGTTGCAGGCGCATTGATGCCTACCTCTTTCCAAAACGCCGAGTTTGCACGATCAGGCGGAGCAGCCCTTGCCCGAGCCCTGTTAGGCCCCAGCGGTCAGGCGGCCGGCATAAAACGATGAAGCCATGAGAATCGACTGGTGGCTCGCAGGGCTATGCATCGGAAGGGCAATGAGCCAGACCGTAACCATGGTTTATGCCGCCGCCCTGCCCATATTGCAGCGAGAATGGGAAATATCGGCAGTCAGAGCGGGCTCCATCTCCAGCGGCTATCATATCGGGTATGCCGTTTCCCTCTTCGTCATCTCCACTCTCGCCGACCGCTTCGGATCGAGATTTCTCTATGTCGCCTCCACCGTCGCGGGTGCGGTTCTCATGACGGCCTTCGCCGTGTTCGCACGGGGATATCTGTCGGCCCAGATCCTTTACACCCTGGTCGGGCTCGCCCTGGGCGGGAGCTACACGACAGGCTTGATTCTGATTGCCGAGCGCTATGCTTCGGAGCGCAGGGGTTTGGCAACCGGATTCTACATAGCGAGCTCCTCCCTCGGCTACATCATGTCCCTGGTTGTGTGCGGGCTCACGCTTCCCTTGGGCGGCTACACGCTATCTTTCTATGCAATCGCTGTCACGGCGATCGCTGGAGGCGCCCTCTCCTGGGCCACTCTGGCCAAAACCCGTGAGACGGTTGCGGCGCGCCAAAAGCAGCAGAGCTTCAAGCGAGAAGTCTTGAGGAACAGGCCTGCCATGCTCTACATCACGGCCTACACCCTTCATTGCTGGGAGCTTTTGGGCATGTGGGCCTGGACGCCGGCCTTCATGACCGCCTGCTTGGTTTGGCAGGGCTCAATCGCCGTCAATGCGGCCGGCCTCGGGGCCTATGTCAGCGCAAGCTTCCACCTGGCCGGTCTTGCAGCGTCTTTTTTAATGGGGGCCCTATCCGATCGCGTCGGCCGCACCGCCGTGATCATGGCATTGGCATGCGTCAGCACGCTTTGCTCCCTCGTCTTCGGCTGGACCATCGGGCTTCCCTGGCTGCTCATCTTCGTGATGGGCATGATTTATTCGTTTGCCTCGATAGGGGATTCACCCGTGCTCTCCGTGGGCCTGACGGAAGTCGTCACCCCCTCCTACCTGGGAACCGCCTTCGGAGTGAGATCGCTGCTGGGGTTTGGGGCTGGGGCCTTATCGCCGTTGCTCTTCGGAGCCGTTTTGGATTGGACCAACCCTGCCGGGGTGGGGCAGGAATACTATCCGATTTGGGGATGGGCGTTTGTATCTCTTGGATTGCCGGGTTTCGGCGCGATCTGGGCCGTGAACGCACTCAGGCGATCGGACGCCAGCGCGCGCGCAAGGTCTTAATGGGCGGCAACCGCTTCGCTCTGATTCCACCTTCTCCCCGGCCGCCAGGGGTTGGGCCTTTCCCGCGGCGCTGCTTATAGCATTTTTCGCCGCAGACCAAAACCTCTCCTGCGAAGCGCCGAGGCACACAGCGACTCGGCAGTCAACGGCCCTGCCTCGCTCCGGAGTTGCCGCTTAAGAATGCTTCGATCCCGGCCTGCGCGTCAATCCTCTCGGCCCGTCTACCCCTTTGGTTTTTGGAAGCGGGCATAAAAATAGGGCCAAACGATGGAGAGCACTGTCAGCACGAACATGACCAGGAACGCGGGCCGCGAGAAGAGGTCGGGCAGATCGTCCGCGTACATCAGGAAGGATTTCAGAAACTCCCGATCGACCACATCCCCGAGGATGAAGCCGAGGATGAACCCCATGTAGGGGTAGTCGAGCTTTTTGAGGGTGTATCCCAAGGCGGCGAAGAGGACCATGATTACCGCATCCAGGATCAACCCGCGGGCGGACAGCGCGCCGACCACCGAAAAAACGAGCACCGCTGGCGCCAAGATCCGCGTCGGGATGAAGATGATCCGTGAGAAGTAGTTGACGAAAAGCGTGGCTATCACCAACAGCAAGCCGGCTTGGATGAACTGGTTGAGGATCACCGCGTAGGCGAAGGTGAGGTTCTCGCGGATGAGGTAGGGGCCGGGGCTCATGCCATGGATCATGAAGGCGGCGATGAGCAGCGCGGTCGTAACGCTGCCGGGGATTCCCAGGAGCATCATGGTGGCCACGGCGCCGCCCTCCGAACCGTTGTTGGAGGCCTCGGCGGCGATGACTCCGTCCAGCTCCCCTTTGCCGAACCGCTCCGGGTGGTTGGATGCGCGCCGGGCCGCAGCGTAGCTCACCATGGAGGCGATGGTGGAGCCGGCGGCCGGCATGAGGCCGATGCCCAGCCCGATCAGGCAGGAGCGGATGAGGTTCTTCGGGTGGTGCAGCACCAGCCCCATCCCCCGCACGATCTCCCGCACGCTCTGGCGCGGCCGGTCGCCGGTCTTGATGATGTATTTCTGTTCGACCATGATAAAGAGTTCGGAGACCGCCAGCAACCCGAGGAGCGCCGGCACGATGGGAATCCCTTCAAACAGGGCCGGGAAGCCGAAGGTCCCCCGCGCATGGCCGTATGGCGAGGAGCCGATCGTTCCCACCAGAATGCCGAAGAGCCCGAGGAGCACCGTTTGAAGAATCTCCCCCTTGACCATGCCGACGGATGTCAACGCAAAGATGACGACCATGAGCATCTCGGCCGGGCCGAATTTGAGCACGACCCTGCCGAGGGGCAAAAACAGCAGCAGCACCACGAAATAAGACAGGAACACCCCCACGGCCGAGCTGAAGATGCTCGCCCCCAGCGCTTCGTTATGGCGCCCGCTCTGGGTCATCGCGTAGCCGTCGAACCCGGTGGCGATAGCCGCCGGGGTGCCGGGGATGTTCATCAAAACGGCGGTGATGCCGCCGCCGTAGACCGAGCCGGTGTAGATGGCGGTGAAGAAGATGATGGCCTGGAGGGCCGGCATGTAGTAGCTGGGCCCGAGCAGCAGCGTGATGGCCAGCACCCCGGATACGCCCGGGATCGCGCCGAGAAAGATCCCGATGAAGAGCCCGCCCACCACCCACAGGGGCATATCCCACGTCATCATCATTCCGGCAGCCTGGAGCAGTTGATCGAAATCCATCCGGCCCTCCTAAAACAGAAGCCCCGAAGGCAGCATGATTTTGAGCAGGACGGTGAAGACGATGTAAATGAAGACAAGGACCAACAGGTTGGGCAAGACGATGTGCGCGAGCTTTCGTGCGCCCAGGGCATATCCGAAGGCGGCGAACGACAGGAAGGAGGCGGCGTAAAACCCAAGCAGCGGGATCAACACGAGGTATAAGATGATGAGCAGCGCCAGGTGTGTCCGCTTGTCCCTCAAAATCGAACTGAACCCTGCGCCGCCCGCGGCCTTATCGGCCCGGCCCCGGTGGCTGCGAAAGAGGCGCACGAGCTCGATGCCGGCCAGCAGGGTAAAGCACCAGAAGACCGCCGTGATGGTCATGGTTTCGGAGGGCTCGGTGTAGCGGCGGACTTCCAAAAAATACAACAGCCCCAGCACCCAGATGAACCCCACCAGCAGCGACCGCCCCATGGACTGCGACATGGCGTTATTCCCTTCACCGGGATGGGCGCCCCGCGGACTTCACGGAGCGCCCGTCGAAGGCCTATTTCCAGAAGTCGGCGAACTGTTGGGCCACCGCGTGGGATTCGTGGATCTCGGTCTTGGTCTCGGCGGGGGTCATCCAGGCGACGTCGAGCTGCTGCTTTTTCATGATATCCACGAACTCCGGATTTTTGAACGCGTTCTCGAGCGCCTTGTTCAGCATCTCGAACCGCTCCGGGTACTGCTTGCGGAATTCGGTCTTGACGTGAAAGAACCGGGTGTTCGAAATGGCCGGCAGAGCGTCCTTGCCTATCGCCTTCATCACGTCGCTGATGAGCGGCGCGTGGGGCACCTCCGGCACCGGCTTCTTGGCGAAGACGGCCAGGCAGGTCATATCCTCGGCCGCCGCCGCCAGGGTGCCGTGAATTTCCGTCACGGTGAAGTCGACCTCCTCCTTGAGGACCGCCATGCGCTGCTTGCCGCCATCCTCGTAGGGGATCTCCTTCACTGCGGCGCCGAGCCTCTCGGTGATGAGCGCCGCGGAGGGCCGGGACCAGGAGTTGGGCACGACCGACATCTTGATCTTGCCGGGCTGAGCCTGGATGGCTTTGAGCAGGTCTTGGGCCGTCTTGTATTTGCCGGCCTTGGTGTTGACCCAGAGCCCCTGCGGCGAATAGTAGTTCAGGCCGAGGTAGTCGAAATCATCGAGTGTGAACGCCCCCTTGATGACGGCGCCGCTGAGATAGGGCTGGATGTTGTAAACGATGAAGGAACCGTCGGCCGGGTCGTTCACCAGGTGGGCCTTGGCGCCCACGAGGCCGCCGCCGCCCGGCCGATTGACCAGCACCATCGGAACGCCGAGCTCCTTTTCGAGAAAGGGGCCGAGCGCACGGATCACCCGGTCGGTGGTGCCGCCCGCGCCGTAGGGAACGACGATGTTGAGCTGTTTGGTGGGCCACTGGCAAAAACCGACCCCTGTCCCGCTGAGCAGAACCGCCAATCCTGCGATCAGAGCGCAGGCGACACCCGTCCTCGTCTTCATCCGAATTCTCCTTTCTCGGCGTAGTTGCAACCGGTCTCCAATTTTTTTTGATGGTATCACTCAGCCCTCCCCGGCATCGATCCTATCCCTTTGGATCAACGTGGAGGCCGGCAAGAGGGATCCGGGGTCATTCTTTTTTCCCGCCGGCGGCCCAGCCGGCCTCCCGTGATCGGTAGCCGGAGAGACCGAGCAGCTCGAAGCGTTCGTGGAAGCCCATCATCTTCGACTGGAGCGCCTCGGTGTTGCCGGTCTGCTTGAGCACTCTCAGCACTTCGAGCATGGCCTGGCCGGCAGCCTTCTGGGTGTCTCCCGGGAAGATGACGATGGAGAAGCCGAGGGTCTCCAAGTCGTCCACCGATAGATGCGGCGTCTTCTCGGCGCCGCCGCGGTTGATGAAAAGCGGCCAGCCGGAGAGCCGGCGTCCGATGGCCCCCAGCTCCTCAACCCCCTCGGGGGCCTCGACGAACAGGACATCGGCGCCGGCCTCGCCGTAGCGCTGCGCGCGCTCCAGCGCCGCCTCGAACCCGAGGACCGCCCGGGCGTCGGTCCGTGCGATGATCAGGAAGTTGGGGTCGCGGCGGGCGTCGAGCGCGGCCCTGAGGCGCTCGACCATGATCTCGGCCGGAACGATGCGCTTGCCCTCTAGATGTCCGCAGCGCTTCGGAAGATCCTGGTCTTCGATGTGGATGGCGCAAACCCCGGCATCTTCGAACTGCCGCACGGTGCGGTAGACGTTCAGGCTGCCGCCGTAGCCGGTGTCGGCATCCGCAATCAGCGGCAGGCCGACGGCATCGGTTATACGCCGGGCCTGCTCCACCATTTCGGTCATGGTGAGCAGGCCGATGTCGGGCGCCGCGGCCAGCCCCGCCGATACACCGGCGCCGGTCATGTAGGCCGCTTCGAACCCCGTATATTCGATCAGCCGGGCGCTGAAAGCATCGTAGCAGCCGGGCGCCGAAAGGATCGGTTTGCGCGCGATGCGCGCCCTGAAGCGGCGGCGTTTTTCCTGGGTGTCGGGGGCATTCATGCGATGAGGCTCCTGGGGTCGACGATTTTTCCTGCCACCGCGCTCGCCGCCGCGGTGGCAGGCGAGGCGAGGTAGACTTCGGCGGCCGGATGGCCCATTCTGCCCTTGAAGTTGCGGTTGCTGGTGGCAAGGCACCGCTCGCCGGCAGCGAGATTGCCGGTGTAGCCGAAACAGGGGCCGCAGCCGGAGGGAAGAATGATCGCGCCGGCCCGGGAGAGGGCCTGTATGTGGCCGGCGCCCATTGCATCTAAAAAGACCTGGCGGGAGGCCGGGCTCACCAGGAGTCGGACTCCCGGAGCAATTTTCCGCCCGCCGAGGATCCGGGCGGCGATGGCGATGTCCTCCAAGCGGCCGTTGGTGCAGGAGCCGATAAAAACCTGGTGCAGGGGGATTCCGGCAAGCTCCGCGACCGGGTGAACGTTGTCGACCTGGTGCGGCGCGGCGATCTGGGGCGTGAGCGCGGCAAGCTCGACGCTCTCCTCGCGGGCGTAGCGGGCGTCGGGGTCCGGGATGACCGCATGGGTTTTGCGGCCAAAGCGGGCCAGGTAGGCGTCGGTCACGGCGTCGGCCGGAAAAACCCCGTTCTTCGCCCCCATTTCGATCGTCATGTTGGCGATGGTCATGCGCTCGGATACGGGCAGCGTTGCGACTCCGGGTCCTGAAAACTCGACCGACATGTAGGTCGCCCCATCGCCTCCCAGCCGGCCGATCAGGTGCAGGATGAGGTCTTTTCCGTAGACGCCGGGCGGCAGGCTGCCGTCGAGCCGCACGCGGATGGATGGGGGGACCTTGAGCCAGGTTTCGCCGGTGGCCCACAGGCAGCCCATTTCGGTGGCGTCGATCGGGGTCGAAAAGGCTCCGACCGCCCCGTAGGTCACCGTGTGGGAATCCTTCCCGAAGATGAGCTCGCCGGGGAACGCCAACCCCTTTTCGATCATGAGCTGATGACAAATCCCCTCGCCCACGTCGAAGAAATGGGTGATCCCCTGCTCCGCCGCAAAGCGGCGCACACGCGCGTGGGATTCGGCGTGCGCGGGGTCGTTCGGGGGGGTTTCGTGATCCAAAATCAGCACGATGCGGTCCGGATCCCACACCGTGGGGACCCCGAGCTCAAGAAAGCTTCGAATCGCAATCACGTTCGAAGCCGATACCGACATGAGCCGGTCGGGGGTCACGCGGACGATTTCACCCGGGATCACGGAGGATTTTCCGGATTTTTCAGCGAGCAGTTTTTCAGCGAAGGTCATGCCCATGGCCGGCCGTCATTTCGCAAGCAGGGCGCGTGTGAAAGGCACCAGGCCGCCTGCGCCGAGGATAGCCATCATGAACGCCGGCAGCGGCTGAAACGAGGCGGAGTTTTCCGCCCCCTCGATGCGGCCCTCGGCCAAATCGATCCGGAGCGTCTCGCCCTCTTGAAACAGGTGGTGGGCGTCGGCGCATTCGATGACCGGCACTCCCTGGTTGATGGCGTTGCGGAAAAAGATGCGCCCGAAAGAGGCTGCCACGATCGCCACGATTCCGGCGAGCTTCAGGCAGGAGACGGCCTGGGAACGGGAACTCCCGCAGCCGAAGTTTCTTCCGGCGACGATGATGTCCCCGGGCTGCAGGCGGCTGGGGAAATTGGGATCGATGCCTTCGAGGGCGTGCCGCGGCCACTCTGCCGGGTCGACCACTGGGACATAGCGTCCGGGGTAGATGAGATCGGTGTCGATCGCATCCCCCAGCTTGATCACGCGTCCCGTGATCCGTTTTGAGAATCGGGAGGTTTCCACTTCAGCATCGAGCACGTTCATGGAACGTGCCGAGTTCAGTATCGGAGTTGCTCCTAATGGTCAAGGAAAAAAGTATGGCCTGGGTGTGTCGTCATGGACAGTCAAAGCGCTTCATTCGAATTCCAGCTGCTCGCCCGCGGCCAAGGGCTGGACCTTTTCCCCGAAGGCGTCCCGCAGGGCCGTCAGCGCCGGCCAGCCCGTGCAGTGGTTCAGGCGGAAGGAGGCGATGGAGGCGAACTCCCGGCGCAGGGCGTCGATCGTCGCGGCGATCTGGGCCGCGGGGGCCGGCTGCAGGTGGCTGCCCCCCAGAACGGCGACGATGGGCCGCTCCGAGATCCGCCGCACCCGGCGCAGGGTGTTGATCAGCCCGGCATGGCAGCAGCCGAGCACCACCACCAGGCCTTGGCGGGCCTCCAGGATGAGCGCCTGGTCGTCCTGCAGCGGGTCGGGCTCGACCCGCCCGGCGCGCTCGCGCAGCAGCTTGGCATCCACCGCTTCGAAATCGGTGGCGCGGGGGATAGGGCCGGTGACGGTGACATGGCTGCCGATGGGGGTGGGCTGCTCCCGGAGCCGCAGCTGCGCTTTTTGAGCCAGCTCCTCGCGCGCGAGCGGCAGCCCGATCGGCTTGGGCGGATCGTGTCGGGCGCTCAATTTTTTCTCGAAGACCGCAGGGTGGGCGATCAACACCGGCCGCTGCATGCGAGCCAGGTTTTGGGCCAGACCGCCGGTGTGGTCGTAGTGGCCGTGGCTGAGGACCACGTGGGTCACATCGCCCAGGCCGATCCCGGCCTCTTTCAGGTTGTGCGCCAGGATGTAGGGGCTTTGCCCGGCGTCGAAGAGCACCGCGGCGTCCGGCGTCCGGATGAAAAACGAGAGGCCGTGCTCTCCCCGGAACCGGGTGCCGAAGGCGACGTCGTTGTTGACCAGGCAGGTGATGGCGAACATGTTTCCTACTTGATCTTGCGCGGGTCGAAGGCGTCGCGCAGGCCGTCGCCGATGTAGTTGATGCTCAGCACCGTCAGAAAGATCATGAACCCCGGAACGATCGCGGTCCAGGGGGCGGCGAAGATCTGGTCCAGCGCATTTTTGAGCATGTTGCCCCAGGTGGCCGTCGGGGGCTGGATGCCGAGCCCCAGGAAGCTCAGGCCCGACTCGGAGATGATGGCGTCGGCCACCCCCAGGCTGGCGGCGACGATGATGGGGCCGAGCGCGTTGGGCAGGATGTGGCGGATCATGATCCGCGGAGTGCCGGCCCCCAGCACGCGCGCCGACTCGACGTACTCCAGATTCTTGATCTCGAGAAACGAGCCGCGCACCAGGCGGGCGACGTCCATCCAGCCGAGGATCCCGATGACGAAGACCACGCGGGCGACGGGCATCTTGTAGAGGGTGTCGAAGAGCATCACGATCAGCGGGTTGTCGCTGAAGGGCGGGCGCATGAAGATGATTGCAAAGAGGATCAAGACGAAGATCCGCGGAAAGGCCAGGGCGAAGTCGGTGAACCGCATGAGCAGATTGTCCACCACCCCGCCGAAATAGCCGGCGACGGCCCCGATCAGGGTCCCCAGCGTCACCGCGACCAGCATGGCGAAGACCCCGACGATCAGCGAGACCCGGCCCCCGTAGAGCGTGCGGGTCAGCATGTCGCGGCCGAGCTCGTCGGTGCCCAGCGGGTGGGCAAGGCTAGGCGGGGAAAGCATATTAGAGAGGTCCGGGGTCTCCGGGTCATAGGGCGAGAGGCGGTCCACGAAGACCACGGAGAGGACGATCCCGGCCATCAAAATCATGCCGGCAACCGCCATCCGGTGCCGCAGGAACTGCCGCAGCGTCAGATACCAGAGCTGGTTTCTGTGTTTTTCGTGGAAACGACCGCCGGCCATCGGAGCTCCGCTAGGAAAAGGTGATGCGGGGATCGAGGATCGCGTAGACGATATCCGCCAGGAGGTTGGAGACCACCACCAGAAACGCGATGGCGGCCACGATCCCCATGACGACCGAGTAGTCGAAGCGGGTGGCGGCGTCGACGAAGAGCCGCCCCATGCCCGGCCAGGAGTAGATCGTTTCGGTGAAGAGCGCGCCGGCGAAGAGCACCGGCAGGTCGATGGCCACGACCGTGACGAGCGGTATGGCGGCGTTGCGGAAGGCGTGCTTGTAGATGATCACGCGTTCGCTCAGCCCCTTGGCCGCGGCGGTGCGGATGTAGTCCAGGTGGATCACCTCGAGCATGCTCGTGCGCAGAAAGCGCACGTACTTGGCCGCAATCAGGGTCGACAGGCTCACCACCGGCAGAAAGAGGTGCCGCAGGCTGTCGATCAGCGAAAACTCCTTGCCCAGCGTGTGCATGCCGCCGCTCGGCAGCCAGCGCAGCCAGATGCTGAAAATGATGATC
>JALOOU010000082.1 GCA_025454255.1 Desulfobacterales bacterium | reverse complement strand
GCGCACCAAGGATTGACTCCCGCCCCAGCGTCCAGGTGGTGTTGCGGGACAGAAGGTCGATCTGGTGGGATTTGAGCGCAGGAAACCTGGCAGAGGCAATCAGCGGGACAAATTTCACCTTTTGGCCGTCTCCCAAGACAGCCGCCGCCACTGCGCGGCAGAAATCCGCATCCAGACCGCTCCAGTCGCCGCCGTCGCCTTTGAGGGAAAAGCCCAAGATCCCTTCGCTGACCCCGCAGCGTAAGACGCCCCTGGACTTTACACCTTTTAGGGTGTCGCCGGCCGATGCCAGCGGCGGCAGCATAAAAAGAAAGGCGATCAATGCGATTGCCCGGGACAGCCAGCGGAGATTCGATAACCTTGTTACCATGGTATTCATGCTCTGTATTGGGTTTATGGAGCCATGAAAGAAGTCCACGGGTGCCTTTCCATCTCGCAGGTATGAGCACGAATACTATTATGGAAAATTTATTCGAGCAAGCACTTTGCTATGCTTACCTCTCCTTTTTCCAGTACTTTCCCGCAGTGCGGTTCAAAAGATTCTGTACCTCAGGCCAAACCTAATTTGGGCTGAAGTCAGGGTTGGTTTAGCAGATCAAAGGTATCGATTCAGAGAATTGCAGATTAGTTCAGGCGCGGGTGGGCTGTGGGTGCAAAAGGCCACTGTGATTCGCTGAAACAATCCCAGAAAAGATGGGGCGGTGATTTTTCGGATAGGTATTCACGTCTATGCATCGGCGTGAGCCGTCTTTGACCCGCCGTTCCGAGTTGACCAGCAATCAGCCCGGATACATCACTGGAATTGTTTCCATCATTCCGCCACCTAAATTGCTACTACCTGCCCTCGATTGTTGATCCTAATTTAGCACTTTAAAAAACCTTTTTTCGCAATCACGAGGGTATTCGCTATAGCTGCATGCAGCCTGCCAGACGTAGCCCTCTTGGCGCAAGGCTGTCAAAAATGCAGCTGTATATGGTATTGAGTTTTCCGTAATATTTTAAGCACCATGTATCAGCGTTGGCGCGAAGCGCTGATTGCTGCATACCTTTGTACGAGGTATAGATCATCTCTGTGACTATGCTATCGAAGATCACCTCGCCCAGACCGCCGAAGGCCGGTGGAGCCATTGATCGGGTTGGGAGCTATGGACCTCCGGTCTTGGGAGCTGAGTTGTAAATCAGACCGATGGTTTTCGAGTCGATGACTGCCACCGAGACAGAATCACGCCATTCGAAAATCAGGTATCCGAACTTCTCGTCATTTTCGCCAAGCAGGCTCATCACCGGAGACGTGCGTGTGGAAAAATTGGCGCAACCCGCTGCCGTTTTTTCGTCTGTGACCTCCTGCCAGTCGCTACCCTTCTGAATGGTCTTGTCGCCTTTCACTTGAAAAAGAATGGCGGACCCCGCCGTGGAGACCCCATATCCGCTTCTCAAGCAAAAGGTGTGGTAGTTTTTCCAGTCTGCTCGCAGCTGCTGCTCTGTCGGTGAGTCGACCTTTCTAATTTTGCCAGGCGACCCCACGCAGCCCGATAGAACAACTCCCAGAGCCGCAACCATCAACATCCATAGGCCGAACATACGCACGTTCATGGTGTGGCCCTCCCACATTTAGACTTTGTTCCGAGCTTTCGTGATGGCCTTCGGACCGCTGATAGCGTTGAGGGCCGCCTTTTTTTCAAGCTCTTTCATTATCGCCTTGTAATACCCATTATGCTGAAGTCGGGGATGAACGAAAACACCAAGGATATCATTGCCGACAAGTGATCCGGTTCCGACCACTTTTCCACCTTTTTCTAAAATCGGAGTTACCCCGTTCTGATGCCTCTCAATGATTTTCGCCTCACAATGGAAATCTTTAAAAAACTGAATGGCCCGGACCGGATAAACCGGGGCATATGTTACATCAATTGTGTGGTGGATTGGTCTTCGAACGGCTTCCAGGTCCGATAAACTAAATTTACGGAAGTGCGCAAGATCTTGCATGTTCAGTTGCCGGACCTAACAAGCAGTAGAAACGATGTGGTGCCAACCGGTTGATATCACAAACGTGGCCGTTTGTTGTTGCGTCGGATGGTACTACAAAAAGCCTCAGTAAATTTACAGGTTCGTGGGCCGCTCAATATCCGGAGTTTTTGACCGCCGCCATTTTTCGTGGGCAGATTCGCAAGAGGGCCGCTCGCAGCATGCATAAACCGGTAGCCGGTGCAATCTGCGTCAATCCGAGCCTTGGACTATTTCTCGAGCGCCAGCTTGAGGACGTCCGTCATTTTGTCGACAAAGTGAAAGCGGATCTCCTTTTGCACCTTTTTGGGGATGTCCTCTAAATCTTTCTGGTTTTCCTTGGGCAGGATGATGGTGCGAATGCCCGCGCGGTGGGCGGCGAGGACCTTCTCCTTGATCCCGCCCACCGGGAGCACCTGGCCCCGCAGGGTGATCTCGCCGGTCATGGCCAGGTCCCGGACGACGCGCCGCTTGGTGAGGAAGGAGACCAGCGCCGTGAGCATCGTCACCCCGGCCGAGGGGCCGTCCTTGGGGATGGCGCCGGCGGGGATGTGGATGTGGATGTCCTGGTTCTCGAAGGTCTCCTCCGACAGCCCGAACCGGGAGGCCTTGGTGCGAACGAAGCTCAGCGCCGCCTGGGCGGACTCTTTCATCACGTCGCCCAGCTGGCCGGTCAGGATCAGGCGGTCCTTGCCCTTCATGCCGGTGGCCTCGACGAAGAGGATGTCGCCGCCGAACTGGGTCCAGGCGAGCCCGGTCGCCACCCCGGGCGTGGCGGTGCGCGTCTTGGCCTCGGCCGTGAACCGCACGGGTCCCAGGTATTTGGCGATGTTCTGGGTCTTGATGGTTTCGGATTCGATCGCGCCCTCGGCGATCTTGCTGGCCACCCCGCGGCAGAGGGTGCCGATCTCGCGCTCCAGGTTGCGCAGGCCCGCCTCGCGCGTGTAGCCGGAGATGATGTGGCGCAGGGCGCCGCGGGAGAAGCGGATCTGCCCGGCCTTGAGCCCGTTGGCCTCGCGTTGCCGCGGGATGAGGTGGCGCTCGGCGATGTGGACCTTTTCGTCCTCGGTGTAGCCCAGCAGCTGCAGGACCTCCATGCGGTCGCGCAGCGCCGGGGGGACGGTGTCCAGGATGTTGGCAGTGGCGATGAACATCACCTTCGAGAGGTCGAAGGGCACATCGAGGTAGTGGTCCTGGAAGGAGTGGTTCTGCTCGGGGTCGAGCACCTCCAGCAGGGCCGAGGAGGGGTCGCCGCGGAAGTCCGCCCCGAGCTTGTCGATTTCATCCAGCATGAAGACCGGGTTGTTGGACTCCGCCCGCCGAATGCCCTGGATGACCCGCCCCGGGAGCGCGCCGACGTACGTGCGCCGGTGTCCCCGGATCTCGGCCTCGTCCCGCACCCCGCCGAGCGACATGCGGTAGAACTTTCGTCCCAGCGCGCGCGCGATCGATTGGCCCAGCGAGGTCTTACCGGTTCCGGGCGGGCCGGCGAAGCACAGAATCGGTCCCTTCGAGTCCGGCTTGAGTTTGCGCACGGCCAGGTATTCGATGATCCGGCGCTTGGGCTTCTCCAACCCGTAGTGATCGTCGTCCAGGACCTTGCGGGCCTTCTTGATGTCGAGGTTGTCCGCGGTGTGCTGGTGCCAGGGCAGGGCGGTCAGCCAGTCGAGAAAGGTAGTGGCCACGGTGTATTCGGCCGAGGAGGGATGCATGCGCGCGAGCCGCTCCAATTCCCGCTCGGCCTCCTTGGCCGCCTCCGGCGGCAGGTTCTTCTCCTTGATTTTGGCACGGTACTCGTCGACTTCCACCGAGCCCTCGTCCTTTTCCCCCAGCTCGGCCCGGATGGCTTTCAGCTGCTCGCGCAGGTAGTACTCGCGCTGCTTCTTGTCCATGTCCTCCTTGACCTGGTCGTGGATCTTCTTGCCAAGCTCGAGGATCTCCAGCTGCTTGTTGAGGATGCGGCTGACCAGCTTGAGCCGGTCGCCGACCGCAAGCGTCTCCAGCACCTTCTGTTTGTCCTCGGGGCTCGCGTTGAGCGAGGAGGCGATCATGTCGGCCAGCGTCCCCGGCTCCTTGATGGACTGGGCCATGTAGACCACTTCGGCCGGCAGGGTCGGGGAGTGCTCCACCACCTTGGCGAAGTGGTTGACGATGTGGGTCATCAGCGCCTCGATCTCGGTATCGCGCGCGGTGTCCTCCTCCAGGTGTTCGACGAGGGCCAACTGGAAAGGCTTGCCCGCGGCCTGCGAGACCTCCTTGATCCGGAAGCGGCCCAACCCCTGCACGAGCAGCTGGGTGCGGTTTTCCGGCGTTTTGGCCATCTTCAGGATCATGGCGCTGGTGCCGATGGGGGCATAGCGATCGGGCGGCGGCATGAGCTCGGGGTTGTCCGCCGCGCGGGCCGAGACCACTGCCAGCATGCGCTCCTTGGACATGGCCTCGTCGATCAGCTGCACCGAGTCCGGGTGCACGACCATCAGCGGGAACACCATCTTCGGAAAGAGCACATTGTCGGTGATCGGCAGGACGGGCAGTGTGTCGGGGATCCTGGACGCGCTCGGCTGCTCCGGCTGTTTTTCGTCAGTCATGTTCTTCTCCCTGTTCGTCAATCGGAGTGAGGCCGCCCGGGCACGCCACGGCGGGCATTCGCGCAGGTCGGCGCCCCCGTCAGTCGTCGGATATGGACACCTTGTAGGTCTGGTCGACGGGCCGTTTCACAAGGCGGATTTCTAAAAAACCGTTCTTGGTGGCGGCCGACACCTTCTCCGGGTCGATCGGGCAGGGCAGGAACAAGATGCGTTCGAAGCGGCCGTATTGGATCTCCGCCAGCCGGTAGGTGTGCTCCGTGCCGCAGGTCGGCGCCATGCGCTGGCCTTGAATGCGAACGGCCTTGCTGCTGATCTCTACCTCGATGTCCTGTTTTTCCACCCCCCCGATCTCCGCCATGATCACCACCTGCTCGGCCGTCTCGTACATGTCCATCGGCGGCCGCCAGGTGCGCTCGGACAGCATGAAGGAGGGGCCCATCGAGCCCAGCATGTCCTCCAGCGTCTTCTCGAAGCGGGAGCTGAGCTCATCGAAGTTGTCTCCGAATCGGATCTTGAAGAATTCCATGGCGCGGTCCTTGTTGAGTGTGGGGTCTGCGGGTAGGGTACTATTGGATGTCCTGCTATCACATGTCATCGGGCAAGTAAACCCGGCCGAAAGGGGTCGGGGGCCGGCGCGGGTGCGCCCGGCCCGCTGCCTCACGCCCGCTCACAGCTGCTCCGGCACGAAGGCTACGACCGTGTCGATGGCGGCCGCATCGCAGAAGAGCATGGCCAGCCGGTCGATGCCCAGAGCGTTGCCGGCGCCGGCGGGCATGTGGGCCAGAGCGGCCAGAAACGTTTCCGGCAGCGGGCGGACGCGCTTGCCCGCAGCTTGCATGCGCTCCTGCTCGGCTGCGAACCGCCGCCGCTGCTCGGCCGGGTCATTCAGCTCGCTGAACCCGTTGCACAGCTCGAGGCCGCCGACGTAGAGCTCGAAGCGCTCGGCCACGGCGGGATCCTCCGCCGCGAGGCGGGCGAGGGAGGCGTGTTCGGCCGGGTAATCGGTCAGGAAGACCGGCCGCTCGAGGCCGAGGTTCGGCTCGATCATGAGCCCCATCATCTCGTCGAAGCGGCCTTGCGCCAGGGCCGCCTCGAGGGGCATGGCGGCAAACCGGTCGAAGGCCTCGCGCACGGTCAGCCGCTGCCAGGGAGGTGTGAGGTCGATCCTTCGGCCCTGGTAGGGGAGGATGGCGCCGCTGCCGAGCTCGCAGGCGATGCGCGGCAGCAGGGCTTCGCAGCAGACCATGAGATCGGTATAGGTATCGCCGGCCGCATACCACTCGAGCAGAGTCATCTCGGGCAGGTGCCGCCGCCCGCGTTCGGCCTTGCGGAAGCACTTGCAGATCTGAAAGATTTTGGGATGACCGGCCGCCAGCAGCCGTTTCATGCAGGTTTCCGGCGAAGGCTGCAGGACCCACCCCTCCGAGTCGAAGAGTTCGATGTGGGCCTCGGGCAGCGGCAGCGGCAGACGCAGCGGCGTTTCGACTTCGAGATAGCCGTTTGCGGTGAAGAAGCCGCGGATGGCGGCGATCATGGCGGCGCGGCGCTTGAGGTGGATGTGCTTCGGGTCGACCATGGCGGAGGGCGATGAAAGTCGAGTCGGACGTTATCTGATCGTTGCAGGCCGGGTCGAATTCGGATATGCTGACACTCTAAACCACCCGTTTCACCATAGTCAAGTCGACAGGCGATGCATGCGGCCGGAGAAAACATGACGCCGTCGTGGACCGCCGTTGCCTATGGGGACGGCATCGGGCCGGAAATCATACGCGCGGCCCTCGATACCCTCTCCACCGCCGGTGCGACCTGATCAAGACCGAGAACCTCTATGCATTTGACGGGGTTCCGGGATTTTCCCTCGGGCATGGAGAATAAAACGCCAAGAAAGGGGAGTTGAGATGGCCAAATCGCAGGACGTGAAAAAAGACGCCAAAAAGCAGCCCAAAAAGACCCTCAAAGAAAAGCGCCAGGAAAAGAAGCTGAAAAAGAAACAGTAGCCATGGTTCCTGCGCCGCCGAGGGCGCAGGAACCATACCGCCACGCGGGAACGAAAGGCGCGCAGGCCCGGGGCGTTTATCCCAACGGGTAAGCAAAACAGGGAAGCCTGCACCACGGCAGGGCGGAATGCAGCCGCTGCGGCGCCTGAAACCACGCCGGCGGCGGTGCGAGCTCCTCCCGGCTAATAGCGCCGGCCGCCGCCTCCGCCCGGGCCACGGGAAAAACCGGACCCGGACCGGCCGCCGCCGAAGCCGCCCTCGCGCTCCTTGCGTTCGCGCGCCTCGCTGACGGTGATCTTTTTTCCCCGCAATTCGCCGCCGTTGAACTGCGCGATGGCCTTGCGGGCGTCCTCCTCGCTCTCCATTTCCACGAACCCGAAGCCCTTGCTCTGGTTGGAGAAGCGGTCTTTGATGATGGCGACCGTCGCCACTTTGCCCACCGTGGAAAAATTGTGCGTCAGGTCCTGCTCCGTCACGTCACTGGAGAGGTTGCCGATGTAGAGTCGCTTGTTCATGACATGATCCTTTCTGGGAAAAGGGCTTGGGCCGCAGCGCCTGCAGCCGCTGCGGCCTAAGCGAAGGAGAGCAGGCGCGCTGTCGCTGGCGCGGCGGAGTGCCTGCTTCAGGGTGTCTGGTTAAAGCGGCTGGACATTGACTGCCGACAAACCCTTCGGGCCGCGCTGAACTTCGAAGCTGACCGACTGGCCTTCGCCCAGAGTCTTGAAACCGCTGCCCTGGATGGCGCTGAAGTGCACGAACACATCCGTGCCGTCCTCGGCGGCAATAAAGCCGAACCCTTTTGCCTCGTTGAACCACTTGACTTGGCCTTGCATCGCTTGCATCCTCCTTTCATCGGATTTTCAAAGGCGGACGCGAACGCCGGCAGAAAAAAACCACCACACGTTGGCGAGTGCAGTGGCCCCATCCGACACTTCAGAATGTTTCATCCAACCTTGTTGCCCCGCGCGCCCATCGAGGAGTCTGCGCCGAGCACACTGTATACTAATCCCGAACCGCACCCCGGTCAAGCATTTATTCTTGCACGGTTTGGAGAGCAGAAATGAGTGTTGTCCGCCGCCGGCGCCGACGCTTCGTCAGCGAGTAGGTCCAAATGGTGCGGGAGCGGCTTCCAGCCGCGATTCGATTGCGGGCCCGCCAGGCGGGACGCGTACAGGAAAAAGCCCGCCAGACGCAATTGAAAGGGTCCGCTCGCGCCCGGCCGTCGCCTGCCTCCGCGAGCCCCTTTCGCGCTTGAAAGGCGTTTGAAATTCCGATAGATTCGAGTTCAGGGATCGGGAGGCCGCTCGTGAAAAAGCGCTTGCTTCTACCTGCGTTCGTGCTCCTTATGGTTGCCGTCGGCGGGCTGGTCCTCTGGGGGCAGCGCTCCCGTCGCGGTGCGGAACTTTACTACTCGGGCACCATCGAAGCGACGCAGTCCAACGTCGCCTTCCAGATCAGCGGACGCGTCCGGTCGGTCGTGGCCGACGAGGGACGGCGCGTGCAGCCCGGGGAGCTTCTGGCCGTTGTCGATCGGGAAGAGTTCGACGCTCAGCGCGAGCAGGCGCGCGCCGGGCTGCGGCGGGCCGAGGAGCAGGTCAAGCAGGCCGAGATCGTTCTGGAGGTCAATCGCCGGGTGCTGCCGGTGGAAGTCGAGCGGGCCGCGGCCGCCGTCGAGGCGCTGCAGGCGCAGCTGGCGCAGGCGGAGTCGGGGTTCCGCGTCCAGGAAGTGGAGCGGGCGCGGCTGGCCGTGGAGGCCGCCCAGGCCGCCCGCGACAACGCCCGCCGGGAGAAGGAGCGCAACGACGCACTCTTCCAAAAGGGGGTCGTGGCCGAGCGCACCCGCGACAACGCCGAGCTTGCTTTCCAGACGGCCCTCAAGGAGCACGGCCGCGCGCGGGAGGCCTACCGCTTGGCGCAGGAGGGTTCGCGGCGCGAGGAGATCGAGACCGCCCGCTCCCGGCTGGCCGAGGGGCAGGCCGCCCTGCGCCTGGCGCAGAGCAACCTCCAAAAAATCCAGGCCTTCGAACAGGAGGTCGAGGCCGCCCGCGCCCAGGCGGCCTCCGCCCGTGCCGCTCTCAACCTGGCCGACATCCAGGTGGCTTACACCGAACTGCGGGCGCCTTTTGCCGGGGTGGTCGTCAACCGCAACGTGGAGCCGGGAGAGGTGGTGGCGCCCGGCCGCGAGGTGTTCTCCATCGCCGACCTGAGCGTCGTGGACCTCAAGGTCTTTGTGGGTGAGCCCGAGATCGGCAAGGTTCGACCCGGCCAGCCGGTGGATGTAAAGATCGACACCTTCCCCGAGAAGACCTACGCGGGGCAGGTGGCCTTCATATCGCCGCAGGCCGAGTTCACCCCCAAGATCATCCAGACCCAAAAGGAACGGGTCAAGCTCGTCTATCTGGTGAAAATTTCCGTCCCGAACCCGAACTCAGAGCTCAAATCCGGGATGCCCGCCGATGCCTGGTTCCGCTGACCGCCGCCCGGCCGCAGACCCTATGACGGATGGGATGATCGTCGCCTCCGGGGTCCATCGGCGCTTCGGTGCGTTCACGGCGGTATCCGATGTCTCCTTCAGCCTGCCCGGCGGATGCATCGCCGGCATCGTGGGCTCCGACGGCGCCGGCAAGACCACGCTGCTGCGCATGATCGCCACCCTGCTGGCGCCCGATGCCGGCACGCTCGCGGTGGCCGGCCGCGACGTCGCCCGGGAGCGCGCCGCCGTCAAGGAGCGGATCGGCTACATGCCCCAGCGCTTCGGCCTCTACCAGGACCTCACCGCGTCCGAGAACCTCGATTTTTTCATGGACATCTACGGGATCACCGGCCAAGAGCGCCGCCGCCGCCGCGAGCGCTATCTGGGGTTTTCAAACCTTTTGCCGTTCGCGGAGCGCCGCGCCGGGGACCTCTCCGGCGGCATGAAGCAGAAGCTGGGGCTCGCCTGCGTGCTGGTGCACGAACCGCAGGTGCTGGTCCTGGACGAGCCCACCAACGGCGTCGACCCGGTGTCGCGGCAGGAGTTTTGGCGGATCCTGTCCGACATGCAGCAGGCGGGCATGACCATCCTGGTGTCCACCGCCTACCTCGACGAGGGCGAGCGCTGCGACCGGCTGCTGCTCATGCACAGCGGCCGCATCCTGGCGGATGCGGTTCCGGCCGAGATCCGGAAGGGGTTCGGCAGCCTGGAGGAGGCCGTGATCGCGCGCATCCGGGCGGTGGACGCGGCTCTGGCGGAGGATGCCTTTGGGCGCTGACGCCCTCGTCGTGACGGAGCTGGTCAAGCGCTTCGGCGCCTTCACGGCCGTTGACCGCATCAGCTTCTGCGTGCGTACGGGCGAGATCTTCGGCGTCCTCGGACCGAACGGCGCCGGCAAGTCCACCACCATCCGCATGCTCTGCGGCATCCTCGCCCCCACGAGCGGCGCCGGCCGTGTCGCCGGCTTCGATCTCGCCACCGAGCCCGAGCGCATAAAGCAGGCCATCGGCTATATGTCCCAGAAGTTCTCGCTGTACCCCGACCTGACGCCCTTCGAGAACATCCGCTTCTACCTGGGGATCTACAACGTACCGGTCGAACAGTGGCCGCAGCGCATCGAGTGGGTCTTCGGGGTGACGCGGCTCTCCGCGGTGCGCGACCGCCTCACCCGCGAGCTGCCGCCGGGGTGGCGCCAGCGCCTCGCTCTGGGCTGCGCCCTGCTGCACCGGCCGCGGCTGCTTTTTCTGGACGAGCCCACCTCGGGGGTCGATCCCATCACGCGGCGGCATTTCTGGGAGTTCATCCGCCGGCTCGCGGGCGAGGGGGTGACGGTCCTCGTCACCACCCATTACATGGACGAGGCCCGCCACTGCGACCGAGTGGTGATGATCAACGCCGGCCGGATCGTGGCGAGCGGGCCGCCGGAGGGGATCGTGGCCGAGGTCCTGCCCGGCCGGCCGGAGGCGGGCCTGGAGGATGCCTTCGTGGCCCTGATGAAACCGGGGGCCCCGTGAACCTGCGCAAGGTCAAAGCCGTCGCCCGCAAGGAGGGCTACCACCTCCTGCGGGACTTCCGCAGCCTGTATCTGGCCTTCATCATCCCGCTGCTCCTGATTCTGCTCTTCGGCTACGCGCTCAGCCTCGACGTGGAGCACATCCCCACGGCGGTCGTCGACCACGACCGCACGCCGGAGAGCCGGGATTTCATCCGGCGGCTGGGCGCCTCGGTCTATTTCAGCGTCGCTGCCCATCCGCCCTCCACGGCCGCCCTCACGCAGCTGCTCGAGCGCAACCGGGCCGTCATGGGCATCGTCATCCCGCCCGGCTGGAGCGCCGATCTCAAGGCCGACCGCAAAAGCGCCCTCCAGGTCGTGATCGACGGCAGCGACCCCAACACCGCCGGCAACACCCGGGCCTTCATCACGGCCTTCATCGCCCAGGCGAACGAGCGCAGCCTGCGCGCCGCCCTGAACCGCCAGGGCCGGGAACCGATCCGGCCGCCGGTCGAGGGCCGCATCCGCGTCTGGTTCAACGAGGATCTGGAGAGCCGCAACTTCATCGTCCCCGGAATCATCGCCGTCATCATCATGATCGTCGGGGCGCTGCTGACCTCGATGGTGGTCGCCCGGGAATACGAGAACGGCACGATGGAGACCCTGCGCGCGCTGCCTTTGCGGGCCGGCGAGTTTTTCCTGGGCAAGGCCATCCCCTATTTTTTCATCACCCTCATCGACGTGCTGGTGGCGATCGCAATGGGCCAGGCGCTCTTCGGCGTGGTCATGAAGGCGAGCTTCTGGCTGATGATCCTCGCCTCCGGCATCTACATCCTGGTGGCGCTGAGCACCGGGCTGCTGATCTCCGTCAAGACCCGATCCCAGCTCGTGGCCAACCAGCTGGCGGTGCTGGTCACCTATCTGCCCTCGCTGCTGCTCTCCGATTTCGTGTTCCCGCAACAGAACATGCCGGCCGCGCTCAAGGCGGTCTCCTGGGTCGTGCCGGCCACCTACTACATCGACATTCTCAACGGCCTGTACCTGCGGGGCCTCCCGCTGGTGCAGCTGTGGCCGAGCTTTCTCGTGCTCGCCGCCATGGCGCTCCTGCTGGTGGGGCTCAACATCCGCGCGTTGAAAAAGGAGGGGCTCTGAAGATGAACTGGCCGCGCGTGCGCGAGCTGGTGCGCAAGGAGTTTATCCAGCTCTTCCGCGACCGCAAGAACCGGCCGCTTTTGGTCATCGCGCCCCTGGTCCAGATGGTGCTCTTCGGCTATGTCGTCACCACCGACGTGCGCGACGTCACGGTGGCGGTCGTCGACCAGGCGCGCACGCCGGAAAGCCGGCGGCTCGTGGAGGCCTTCGACGCCAGCCCCACCTTCCGCGTGACCCACACCCTCCCGGACCCGCGGCAGCTCGACCGCCTGCTGCTGCGGCGCGCGGTGGACATCGGCCTGCAGATCCCGCCGGATTTCAGCGCCCGTATCCGCAAAGGGGAGACGGCGGAGATCCAGATCCTCGTCGACGGCAGCATGAGCAACATGGCGGGCGTCCGGATCGCCTACAGCATGAGCGTGCTCGACAGCTTCAACTCCGAGCTGCTGCGCGAGATCCATCGCCGGCACATCGACTTCGGCGAGATCGACGGCCGGGTCCGCACCTGGTACAACCCCAACCTGGACAGCCAGTATTTTTATGTGCCGGGCATCGTCGCCTTCCTGGTCATGCTGCTGTCGCTGCTCTTCACCTCGATGGCCGTGGTGCGGGAGAAGGAGGCCGGGACCATGGAGCAGCTGATCGTGACCCCGCTCACCGCTTCCGAATTCATATTAGGCAAGACCATCCCCTTCATCCTCATCGCCCAGGCCCAGATGGGGATGGTGATCCTCTTCGCCCGGCTGTGGTTCCAGATCCCCATGGCGGGCAATGCCCTCCTGCTGCTGGCCGCAAGCTTGATCTTTCTGTCGAGTACGCTCGGCATCGGGCTGCTCATCTCCAGCGTGTCCCGGACCCAGCAGCAGGCCATGATGACCAATTTCTTTTTCATCCTGCCGTTTTTCATGCTGAGCGGGTTCGTCTTTCCCATCGCCAACATGCCCGCCCCGGTGCAGTGGCTGACCCACCTCAACCCGCTCAGCCACTTTCTGGTCATCATCCGGGGCGTTTTCCTCAAGGGTACCGGCGTTGCGGTCCTGTGGCCGCAGTTCGCGGAGCTGGCCGCCCTGGGCGGGATAGTTTTCGCCGCCGCCATCGGCCGGTTTCGCAAGCGGCTCGATTAGGTTGCGCGCTTCGTGGGCCGGCCGGTTTCGACCGCCCTGCGGCCGGTCGCTGCGGTTGTTCCGAATCCCTGCATTGTGGTATAAAGATCATCTCTGATCGAGGCGGTGAGGATGTCTCATAGCGACCTGAACAAGCTGCGGATCGAAAAGCCCTCGCTGCGGCCGGGGGCGAGGCGCCGGAAGCGGCTCGGCTGGGCGGCGGCGCTGCTCGTGCTGCTCGCGGCGGGTGCGGCGGCGTACCATCTGGGGTGGCTCACCCCCGCGGTGGAGATCCAGGCGGCGGTCGTGCAGAACCTCTTCCCCTCCCAGGCGCTCACCCTGCTCAACGCCAGCGGCTATGTGGTGGCGGACCGCAAATCCGCAGTCGCCTCCAAGGTGACCGGGCGGCTCGTTTTTCTGGGGGTCGAGGAGGGCAGCCG
Organism: Desulfobacterales bacterium; assembly: GCA_025454255.1. Lineage (GTDB taxonomy): Bacteria > Desulfobacterota > Desulfobacteria > Desulfobacterales > SpSt-501 > SpSt-501. The sequence goes on along the minus strand of JALOOU010000082.1, from coordinate 28,413 downwards.
CGTCCGGGAGGGGCAGATCATCGCCCGGCTGGAAAACAAGGACGCCGCCGCGGCGCACGAGCGCGCGCGCCACAACGCCGCGGCCGCCCGCCACCAGCTGGAGCAGGCCCGGGCCGAGTGGGTCAACGCCGGCCTCGACTACGAGCGCAAAAAGGCGCTCGTCGCCACGGGGACGATTGCCCGCTCCCTTTTCGATGCGGCCGAGGCCCGCTACCGCACCGCCGCGGCCTCCGTGGAGGGGCTCTCCGCCGCCCTGCGCGCCGCCCAGGCGGCGCTCGCGGAGGCGGGCGTGCTGCTCGACTACACCAACATCCGCGCGCCCTTCGATGCGGTGGTGCTGACCAAGAACGCCGACATCGGCGACATCGTCACCCCGCTGGCGGCCACGGCGGATGCCAAGGCGGCCGTGGTGACCATCGCCGACATGGACTCGCTGTTGGTGGAGGTGGACGTGTCGGAGTCCAACATCGCCCGGGTGGCGCAGGGGCAGCCCTGCGAGATTCGCCTGGATGCCTTTCCGGACGCGCGCTTCCCCGGCCGGGTGCACATGATCCTGCCCACGGCCGACCGCAGCAAGGCCTCGATCGCGGTCAAGGTCGCCTTTGCCGAGCGCACCCCGGGCATCCTGCCCGATATGAGCGCCAAGGTGGCGTTCCTCTCCCGTGCCATCGGCCCGGAGGAGAAAGCCCCCGTGCGCGCCGTGCCGGCGGCCGCGGTGGCCCAAAACGACGGCGGCCCGCGGCTGTTTGTGCTGCAGGGCGAAGAGGTGCGCGCGGTGCCGGTTGAGCTCGGCCGGCGCCTGGGAGAGATGGTGGAACTGCGGGAGGGGCCGGCGCTCGGCAGCCGCATCGCCCTCTCCCCGCTGGCAAAACTGAAGGATGGGGCGCGCGTGTCGGTACCCCAGAAGTGAGAGCGGGGCCGGATAACCCGCTCGGCCGCGGGGCGGGCGCCGCCGGCCCCGGTGTGCGCTCGTCTGTGGGAGCGGCTTGCAGCCGCGGTTTCGCGGCCGCCTCAGGCAACCTTTTCGATGTGAGTCGCTGCCGATGAACTCCGCTGCGGTCGTCGTCGAAATCCGCCGCATCTCCAAATCCTACCGCCGCGGCAGCCAGCTGATCCCGGTGCTGGAGGAGATATCCTTATCCATCGCCGCGGGGGAGTTTTTGGCCCTGATGGGGCCTCGAGACCGACCTGGCGGCCTGGCGGGCGGCCCACGTCGGCTTCGTTTTCCAGTTCTACAATCTCATCCCGGTGCTGACGGCCTTCGAAAACGTCGAGCTGCCGCTCATCCTCACCGACCTCTCCCGCCGCCGCCGCCGGCAGCAGGTCGACACGGTGCTCAACCTCGTCAACCTGGGGGACCGCATGGACCACTACCCGCGCCAGCTCTCCGGCGGCCAGCAGCAGCGGGTGGCCATCGCGCGCGCGCTGGTCACCGACCCGACCCTGATCGTGGCCGATGAACCCACGGGCGATCTGGACCGCGCCGCGGCCGATGATGTGCTGGTGCTGCTGGAGCGGCTGAGCCGGGAGATGGGCAAAACCGTCATCATGGTGACCCACGACCCCCGCGCGGCCCGGCGGGCCGGCACCGTCAAACACCTCGACAAGGGCGTTCTCGCGCATGACGTGGAAGCTGCTGTTCCGGAATGCCTTTAGGCACACGCTGCGCTCGCTTCTGACCGTTTTCGGCGTGGCGGTGGCCGTGCTGGCCTTCGGCCTGCTGCGCACCGTGGTGGATGCCTGGTACGCCGGGGTCTCCGCGGCCGCCGCCAACCGGCTCATCACCCGCAACGCCATTTCGCTGACCTTCTTTCTGCCGATCGCCTACGGGGACAAGATCCGGGCCGTCGACGGCGTCCAGGCCATCTCCCACATGAGCTGGTTCGGCGGCATCTACCTCGACCGCAAGAATTTTTTCGCGAATTTCGCGGTGGATGCAGCCTCCTACCTCGAACTCTACCCGGAGTTCGTCGTCTCCGACGAGGAGCGGGGTGCCTTCGTCCGAGACCGCAAGGGCTGCGTCGTCGGCCGCGGGCTGGCGCGGCGGTTCGGCTGGCAGGTGGGCGACGCCATCAGCCTGCAGGGAACGATCTTCGCCGGCGACTGGCCGATGACGGTCCGGGCGATCTATACCGGCCGGGACGCGAGCATCGACGAGAACCAGCTCTTCTTCCACTGGGACTATCTCAACGAACGCCTCAAGGCCGTCAGCCCCCGGCGGGCGAACTATGCCGGCATCTTCGTCATCCGGATCGCGGACGCGGATTCGGCCGCCGCCGTCTCCGCGGCGGTCGACGAGCTGTTCCGCAACTCCCTGGCCGAGACCCTGACCGAGACCGAGCGCGCCTTCCAGCTCGGGTTCGTGACCATGAGCGAGGCGATCCTGATGGCGATCCGCATGGTCTCCCTTCTCATCATCGGCATCATCATGGCGGTGGCGGCCAACACCATGATCATGTCGGTGCGCGAACGCCTGCACGAGTTCGCCGTTTTCAAGACCCTCGGCTTCGGCGCCTGGCGGCTGGGGGGAATGATCCTGGGGGAGTCGCTCGTGATCTGCGCGGCGGGCGGGGCGCTGGGCATCGCCGGCACCTTCCCGGCGCTGCAGCTGCTGGGCCGGTACGTGAGCAATGTCTTCCCGGTGCTGGCGATCACCCCCGCGACCCTGGTCTACGATGCCCTGGCGGTCCTCGCCGTGGCCCTGGCGGCGGCCGTCTTTCCCATCCGCAAGGTGGTCACGGTGCGGATCGTGGACGCCCTGGGGCGGGTGGCGTGAACGGAAGGATTCAAGGGGTCGAGGGTTCGAGTGAAAAGAAACTTCGAAAGCACCTGTGGTGGTTACCCTCGAACCCGTGTGCCCTGAAACCCTTGCCACCGATGGGTGAAGCCTGAAACTCTTGTTCGCCTACAGCCTGCGCAACATGCTGGCCCGGCGGCTGACCACCGCCCTCACGGCCGGGGGGATGGCGCTGGTCGTTTTCGCCTTCGCCGCCATCATCATGCTGGCCGAGGGGCTCGAAGCGACCCTGGTCGACTCCGGCTCCCCTCAGAACGCGATCCTCCTGCGCAAATCCGCAAACTCCGAGGTGCAAAGCGGCGTCTCCCGCAGGGAGGCGGCCATCGCCGCGACCCAGCCTGAAATTGCGATGGGCGTCGACGGGCGGCCGCTGGTGGCCAAGGAGGTGGTGGTGCTGATCAACCTGCGCAAGCGGGGCTCGGATAGCACCTCCAACGTCACGATCCGCGGCACCTCCGGCGCCTCCCTCGCGCTGCGGCCGGAGGTGCGCCTGATCGCCGGCCGCGCCCCGCGCCCCGGGTCGGCCGAGATCATGGTGGGCGGGGGGATCGCCCGGCGGTTCCAGAACGCGGGCCTCGACGGCACCATCGCCTTTGCCCGCAGCGACTGGCGCGTGACGGGCATCTTCGATGCCGGCAACACCGCCTTCTCCTCCGAAATCTGGGGCGACGCGGAGCAGTTCATGCAGGCTTTCCGGCGCCAGGCCTATTCGTCGGTGACCTTCCGGATGCGGGAGGCGGGTGAGTTTTCGGCCGTCAAGCAGCGAATCGAGGCCGACCCGCGACTGACCAGCGAGCTCAAGCGCGAGGTGGACTACTACCGCGAGCAGTCCGAGCTGACGGCGAAGTTCCTGCGGGCGCTGGGTACGGCGCTGACCCTCATTTTTTCCATCGGCGCCGTCGTCGGGGCCATGATCACGATGTATGCGGCCGTGGCCAACCGCACCGCCGAGATCGGGACGCTCAGGGCGGTCGGCTTTCGGCGCGCGGCGATCCTCTCCGCCTTCCTGGTGGAGTCGCTGCTGCTGGGGGCGGCCGGCGGCGCCGGCGGCCTCCTGCTCGCATCCCTGCTGCAGTTTTTCACGGTCTCCACCACCAATTTCCAGACCTTCTCCGAACTCGCATTCCAATTCCGCCTGAGCCCGGGCATCGTGCTGGAAGGCATGCTCTTTGCGCTGCTGATGGGGCTGGCGGGGGGGCTGCTGCCGGCCTTCCGCGCCGCCCGCATGAACATCGTTGCGGCCCTGCGGGCGGCATAGTCCCCGGCCGTCCTAAAATTTGTCTGCCGATTTTGAGTGCCAAAGACGATTCAATCTGGCGGGTTGATATTTTTTGCCTGGGACGCCAGTTCGCCCAAATTGTCTACCAACGCTTCTTTTCGTCAGCCACCCGTTGATGGTGGACGAGACAGCCGTGGCTAGCCGAACACATCCGATGGCGGGCTTATAAAAAGGTGAAACCCCTGACAATCACCCGTTCTGACCTGCTATCTGGCGTGATGCTTTGCATGACCATGGTGATGGCTCTCGGGCTGCATGCGCCTCCCGGCGCCCTTGCCCGCTCCCCCGACCCTTCGGCGCCAGCGGTCGGAAGGCTTTATCTGGCGTCCGGATATGCAGACCAGGACGAGGCCGCCACCATCGGGGATCCCGGTGAGAGCGCCGCTATCGGAGATCCCGGTGAGATTTCTCGCATCGGAGATACCGATGAGGATGCCGCGATCGGCGACCCAGGGGGGGCATCGAAACAGTGAACCGGCTGGGTGAATGCAGGGTGGGACGGCTGCGGCGGGACTCTTTCACCATGAACGCGGAGGCAAGGAAATGAAGACTTCATATCCGCGTTGGGCCGCGGCCCTCTTCATGGCATGGAAGCTGCTGCCGAGTGCCCCTGTGCTGGGCCAGAGTAGCTCCGGCTGCGTTTCCGCGGCCATGGAACAGACCTTCATTTCCGTGCATGAAGTGGACCAGGATGGCAATCCGCTGGGAGAACTCGGCAGCGGGTGGGTCCAAAAGGAAGACCAGCTGGAGATTTCCAGTCGAACCGGCAGTATCGTCATCAGCTATCAGCTCTCCTCCTCCGACAAACGCTTTATGATGGACCCTGTCAGTTGTTCGGGCGGGACTGTGATTTCAGTCCCATGAGACGCCCGGGCGCCTCCGCATCCTTTTTGGGGCCTGCGGATTGCCGACTTCCAAGGGGCGAGCCGTCAAAAAGGCCTTCATCCATCCATTGGCTCGCGCACATGCCCTGAACTTGGGTTGCAACAAACGGCGGGGCCGCAACCGCGGCCCCGCCCGAAGTGGTCTGAATGCGCAGGTTAGGCCATCTTCAGGACAACCATGCCGGCATTTCCGCGCTGAACGAGCAGAGAGACGCCGTCACCGCCCTTGTGCGCGGCGAGCAGTTGCTTCAACTCGCGGGTGGAGGATACGCTCTGGCGGTTCACCTCGAGGATCAGATCGCCCTGCTGAACGCCGGCCCTGAAGGCCTTGCTGTCGGGGCGCACGCCGACCACGACCACGCCGCTCTGGCGGTGGGTCTTCAGCCGCCCGGCCATCTCAGGGGTCAGGTCGGTCACCTGCAGGCCGTACTCGCCCTCTTTTTCGACCTGGGGCTTGCCGGCGTCGGCGACGGTCAGGGGCCGTTTGGCCACTTGCACCTCAATGGTCTTCTCCTGGCCGTCACGGAGAATCGTGATCTTCGTGGTCGCTCCCACCGGCAGGGTGGCGGCCTTGGCGGTCAGTTCGCGGCTGTTCTTAACCTTCTCGCCGTTGACCGCGGTGATGATGTCCTTGGGAAGGATGCCGGCCTTCTCCGCCGGGTTGCCGGGAACGACGTCGGTTACCAGCACGCCTTCACCGCCCTTGGCGCCGTAGTATTCGGCCAGACCGCCTTTGAGGTCCTGGATGTTCACCCCCAGCCAGCCGCGGGTGACCTCGCCGTTCTCCTTGAGCTGAGCGACGATCCGGGTGGCCATGTCGATCGGGATGGCAAAGCCGATCCCCTGGCCGTGGGCGATGATGGCGGTGTTGATGCCCACCACCTCGCCGTTCAGATTCAGGAGCGGCCCGCCGCTGTTGCCCGGGTTGATTGAGGCATCGGTCTGGATAAAGTCGTCATAGGGGCCGGAGCCGATGGCGCGGCCCTTGGCGCTGACGATGCCGGCCGTTACGGTCTGCTCCAGACCGAAGGGGCTGCCGACCGCCACTACCCACTCGCCGACCTTCAGGTTCGCGGAGCGGCCCAGATTGGCGACGGGCAGGTCGCCCTGAGCGTCGATCTTGATCAGGGCCAGATCGGTTTGAGGATCGCGGCCGATGATCTTGGCGTCGAACTCGCGCTCGTCCGTGAGCTTCACTTTGATCGTGTCGGCGTCCTCGACCACGTGGTTGTTGGTGACGATGTGTCCGTTCTTATCGATGATGAAGCCGGTGCCGATCCCGCCCTGCCGGCGCTCCTGCGGCGGCATCTGCTTGCCGAAGAAGTCCCTGAAACGCTCATCGCCAAAGGGGTTCATCCCAAAGGGGGCGCCCTCGGACGGGCGCATGGCCTCCTCGGCCTTGGCCGTCTTCTCGACCTGGATATTGACGACCGCCGGGCCCACCTGCTCGACCAGGGCGCTGAAGTTGTCCGGGATCATGCGCGGCGCGCTCTTGGCGGCCTGCAGGCCGGCCGTGAAGAGCAACCCCGCAACCAGCACCATCGCGATGATCTGTGTGACTCGAAACCGTTTTCTCATTTTCTTTTCCTCCTGGAGTTGGTTATGGCCCATGCGGGCTCTGGTTAGGGCAAATGATAAACCGCCGACATCGCGGGAGGATGACGCGCAGATGATCGAAAAATCATCTGCGCGGGCTGACAGGCGTTATCTTTTTTCAGACCGATTCCGGTCCCGGTGCGGGCAGCAGAAGGCTCGCGCCGGAATGAAGCGGCTGGATCCTCACGACCGTTGGATGAGGAGAACCGACATGCCAAGGCAGCCTTCCACCCTGTTTTTGGCCGTGGTGAGCGCCAGCGGATGCGCAGGGACCCAACCGGTTCAGTTGGAGCTGGGTGCAGGGGCGCGCATCGGGATTCTCAACGTGTTGGAGTCGCAGATGACCCATCGTGATGTGGGAACGCTGCGCTTCGACAGCTTCACGAACCTCTACGCGGTCGACCGGGGGCTGCCGCTTCAAAGCAACCGGAGATGAAAAATGCCCGCAGGGGGCGTGGCCGCAACCGGCTGCGGGCATGCTGACGCAGTTTTTTCGAACGGAAGCGAGGCGGTTCACACTTGCCCTAAGACCGCCCCGGGCCCTTTGGCCCACGACGGCCGTCCGCCCCCGCCCCTGGGCTGAAGCAGCCACACCGCCGCGAGGGGCAGCACCAGGCCCAAAACCATGCTCGCCATCATGAGCGACCCCAATTCGTCATAGCGGCCACGCTCGACCACGAAGAGTGTGTTGAGGTATTTGGTGCCGAGTTGACTCGCCGACAAGGCCAAATTCGTGAAAGCGGCCATCACCGCGAAATAGGTGGCCTTCTGCGTGCGCGGAGCCTCTTTGGCAATCCAGGCCAGCATCGGGATCATGGCCACCTGGCCCAGCGGGGAATCCGCCATGGTGTCGATGAGGGCGATGGTGCGCGCTCCGAAGCCGAGGTGGACTTCGGTCCACTGGTGCAGTCCGTAGAACATGCCAAGATACGGCAGGGTCATCACCGTTCCATAAAGCGACAGGAAGACCACCAGATAGGGTACCGGCCGGCGGGCCATCCAACCGCGGAGCAGGAGCATCCCAACGATCGCCAGCAGGGAAGCGATCTGCCGCAGGGTCCCCATGAACGCCTCGTCGAAGCCGAGTTGGTCGATCTGCCACCATCCGGCGCCCGCCCCGGTGCCGGGCATGGCGCGGAAGACGAAGATGATGACGGCGATGCTCAGGATGGCGCGATGCCGGTCCGAATCCAGGCCGGCCAAGAGACGCAGCATCAGGAAGAGGGTCACCGACAGGGAGCCGAAAAAGATCAGCTCCTCATTATAGGGTATACGGCCGAGGCCCAAGAGCAGCGAGAGCGCCACGAAAAGCGCCCCCCCTCCCAGGAGATAGCCGTCCAGGCCCGGTGCTTCCGTCGCCGCGATATACGGCATTCGGCGAGGCGCCGCTGCGGCGAGAACCACGCCAAGCACCGAAATCAGCGGAATTGCGAGGGAGGCCAGATACATGGTCTCATAGGAGAGCGTTTTTGCAAGCCACCCTCCGGCCCCGGCCACCAGGGCCCCGCCGCCGACAATCGCTATGCGGCCCAGGGTCTGCATGGTCACGTGCATCCGCTGCAGTTCGGCGTTCGTGTAAGAGGTGCCGTCCGGCCGCTGTGCCGGCACGGCTTCAACCGTCATGGCGTCCGCCACCACGTCCTGGAGCACGAATCCGATCGGCGCCAGCAGCACGGACAGGACATACCAGGTCTCCAGCGCCAGCAGGGTCGCCATCCCTTCGGCGTGCCCGGTCAGCCCCACCATGATCAAAAGGCTGGCCGCCATCAGCGCGGCCCCCAGATAAACGAACAGCGCCTTGCGGCGCCAGAATCGGTCGACCAGATGGCCCAAGGGCATTTTAATGGCCCACGGCAGGCCGGCCCAGAAGCCGAGGCTGGCCAGCATGGCCGCCGAGAGTCCAAGTTTTTCCTTGACGAAAAAGGCTTCGATGATGCCGGTGAATCCCGACACCCCGGCCGCGAAATAAACCATCAGCGGGGGCGCATAGCTCCAACGCATGTCGCGCGCGAGGCTCGTGGCGCCAGACCACACTCGTTTTAGACGCACGCCTGTGGTTTTCAGGAAAATGGTCATGGGATGCCCCTCTGTCGCTTGGAACGCGGTTACCCCTGAGGCGGAAAAGCGTGTTCGATTTCGACGGACAGCCGGTCTTCCGCTCCGATCGGGAAGAGTGTATATCCGGCCGGGTGACTGCAGGATGACCCCGACATGATCAAAATGTCATCAAGCACCCGGCGGCTTTCTCGGCAGCGGGTTGTGCGGGCCGTCGTGACAGAGCAAGCGGTTTTGGTCTGGGCGGCTGCGGATCAATTGCCCGAAGGCAAGCCCTGTCTGCAAACAGATCAGCGAATCGTTGGCTTGCACGGGGGCCGGCTCGCCGGCGAACTTCAGGAGAATGCCGGTGAACATCTGGGGTGCCGCCAGCACCAGAGCCATACCGCGCAGTCCGGAGGTGAGCGCGGAGCGGAGCGCTCGCTCCGCAACCATACGGGGGCGAGTGTGGAAAACCAGGGGCCTTAAAACACGATGAGTGCAGCCGGCTGGGTGGGAAAGAGACGTTCCGCAGGCGGTTGGCCTTTGACTGCCTGGGTTGGTATCAGAGGGGGCCGAAGAGGTTCCCCAGAAAATGGTTCATCTGCCGGTACCACCAGGGCCAGTCGTGGTTGACGTCGGGGCCCCAGAAATCGATCCAGGCCGGGATCCCTTTTTCGCGGAAGATGCGCGCGAGCGCGCGTGTGTCCTCGACCGCCTCCTCCTCCCAGGCCCCTTGGCCGACGCAGACGATGATGGCGCTTTTCCGGTACCCGTCGAGGAACCAGGGATCGCTCAGCCCCGGTAGATAGGCGAGCGGTGAGTTGAAGTAGACCGCTGGCAGGTCGGCGGCGCTCAGGCCGAATTCGGGCCGGTCGAGCCGGTAGAGGCCGGAGAGGGCGATGGTGCCGCCGCAAAGGTCCGGGTGCTTCAGGAAGAAGTTCACCGCGTGGTAGGCGCCCATGCTGCAGCCCGTCGCCAGGGGCCGCTCGTCCGCGCTGCGGCTGTGGCCGCGGATGAAGGGGACCACTTCGTGCGCGATATACCCGTCGTAGGCCTCGTGCCGGGCGTTGCGCTCCGCGGGCGAGACGCCGAAATCGTACCACGACTCGCTGTCGATGCTGTCCACCGCGTAGAGCTTGATTCGGCCCGAGTCGATGAAGCCCGCGATTTCGCCCACCATGCCCATGCCCTCGAAATCGAAATAGCGTCCGCGCGAGCAGGGGAGGACGATGAGGGGCTTGCCCCAGTGGCCGTAAACCTTGAGCTCCATGCCGCGTTTCAGGCGCGGGCTGTACCAGTGGTGATGTTCGGTGTGCATGGCGTCCTCGTCTCCGATCAGCCCGGAGGGGCGGGCGCGTGGATGAAACGGACCACCTCATCGATCTGCTCCAGCTCCGGCGAGCGGAAGATGTAGCCGATGTCGCCCAGCGCGCTGCTGAAGACGCCCGGGACGCTCTCCACCTGCAGCATCAGGCGCCCGTAGCGGCCCAAAATCTCCTCGTGGCTGTGGGCGTAGCGGGTGGTGTGCTTGCGGCTGGCGTAGCAGCAGTGGTAGGCCCGCCGGTAGTCGAGATCGGCGCGGCCGTGCACCACCAGCTCGGCCCAGGCGCGGTAGATGTCGATGTCGGCCGTGTAGTTGAACATGTCGGTGGTGTAGCCGCCCGGCGGCCGCATGTTGACCTCGAGCGCCACATAGCCGCCGGTGGCGGTCCGGAAGAACTCGATGTGGAAAAAACGCTCGCGCACCTCGAAGCTCTTCAGGCAGCTGCGGCCGATTCGCTCCAACTCGGCTGGGATCTCCCGCATGGAGGTGTAGTGGATGTGCCGGGCCTCGTTGACGGTCTCCATGATCCCCTGGCTGAAGACGTGGCCGGTCAGAAAGAGCGGGTTGCCGGCGGCGTCCGCGAGGCCGTCGAAGGAGTGGATGGTGCCGGCGATGAACTCCTCCATCAGGTAGTCCACCGGGGGCTTGGCACTGAAAAACGCCTCGAGGTCCGCCTCGGAGTCGATGCGAAAGGTGTCGAGGGCGCCCACGCCGATGTCGGGTTTGGCGATCAGGGGGTAGCCGGTCTCGGCCGCCAGCGCGCGCGCATCCGCCGGGGTCTGCACCACCCGTCCGCGGGCGACCGTCACCCCGGCCTGCCGGAAGCGCTCCTTCATCTTCGACTTGCGGCGGATGACGTCGATGTCGGCCGTGCGCACGCCGGGGATGTTGAAGTCGTCGCGGATGCGGGCCTCGGCGCCGAGCCAGTATTCGTTGAGGGAGTCGAAGCGGTCGATTTTGCCGTAGCGATGGGTGAAGTGGCCGCAGGCGCGCACGAGCGCGTCGTAGTCGCGCATGTCGGCAACGAAGTAGTACTCCGTCAGCGCGGAGCGCAGCTCATGGGGCAGCGCGTCGGCGGGCTGATCGCCGATGCCCAGCGCGTTGGCGCCCGCCTGTCGGACCTGCGCCCAGAAGCGATGGTAATGCGGCGGAAAATGCGGTGAGAGCACCACGATGTTGCGGTTCATGTCCCCTCGGTCGTCTGCCGCACGGCGGCGGCGATGGCGGGCATGTCGGCCTCGTTTTCGGAGCGGAACAGGTAGCGGGTGCGGCCCATGATCCCCTGGAACACCGGCGGGTTTTCGGCCGCCTCCACCAGAAGCGGGCCGAAGCGGGCGAGGACCTCCTCGTGGGAGAGGCGATAGGGCTTGTCTTTGCGGCCCACGTAGCCGACGGCGAACTTCTTCCCCCGGGGAAGCTCGACGGGTTGCCCCGTGGCCACGCAGGCCCAGGCGCGGTAGAGGTCGCCGTCCGCGCTGAAGTTCATCATGTCCAGGATGGGCCCTCCCGGCGGCCGGCTGTTGATCTCCATGGGGATGTAGTCGCCGCGGCGCACGAAGAATTCGAAATGGAAAAACTTGCGGCGGATGCCGAAGGCCGCGACCAGGCTGGCCCCGATTTCAGCCAGCCGCTCCGGGATGCTCCGGCTGACGTAAAAAAAGGTGTCCGTGCCCAGGGTGTACTCGATCAGCCCCTCGCCGTAGACCAGGCTGTTGTCGAAGAGGATCCGCCCCTCGCGGTCGGTAAGCCCGTCGTAGGTGACGATCGGGGCATCGACGAACTCCTCGAGGAGATAGCCCGGGGGCAGGCCCGGGAAGAGGGCTTCCAGCTGCGCTGAGCTTCCCACGCGGTGGGTGCCCCCGGCCCCCACCCCCTCGTCGGGCTTGAGGATCACCGGGTAGCCGAACTCCTCGGCCAGCTGCAGCGCATCCTGCATGTCGGCGACCAGGCCGCCGCGCGCCACCGGCAGGCCCAGGCGCTGGAAAACCTGCTTCATGAGCGATTTCTTCTTCAACGGCTCGGTCTCCTCCAGGCGGATGCCGGGGATGCCGAAGCGCTCGTTGATGATCGCCTCCAGCCGCAGCCAATTCTCGTTGTGCGACTCCACCAGGTCGAAGGCCCCCTCGAAGCCCAGGGCGTGCTTGGCCTCCAACAGCTCGTTGACCGCGCGCACCGCGGTGCGCCAGTTGCCGAGCTCCGTGCGCACATACCAGCGGATCCAGGAGCGCACGTCGGGCGGCATGGAGAAAAACTCGGCCTCGCCGATGGCCCAGACCCGGGCCCCCAGGGCATGCGCGTGGCGGATGAAATGAACGTAGTTGGGCGGGAACTCGGGTGAGATGTACAAAATGTCCATGGAGGCGGTCACCGAAACGTCGATTTGGTTTTTGAAGACGAAGGCTACGCTAATGCAGCGATCGGCGCGGTCAAGCCGCGCGCCGGCAAGTCGGGCCGCCCCCATCTGCGGCCTGCGTCTGCGGCGCCGCCGCGGTTCAGTCCAGCTCGTCGAACCGGCAGGTGAGCGACACCCCTTCGCCGTCGAAGGCGCTTTTGACCTTGAAGGGCAGCGTCTTGAAGAGCCGGATCATCGCCTGGTTGCCCGGGGTGGTGTAGGCGATGAGGCCGAACACGCCGTTTTCGCGCGCCGCTTCGGCAAGCTTTCGGATCATGCGCCGTGCGATGCCCTTGCCCTGGAAGTTTTTGTTGACCGAAAACGCCACCTCGGCCATGTTGGTCTTGGTGATGAGCATGCATTCGCCGACCGCCACCACCCGGCCGAAACCGAATTCGCCCACCACCGCCAGCAGGGTGAGGTCCTTGACATAGTCGATCTGGGAGCGGGCCTCGACTTCGGAGCGGGGGAAGCTGGTCTTCTCGTGCATGAATCGGGAGAAGATGTCGTCCTTGTCCAAGTTGTAGAAGTGCTCCTGGATGCGGCGTTCGTCCACGGGCTTGGCCGGGCGGATGGTGACCTCTTCGCCCTCGACGACCATGGTCTCTTCGAGCTTGACCGGGTAGATGCCGTGCACCGCCTCGCCCAAGGTGCGCTCCGGGCCGATCAGGCCGAGCGTTTTCGCGTCGGCAAATAGGGCCTCCCTGAAATTCGGGTGCGCGATGCTGATCATCCCCACGACCCGCTCCTGCAGGCTTTTGCCGAACAGGTTGAAGGTTCCGTACTCGGTGGCGACGTAGTGGACGTCCGCGCGCGGGACCGCCACGTTGGTGTTGGAGAGGATCGGGACGATGTTGCTGCTGCGCCCGTCGTCGGATGTCGAAAACAGCATGAGGATCGACTTGCCCCCCGGCGAGCGCTTGGCGCCCCGCACGAAATCGACGGCCGAGGCCTCCACTTCCACCTGGCCGGTGAGATCCATGGTGCGGGCCACGTTCATCGAGACCATGCGGTGGTGGCGCGAGATGATGAACGGGTCGTTGACGTAGTCCGACGGGTGGAAGTCGACCGCCGGGTTGTTGTCCAGGAACTCGTAGAGATTGCGCGAGCCGATGGCGGCCGAGGCCACGATCTTGCCCTCGTTGAAGCCCTTCAACCGGTTGGTGATCACGCCCTGGGAGTAGAGGTGCATGATGTCGTCGCTGACGAACTGCGAGTGCACCCCCAGGTCGTTTTTATCGCATAGCGCCTGAATGGTGGCCTGGGATGCGGCGTCCAAGCCGATCTGCAGGGTCGAGCCGTCTTCGACCAGCCGGGCGATGAGCGCGGACGATGATGTCCACGTCGTTGACATGGATGAAACTCTGGCCGAGCACCCGCGGCATGTTCGTGTTCACCTGGGCGATGAGCAGATCCGCGGAGAGGGCCGCGGCCCGGGTCACATCGACGGAAATGCCCAGGCTCATCCAGCCGAAGTCGTCCGGCGGCGATGTCTGGACCAAGGCGACGTGGATCGGCAGCTTTTGGGAGGTGAAGAGGTCCGGCACCTCCGACATGTTCATCGGGGTGATGAAGCGTTTGTGCCGGGCGATCGATTCGGCGTTGGCGGCGCCCAGGTAGATGGTGCGGATGCTCAGCGCGAAGTCCTGGGTCTGATCGGCCAGCGACGTCAGGGCCGCCGTTTCCCGGCTCATCAGGCGCACGACCTCGAGCCCGCTCAGCTTGCCGGCGGACTCGAACAACGCCTGGACCAGGGCCTGCGGCTGGCCGCAGGCCGAACCGATGAACACGCGCTGCCCCGGCCGCACCACCCGCATGGCCTCGTCCGCGCGGCGGCGTTTCTCCAGATAGGCGTCTGCCCAGTAGGTGGATTTCGGCACCGGTGTCCTCCCAGCGCGTGATAGGTGAGCTTCGAGATGGAACAGATGCGCCGACTTCGCTATCGGGCGGCGCGGCGGCCCGCATGCCGCGGGCCGGCTGGATCACTGATAAATGCTACTGAAAACGCACAGGATTGTCAAACGGCCGATCAGCCCGAAAGGCCCCCGACCATCCGCTGCGCCGTGCGGGTCCGGGCCCGGCGGAGGTCGCTGAAAAGCCGCCGGCACTCCTCCAGCGACAGGCGGCGCACGAACCGGATGGTGTCGATTTCGTTGCGGGTGTGGGGAAAATCGCCGGCCGCGGGCACCCTCTCCTCCTTCGAAAGCAGCTTGTTGTAGACCAGGCTGGCCGCGGCCAGCCGATCCTGAATGGGTCCGTCCGGGAGCTCGGGGCAGAACACGTAGCGCAGGGTCAGCAGATCGCCGGGGCCGAACAGGTGCGGCCGGCCGGCGATGGCGCGGTAAACGGGCGCAAGCACAAAGCGGCGCCGCAGCGCGCATCCTGCGGGCAGGCGCCGGCGCAAGGCCCTCCAAAGGGCTTGGTGGATCTCGCCGGCTTCGACCCAGCTGCTGGCATGCCCCGCGGTGACCGCGGCAACGGCCTCCGCCCGCAACTCGTCGCGCAGCCGAAATCGTTCGGCGTCGGCGCGCGCGAAGCTTTTGACGGCCGCCAGGGTTTCGCCGAAATCCCCGCGGCCCGACGCTTCATAAAACTCGAGCAGCGCGCCGGTGGCCTTTTTCTCCGCGCTGTAGACCGGCGCCAGGCGGGGGTCGGCCACGACGGAAGCGGGGGGGGCGCCCGCGGCAAAACGCTCGTGGATTTCGATCAGCGCCTCCACAAAGGGCTCTACTTGGAAAATGCGCTTGCCCTGGCGGTGGAGGTCCCTCAGAAGAAGGCACATGGCCCGGCTGTATTCCGGGTATTCCAGGTCGAGGGGTAGAAGGTACGTCTCGATGTCGAGCCTGCCGGCGAGCATCTCAGCGAGGCGCGGGTCGGGCGGCTCCTCCAAGACGATGGCCGCGTAGGGTGCCGCGCTAGCGGCCGTCAGGGGGATGGTCTCGGGGCGGTGGGTGGAAAAGGCAACTGTGACCGTCGCTGCGCGCATGATTCAATATAGGCTCCTTCGGTTCCGGAGCAAGACCGCCGGGCGGCTGACCGGTTTATAGAGCGTACAGCGTCGGAGGGTGCCCGGCGGGGGCGGCCGCTTCGATTTGAGTCCTCATGCGATTTGGGGTAGAATGAATCCATGGTGCAGGTCGACGCATTCACCCGAGAGGCAACCTCATGAAGCGTTTCGTTGTGGCGCTGCTCTCCACTCTCCTTTTGCTCCACAGTGCGCATGCCGGCCAGGGCGCCGCTACGGCCAAGCGAACCGCAGCTCCTGCGGTGAAGCTCGCCGCGACCCCCAAGGCCAAAGCGGCCCCCAAGCCCGCCCCCGCCGTCCCGAAAGAGCTGCATAAGGCGCCCTATGAAGCCTATGCCGTCGCCGAGGCCGAGAGCGGCACCGTTTTCGAAGGGCTGAACATGCACCTGAAGTGGTACCAGGCCAGCCTGACGAAGCTCATGCTGGCCTGCGTGGTCATGGACCGGGTCGAACGCGGCGAGCTGCAGCTGGCGGATCGAGTCACGGTCTCTAAACGGGCCGAAGGCATGGGCGGGACCCAGGTGTTTCTGAAAGCCGGGGAGAGCTTCACTCTCGAGGAGCTCATGCAGGCCGCACTGATCGAATCCGCCAATGACGCCGCCTATGCGATTGCGGAGCATGCGGCCGGAAGCGCCGAGGCCTTCGTCGAGCTTATGAACCGCAAAGCGCATCGGTTGGGGATGGAGGACACCGCCTACTACGGGGTCCACGGCCTTCCGGCGGCCGCCGGCGGCCACGACAACGTCACCACCTGCAACGACATGATCCGCCTGGCCCGGGAGGCGCTCCGGCACCCGAAGGTCCTCGAATGGACCTCCACCGAGCAGGCCGCATTCCGCAGCGGCACCTTGACCATCACCAACAAGAACAAGCTGGTGGGACGGCTGCCGGCCGTTGACGGCCTCAAGACCGGCTACACCCGCAAGGCCGGCTTCAACATCGTCGCCACGGGGGCCAGCGGCGAGCGGCGGCTGATCGTGGTGGTTCTGGGCAGCCCCGAGTCGAAGATCCGGGACCGGTTCGCGGCGGATAAGTTCAGAGAATATCTGACGAACTGAGCCAAACGGCTCGCCCTCCGGCAGGCCTCTCGGCCGGCTCCGCCGCCGCGAGGGGCAACGGTCGAAACCCGATCGGTCAGGACCCGATCGGGTTCAGCGCCCGCCGAAGGGCAGCCCCCACCTGCTCGGCCGTGTAGAAGTCCCCCGTGAACACCGCTCGTCCGTCCCCGGCCAGAACGGCCAAAAAAGGAATGGTGAGGCTGCCCATTTCCCGCAATTTGGCTTTGCCCGCCGGGTTCTCCCCCGTCAGGTCGATCCGCAACGGAGCAATCCGTGCGCGCGCGATGAGATGGGCCAATTCCCGATCGCTCCACACACTGTGCTCCAGCGCCTTGCAGTTCAGGCACCATTCGGCGGTGAAGATCATGAGCACCGCCCGCTGCTCCCGGAGGGCCAGCTCCAGCCGCTCCGGCGTGTAGTCGGCCCACGCCACCGGGCCCCGGTCGGTGAGGCGGAAGCCGCCGAGCAGCGACGCGCTCAGGGCCAAAACGGCCGCAAAGAGCCAGACCCCCTTGGCGAAGGTCCCTGCGCACAGCCGCGCTGCGCGCCATCCGGCCCAGACGCCGGCTGCGGCGCAGAGCGCCATGACCGGCCACCAGTAGGCCTGGCTCGGGGGCGAACCCGGCTCGGTCGCCAGGACGCTCCATCCGATCCCGGCAAAATAAGCGGCCGCGGCCAGCATGAAGATCGCCATCACCTGTTTCGGCAGGTCGCTGACCGGCCCCGAGCGCGGCATGCGCCGCACCAGCCTCGGAAAGGCGGCCAACACCAGATAGGGCAGCCCCATGCCGGCCCCGACAGCGGCAAAGGTCAGCAGCGTGGCCGCCGGGGCCTGGGTGACGGCCCACGCGGCCGCGGCGCCCATGAACGGTGCCGTGCACGGCGTTGAGAGGATGGCGGTCAGGATCCCGATGCCGAAGGCCCCCGCCAGGGTGTTCTGGGCGGGGTGAAACGCGTAAATGAAGGCCGGCAGCGGCAGCGCCCCCCCGCCGAGCAGGGCGAGCGCCATGGCGGCAATGACCGCGCCGACGCCGATCGTAAACAGCGGGTAGTTGAACAGCTGGTGGGTGGATGTGAATCCGCTGGCCGCCGAAACGAGCAGCCCCAGCGCCAGCCAAAAGGCGGTGATCCCGCAGAAGGTGGAGGCGCCGAGTGCCGCCAGGCGGCCGGGGCGCGCGGCGGCCTGGGACATGCTGAAGATCTTGATCGGGATCAGCGGCAGGACGCACGGGGTGAAGTTGAGGAGCACCCCCCCGAAAGCGGCGGCCGCCACGAGCAGCAGGAGTCCACTACCCGATGCCGCATCCAGGCTGAAGCCCCAGCCGAAAAGATCGAAGCGGACCCTGTCCTCCCGCTGCCCGCCTGCCGACTGCCGCAGCGCCGCTGCAAACAGCTCCGCATGGGTGGCGGTGACGGCCTCCCCGGGCGGAGCAACGGAGAGCAGCGCCTCCACGGCGGTGGTTTGCGGAATTTCGCACCAGGTCGCTGCGCACGCCTGGTAGCCGACCTCGATTCTCAAGACCGCCTCGCCCGGCACCGCCTCCGGGGCGAGGCGCACCGGCAGGAGGACCACCGTCCGGCCCGCAAAGGTCATGACGCTGCCTTCGGCGAAGTCCGCCTTGAGCGCAGCGGCCCTCGGGTAGCGCGGGGATTCGGCCGCGATGCCCTCGGGCGCCCCCAGCAGGCGGATGCGGGTGGGAAACGGCGTGAACCCGCGGGTCGCGGCCACCTGGGCCGCGTCGGCGATGAGGTGGAACCCGTCGCGGATCTCGAGCTCGACGGCGAGCAACAGGGAGTCCCCGGGGCGGGCCCGGTCGGCAGACCATGCCGTTCGGATCGACACCGTCTGGAGCTCACTCTCGGCCCCCGGAGCGAGCAGCCCCGGGGGCGGGCCGGCCACGGCGGCGGTCGCAGTCAGCAGGGTCCACAGCAGGAGCCCGGCGAGCAGCCGCCCCCGCCGCCGCCCCGGCGGGGCGGCGCGCGGGACGGGTTCAAAGTCGAGCCTGCGCTGCGGCCGGAGGATGAGGCCCTTTTCCCCCCGCCGCCAAAGGAAGAAGACGCCCCGAGCGGCAATCACTGTGTAGATCCCGTTTGCGGTTTGACTTTTCGAGGGCAGAATAATAGACTAAAACGTTTATGTAAAGCAGTATGTCGGCGCCCCCGGGCGGCCGGTATCCCTTCAACCAAGGAGAAGGTCAAATGAGCGTGAGCATCACCAACGACAAATTCTTTTTCACCTCCGAATCCGTGACCGAGGGGCACCCGGACAAGGTGGCCGACCAGATTTCCGACTCCATCCTGGACGCCATCATGGCCCAGGACAAGCGCTGCCGCGTGGCCTGCGAGGCGCTCGTCACCACCGGCATGGCCATCATCGCCGGTGAGATCACGACCTCCACCTACGTCGAAATCCCCCAGATCGTGCGGGACACCATCAAGGACATCGGCTACAGCTCCTCGCGCATGGGCTTCGACTGGCAGACCTGTGCCGTTCTGACCAGCATCGACCACCAATCCCTGGATATCGCCATGGGGGTGGACAAGGGCGATGGGCTCTACAAGGAGCAGGGTGCGGGCGATCAGGGCCTCATGTTCGGCTACGCTACGGACGAAACCCCGGAGTTCATGCCCATGACGATCATGCTGGCGCACAAGCTCTGCCGGCGGCTGGCGGAGGTGCGCAAGAACGGCTCGCTCGACTTCCTGCGGCCGGACGGCAAGTCTCAAGTCACCATCGAGTACGAAAACGGCGCCCCCAAGCGGGTGGACGCCATCGTCATCGCCGCCCAGCACAAGCCGGATGTGGAGTACGAGACCCTGCGCGACGGGATCATCAACTCGGTCGTCAAGAAGGTGGTGCCCGAGCACATGATGGACGGCGACACGCGCTACTACATCAACGCCACCGGGCGGTTCGTCATCGGCGGGCCCATGGGCGACTGCGGGTTGACCGGCCGCAAGATCATCGTGGACACCTACGGCGGGCAGGGTAGCCACGGGGGGGGGTGCTTTTCGGGCAAGGACCCCTCCAAGGTGGACCGCAGCGCTTCCTACATGGCGCGGCACGTCGCCAAGAACATCGTGGCCGCCGGGCTGGCCAAGCGCTGCGAGGTCCAGATCGCCTATGCGATCGGCGTGGCCGAACCGGTTTCCATCCTGGTGGACACCATGGGGACCGGCAAGCTCTCGAGCGGCCGCCTCCGCGACCTTGTCCGGGAGTGTTTCGATCTGCGGCCGGCCGCCATCATCGAATACCTGGATCTGCTGCGGCCCATTTATCGCCAGACCGCGGCCTACGGCCACTTCGGCCGGACCGAACCCGAGTTCACCTGGGAGCACACCCACATGGCCAAGACCCTGCGCGAGAAGGCGGGGATATAACGATACCAGCCGAGGAGGAATCGCAGCGATGAAATACGACGTCAAGGATATCAAGCTCGCCAAGGAGGGCGCACTGCGCATCGAGTGGGCGGCCCAGAGCATGCCGGTGCTCAACCGGATCCGGCGGCGCTTCGCCAAGGAAAAACCGCTCAAAGGCGTGCGTCTGGCCGCCTGCCTGCATGTCACCACTGAAACGGCGGCCCTGATGCAGACGCTCAAAGCCGGCGGGGCGGAGATCGCCCTGTGCGCGTCCAACCCCCTCTCCACCCAGGACGACGCGGCGGCCTCCCTGGTCAAGAACGACCGCATTGCGGTGTTTGCGATCAAGGGCGAAGACCACAAGACGTATTATCGCCACATCCATGCGGCGCTCGACACCCGCCCCCAGTTCACCATGGACGACGGCGCGGACCTCGTCTCCACCCTGCACTCCGAGCGCCAACCGCTTCTCGCCACTGTGCGCGGCGGCACCGAGGAGACCACCACCGGGATCATCCGACTGCGCAGCATGGCGGCAGACGGGGTTCTGCGCTACCCCATCATCGCCGTGAACGACGCCCGCACCAAGCATTTCTTCGACAACCGCTACGGAACGGGCCAGAGCACTCTGGACGGTTTCATCCGGGCCACCAACCGCCTGGTCGCCGGCACCACCTTCGTGGTCTGTGGCTACGGCTGGTGCGGCCGGGGGATCGCCATGCGCGCCAAGGGGCTGGGGGCCCATGTGGTCGTGACCGAGATCGACCCGCTGCCCGCCCTGGAGGCGGTCATGGACGGATTTCAGGTGATGCCGATCGGCGCGGCCGCAAAGGTCGGCGATTTCTTCTGCACGGTCACCGGCAACGTCAACGTCATCCGCAAGGAGCACTTCCGGCAGATGAAGGACGGCGCCATCGTGGCCAACTCGGGCCACTTCAACGTCGAGCTGGACCTGCCCGGCCTGGCGAGCCTCGCTTTATCGCGGCGCCTGATACGCCCGTTCGTCGAGGAGTATGTCCTGAAAAACGGCCGCCGGGTCAACGTGCTCGGCGACGGGCGGCTGATCAACCTCGCCGCCGCCGAAGGCCACCCCTCGAGCGTGATGGACATGAGCTTCGCCAACCAGGCGCTCAGCATCGAATACATGGTCACGCTCAAAAAGCCGCTCGCCAAAGAGGTCTACCCCGTGCCGGAGGCGATCGACCAGCAGATCGCCCGCGAAAAACTGGCCGCCATGGGGGTGGATATCGACAGGCTCACCCCTGAGCAGAAAAAGTACCTCGCCTCCTGGCAGATGGGCACCTGACCGTGAGCCCTTGGGGAAGGCAGCGGGCGACCCGGCAGCCGCGTTGCGGCCGCCGGGTCAGCCGGGGGGGCGTTCGCCGGCGGACAGGATCGCTCGGATTTTCTGGGAGAGCTGCTCGATCGAGAAGGGCTTCTGGATGAATCCGAGGCAGCCGCGGTCCATGATTTCCTGCGCCTGCCCGTCCAAGCTGTAACCGCTCGAAAGCAATACCCTCACGGCCGGATCGATGGCCTTGAGCCGATCGAAGGTGTCGGCGCCGCTCAAGCCCGGCATGATCATATCGAGAATGACCAGATCGATGGCATCGCGCTGCTCCTGGTAGATCGCAACCGCCTCCGCTCCGCTCCTGGCCAGAAAGACCCTGTGGCCGACGCGGGCCAGCATCTGCTCGGCGATGGCCGCGACCATCTCCTCGTCCTCCACCAGCAGAAGCGTGATCGGGCCGCGGCTGTTGCCGGCGCCGGGGGCCGCGGCCCGGTGCACGGGGGGCGGCGCGGATGCCGGCAGGTACACCCGAAAGGTCGTGCCGCGCCCTTTGCCGCTGCGCACCGTTATGAAGCCATGGTGATTCTGAACGACGCCGAAGACCGAGGATAGCCCCAGGCCGGTTGCGCTGCCGGTCTTCTTGGTGGTGAAGAACGGCTCGAAAATCCGGGCCTGGGTCTGGGCATCCATCCCGACACCGGTGTCGGCCACCGTGATGCAGATGTAGCGGCCCGGGGGGGCATCCGGCGGACGGCCGGGAGTGTTCTCCTCCACCGTCACGTTGGCGGTTTCCAAGACCACCTCCCCCCCGCCGGGCATGGCCTCCCACGCGTTGACCAGCAAATTGAGCATGACCTGATCCATTTGGTCGGCATCGGCCTCGATGGTCCAGAGGGGCTCCTGCAGGATCTTCCGGATCGTGACTTCCTTGCGCGAGCGCCCGAACAGCGCCGCCGCCCGCTCGATCAAGTGGTTGAAGTCGGTCGGGCGCACCTCGTATTTGCCGCTGCGGGCGAACCCCAGGACCTGCCGGGTCAGCTCGGAGCCGCGTGCGACCGCCCTTTCGATGTTTTTCAGGTAGACCGCGTCGCGGTGGCCGGGGTCCTTGTTGAGCATGATCAGGGAGACGTTTCCCTGTATGCCCATCAGCAGGTTGTTGAAGTCGTGTGCGATGCCCCCGGCCAGAGTGCCGATGGCCTCCATTTTCTGGGCCTGCCGGCCTTGGGCCGAAATCAGCTCACGCTCCTTTTCCATCAAGGCCTGACCGGTGATGTCCTGAATGAAACCGGCCACCCACATGCGTCCGCCGAGGTCGATCGCTTGGGTGCATACCGTTCCGACGAAAGGGCTGCCGTCCTTGCGGGTCACCTCCACCCGCAGGGCGGCGCGCTGCGTTTCCGGAGCGGCGATGTGGTCCCGGCAGCGGCGCATCAGAACCGCCAGTCCTTCTCCGGCCGGAGCGGTGCCGGCGGCCACCTGCGCCAGTTCTGCGGGCGTGGTGCCGAACATGGCCATGAACGCCGGATTGGCCTTGACGATGCGCGCATCGCTGTCGGCAATGAGGATGCCGCAGGGCGCGATGTCGAACAGGGTCCGAAGGAGCCTCAACTGATTCTCGTTCATGGGCGCGGTTCAATCTTTCTGCTTGACGGTGTATTTGTCCTGCGGGCGGTCCTGAAGAAAAATGCGGTCGAATCGTTTGACGCGCGCCTCGTCGTACCAGCGGTAGCCGGTTTCCCGGCAAGAGCGGCAAGCCTTGGCGGGGATGTGAACGGCCAGGACATGGGCCCCGCGGTCGGAGTTGGATTCGATTTTGAGGGCGCCGCCGCACTCCTCGCACAGCTGCACCACCTCCTCCTGGGATTCGTTGATCCCGTCCGTGTCGTAGTAGATGCGCCGGGAGCGGCGATGGCAGCCGCGGTCCGCGAGCAGCCGCTCCCGCAGGCGCCCCCGGTCCCGCCAGGCGCCGAGCACCAAGTCCCCCGTCTTTTTGACCGCCTCGGTGACGCTGGGCTCCTGCCGCACCCGCTCGGGGCTGTAATCCGGCTCGCGTACATGGCTGTAGTCGAGGCCGGCCATGGCCAAAACGATGCCCAGGTTCACATAGGGCAGGGCGGCCTCGATGGCGTAGCCGCCCTCCAGCACGGCGATGTCGGCGTTCAGCAGCGAGGTCAGCTCGGCATACCCCTGGGCGGAGAAGTTCATGTGGGTGATCGGGTCGGTGTAATGGTTGTCCTGGCCGGCCGAGTTGACGATCAGGTCCGGCTGGAACTCTTCCAAAATCGGCTTGACGACGTGCCGGATGATGTGGAGAAACCCCTCCTCGCCGGTGTGCGGCGGCAGCGGGATGTTGAGGGTGCGGGCGTAGGCGTTCGGGCCCCCCAGTTCGCCGGGAAAGCCGGAGCCCGGGTAGAGGGTGCGGCCGTCCTGGTGCAGGGATATGAAAAGGGTGTCCGGGTCGTGCCAGTAGATGTCCTGGGTGCCGTCGCCGTGGTGGCAGTCGGTGTCGACCACCGCGACCCGGTTGAGGCCGTAGGCGCGCCGCAGGTGCTCGATCATGACGGCTTCGATGTTGATGTTGCAGAACCCGCGCGAGCCGTGGACCACGCGCATGGCGTGATGCCCCGGCGGGCGCACCAGGGCGAACCCCTTTTCGATCTCCTTCTCCATCACGGCTCGGCCGATCGTGCGGGCCCCCCCGGCGCTGATGAAGTGCGACTCGGTGGCGACGCTCCACACATCGGGCACGCAGAAGTGGACGCGCTGGATATCGGCCAGGCCCGCCAGGTCCGGTTTCAGCTCGACGATGCCGTCGATGTCGAAGAGCCCCTCTTCCAGGATCTGGTCCTGGGTGTAGAGCAGCCGCTCCTCGCGTTCCGGGTGAGAGGGGCTGATGGCCCAGTCGTAGGCCGGGAAGAAGACCAGCCCGACCCTGTGTTTCGCTTTCAGCATTCACGCTCCTCTTCGAAAAGAGAGTGGGGCATAGCGCACTGAGCAAAGGGCCGGGGCATAGGGCGACGAGCATGGAGCAAAGGGAAAAAGAGGATGCGTCCGGTCTTTTTGTCTGCGCCCTCTGCCCCAGGCCTTTTGCATTTTAGGCTCTATGCGCCCTGAGCCGCGCCGGCCGCCAATGCTGCGAGCAGCTCGTCGTAGCCGTGGATCAGGCCGGGCTTGACCTGGACCCGGACCCGCATGTTTTTGCCGGCCGTGTTGAACCCCCGCACCATGTTGAAGACCTGGCTGTCGACCACCTCCATCTCGAGGTAGTCGGGGTTGGCGCCGCGCTCTAGGGCCTTCGCCCGCAGAAGTTCGAGCGCCTGGGTCTGGGCGGCGTCTAAACTGAAATCGGCGGGGATCGGTTGACTGAACCCCTCCCCCGGGGCGCCCGCCGTCCGCTGCTGGGTGTCGGCGAAGAAGGCCACCTCGCAGGTCGTCCGCGCCAGTGCGGCGCCGATGGCGTTGGCGACCTGCCAGCGCGGCACCACCCGGACCTGGTGGGTGCCGAGTTTTTCCAGGTGTCTTGCGAAATAAGGGGCGGGGCCGCCCAGAACCAGGAGCGTGCGCGGCTGGACGCGGTAGCCCTCCAGCAGTTCGTGCACGGTGTAGACCGGCTTGCCGTTGATGTGGGCCACTAGGTCCGCGGCCGCCGCGACCATCGCCCGACAGGCCGTCTCCATCACCTTGGCGGCCAAATCGGCCACGCCGACCCCGAGCGTCTCGGCCAGCGGCTGGAGCCCGGCTGCGGCTGCGCTGCGCCGGTCGGACTCGATCTCGCCGAGGACGGCCAGCGCATCGGTGGGGGTCGGCAGGCTTCCCCCGTAGACGATGGCAGGTCCGCTGCGGTCGGGGCCGACGGTGACGCGGCCGTTTGCGATCCGCACGGTACTGTCGCCGCCGATCCCGATGGAGAGGGTCTCCAGCGACCGGATCAGGGTCCGGTGGGCGCCGATGGCGATGCCGAGCGGGTCGAGCAGGGGGGCCGAGCCGACCAGCACCGCCATGTCGGTGGTGGTGCCGCCGATGTCCATCACCAGGGCATCTCCCGGGCCGGCGGCCATGGCCACGGCCCCCATGACGCTTGCGGCCGGGCCCGAGAGGATGGTCTGAGCGGGAAACTCCAGCGAGGACTCAAGCCGCATGTTGCCCCCGTCGGCCTTGAGCAGCCGCAGCGGCAGGACCATGCCTTTGGCCGCCAGGGCCCGGGTGACCGCCTCGAAAAATTTACGGTGGATCGGGAAGACGGCGGCGTTGAGGTAGGTGGTGGCGATGCGGCGGGCGAAGTTCAGGCTGCCGGAGATCCGGTGGCCGAGAAACACTTTTTCGAAATCGCTGCGAAGGAGCTCGTGGATCTGCAGCTCGTGGCGGGGGTTGCGGACGGAAAACTTGCCGACGACGCCGATGTGGCGGATGCCGGCGCTTTGGAATTGCGCTGCCGCGGCGCGGAGCTCCTGCGGGTCCACCGCCTCGATCTCCCGCCCGCGGTGGTCGACGGCCCCGCGCACCCGGACATAGTGGCGGTTGGTGCGAAACAGCACGGGATCGATGCCCGGTCCGGCGCAGACCACCATCCCGACCTCCGGGACCTGACCCTGGATGACGGCATTGGTGGTGAGGGTGGTGCTGAGGACGATGCGCTTGACGGCGGCGATGTCGATGCCGTCGGTGACGGCGTCGATGCCCGTGAGGACCGAGCTGAAGAGGTCGGCGTGGAGGGTGGGGACTTTGATCTCGCGTCGGATGCCCGTGTGGTCGAGCAGAACGACGTCCGTGTGCGTGCCGCCGACATCCAGCCCGATGATCATGCCCTCTCCCCGGTCATGGTGGTGATCGACTGTAGAAAAATCTACTGGAAACCGGACACCCTGTCAATTGCGGCGGCGGGCCGGCCGTTAGCGCCCGCCCTGCAGGTGCCATCGCACGCAAAACCCGCTGCCCGCGATCGATGCGATGTGGCCGCTGAAAAAAAACTGCTCCACGGGCCAGAGCGCGCCGCGGTAGTCCACCACCAGGTGCGAGTCGTCGTCGACGCGGTGGATGCGGCAGCGGGGCCAGTCGCGGATGCCCTCCCCGCCGGCTTTCAGGACGGCCTCCTTGGCGGTCCAGCAGCGGAAGAAGGTGATCCGGGGGTCGCCGCCGCCCAGCAGGGCCCATTCGCTCTCCGCGGCGGATCTCCGGTACAGGGCGGGCGTGCAGGGGCGGAGCGCTTCGAGGTCCAGCCCCACGGGGGCCGGCGCCAGGACCGCCGCCGCAAAAAGCGGCTTGTGGGTCAGCGACCAATAATGGCCGGCCACCGGCAGCGGGGCCCCGCGGTCGTCTTTGCGAAGCGGGCCCAAAACGATCTGCAGGCGCTGCGCCGAGAGCGCGAGCGCCTCGCGGGCCAGATCGCTCAGGGCCCGGGCCCGATCGGCGGGGGGCAGCCGGAGCACCGTCTCCGGCACCGGCAGGATGACCGGGGTGATGGTTGCGGTCATGTCGCCGGCTGCGGTCAGGCGGCGGCCTCGGGCGCTTTGAGAATCATGCGGCAGTCGGCGGCGGTGGCGCCCTCGCCCTCGGCGTGCACCAGCAAGGGGTTGATGTCGAGCTCGATGATCTCCGGGTGGTTCATGGCCAGGTGCGACAGGCGCACGAGGCATTTTTCGATGAACTCGATGTCGCCCTTGGGTTTTCCCCTGAACCCCTGCAGCAGCTTGTAGCCCTTGATCTGCCGCACCATGCGCCGGGCCTCGTTGCGGCCGATGGGCGCCAGGCGGAAGGTCACGTCCTGGAAGACCTCGACGAAGATGCCGCCGATGCCGAACATCAAAAGCGGCCCGAAGATCGGGTAGCGGTTCAGGCCCAGGATGACCTCGGTGCCGGGGGGCGCCATCTGCTGCACCAGCACCCCCTCGACGACCGCGTCGGGCTTGTAGCCCCGCGCTCGGGCGAGGATGGTCTCATAGGCCTGGCGGGCGGCATCGGCGTTCTCGACGCCCACGATCACGCCGCCGGCATCGGATTTGTGCAGGATCTGGTCGGAGACGATTTTCATGACCACCGGGAACCCCATCTGCGCCGCGATGGCGGCCGCCTCCTCGGCGGATGCCGCCAGGCGGGTCGGCAGCACTTTGAACCCGTAGGACTCCAGGATGCCGACCCCGTCCAGCTCGCCCAGGCGGGTCTTGCCGCGGGCGAGGCACTCCCGGATGATCCCGGCCGCCCGCTCCCGGTCGAAGGAGAGCTGGTACTGGGCCAGGCGCTGGCGGTTGAGCCACTTCGAATAGCGGTAGAGCGCGCCGAAGGCCTTGGCGGCGTTTTCCGGGAACTTGTAGACCGGGATCCCGCGCTCCTGGAGGTATTTGACCCCCGGCGAGACGTCGACGACGCCCATGAAACAGCACATGATCGGCTTGAAGGATTTGCGGGCGATGCGCGCGATGGCCTCGGCCGTGCCCAGGACGTCGGTCATCGACTGCGGGGTGAGGATCACCATGGCGCCGTCCACGTTCTCGTCGCGGATGACCGCCCCCAGGGCGTTCTCGTAGCGGTCGATCGAGGCGTCGCCGATGATGTCCACCGGGTTGTGCAGGTTGGCGGTGCTGGGCAGGTGGCTCGCCAGGGTCTCGATCGTCTCCTCCTTGAACCGGGCCAGCTCCAGGCCGGAGACCATGGTCATGTCGGTGGCGACGATGCCCGGTCCGCCGGCGTTGGTCACGATGGCCACGCGGTTGCCCGCCGGCACCTTGCGGCGCATCTTGCCCAGCTCGCTCTCGTTCTTGTAGGCGAAGGCCGTGGCGAAGTCGAAGAGTTCGTCGATCGAGTCCACGCGGATGATGCCCGACTGCAGGAAGATGGCGTCGTAGACCCCCTCGGTGCCGGCCAGCGAGCCGGTGTGGGAGGCCGCCGCCTGCGCGCCGGCGCTGGTGCGGCCGGACTTGATGACGAGCACCGGCTTGGGGCGGTAGTCGCCGCAGGTGATCTCCTTGACGGCCTCGATGAACTCCGGGCCGCGCCGCAGCTCCTCCACGTAGATCAGGATCACCTCGGTGTCGTGGTCCTGGTGCAGGTAGCGCAGCAGGTCCAGCTCGTCGACGTCGGCCTTGTTGCCGATGGAGATGAACTTGGAGAAGCCGAAGTTGCGGTCGGCGGCGAAATCCAGCACCGCCGTGCACAGCGCGCCGCTCTGGGAGATGAAGGAGACGTTGCCGGCCTTGGGCATGCGCGCGGAGAAGCTGGCGTTCAGCCGCACGGCGGCCAGCGGGTTGATGACCCCGAGGCAGTTCGGCCCGATCAGGCGCACCCCCGCCTCGCGGCAGGTGGCGACGATGCGGTCTTCGATCGCGCGCCCCTCGGGGCCGATCTCGCGGAAGCCGGCCGAGACGACGACGATGCCC
>JALOOU010000151.1 GCA_025454255.1 Desulfobacterales bacterium | reverse complement strand
GGCGACTACCTCACCAACGCCCAGGGCGAGGACGTGGTGGCCGGCATCCGCATGACCAAGGACATCAACCAGCTGATCAAGGAGATGCCGCAGGCCTATGCCGAGTTTTTGGGGATCGCCAAGCGCCTCGAGCAGCACTACCGCGACATGCAGGATGTGGAGTTCACCATCGAGAAGGGCAAGCTGTGGATGCTGCAGACCCGCAACGGCAAGCGTTCGGCCCAGGCGTCCGTGCGCATCGCGGTGGACATGGTGGCAGAGGGCCTCATCAGCCGCGAGGAGGCCGTGCTGCGGGTGAGCCCCGAACAGGTGGATTTCTTCATGCACCCCCAGTTCGACCACCACACCAAGCAGGAGGCCAAGGCCGCCGGTTCCCTTCTGGCGACCGGGCTCAACGTGTCGCCCGGGGCGGCGGTGGGCATGATCGCCTTCGACGCCGACCTGGCCGAGTCCTGGGCCAAGAACGACAACAAACCCGTCATCATGGTGCGGCCGGAGACCAAGCCCGACGACGTGCACGGCATGCTCGCCGCCCAGGGGATCCTGACCAGCCGGGGCGGCCGCACCAGCCACGCCGCCTTGGTGGCGCGCCAGTTCGGCAAGCCGGCGGTGGTGGGGGTGTCGGCGCTGGAGATCGACCTGGCCGATCGGCTCATGCGGGTGGGGGAGAAGGTCGTCAAGGAGGGCGAGTGGCTGTCGATCGACGGCACCTCCGGCGAGGTGTTCCTCGGCAAGCTCAAGACCGTGGTGCCCGACATCAAGGACCCCTGGCTGATCAAGCTGCTGGGCTGGGCCGACGAGTTCCGGCGGCTGGGGGTGCGGGCCAACGCCGATTATCCCCGCGACGCCCAGCGCGCGCGCGAGTACGGGGCGCAGGGCATCGGCCTGTGCCGGACCGAGCACATGTTCTTCGAGCCCGCGCGCTTGGCCTACTTCCAGAAGATGATCATGACCGACCTCTCGATCGAGCGCCGGGAGGCCCTCGATGCGCTCCTGCCGTTTCAGCGCGACGACTTCGCCGGGCTGTTTCGGGTGATGCACGGGCTGCCGGTGATCATCCGGCTGATCGACCCGCCGCTGCACGAGTTTTTACCGAACATCTCCGACCTGATGCACGAGCTGGCCGACCTCAAGATCCGCCTGCAGCATGCGCCCAGCCTCGCGCAGGTGGACGATTTTCTCGAACAGATCCGGCTCAAGGAGACCCTGCTCAAGCGCGCCCGGGCCCTGGATGAGGCCAATCCGATGCTCGGCTTGCGCGGGGTGCGGCTCGGGATCATGATCCCCGAGCTGACCCGCATGCAGGTGCGGGCGGTCTTCGAGGCCGCCTGCCTGGTGGCCGAGGAGGGGGTCGAGGTGCATCCGGAGGTGATGATCCCGCTCACCAGCCATGTGCACGAGCTCAAGCGCCAGCGGGAGGTGCTGGAGGCCGAGGCCAAAAAAGTAATGGAGGAGCAGCACCGGACGGTGAACTACAAGTTCGGCACCATGATCGAGATTCCTCGGGCGGCGCTGACCGCCGACCGCATCGCGGAGTTCGCCGAGTTTTTCTCGTTCGGTACCAACGACCTGACCCAAACGACGTTCGGCATATCGCGGGATGACGCCGAGGCCAGCTTTTTGATGCCCTACATCTCCTCCGGGATTCTGCCGGACAAC
Source organism: Desulfobacterales bacterium (assembly GCA_025454255.1). Classification (GTDB taxonomy): domain Bacteria; phylum Desulfobacterota; class Desulfobacteria; order Desulfobacterales; family SpSt-501; genus SpSt-501. Next base: position 3,236 of record JALOOU010000151.1, on the reverse strand, counting down.
CCGTTTGCCTCCATCGACCCCGAGGGGGTGGGCGCGCTCATGCGCATCGCCGTGGACAAGGCAAGGAGGGCCCAGCCCGGGCTGGTGTGCGGGATCTGCGGCGAGCACGGCGGGGACCCGGAATCGATCGAGTTTTGCCACGCGCTGGGGCTCGACTACGTCTCCTGCTCGCCGTTCCGGGTGCCGATCGCGCGCTTGGCGGCGGCGCATGCCGCCCTCAGGGAGAAGACGGCGGCATCATGAGCGGCCCCGGGTCGTCTTGCATGTGAGGTGGGCGTTTTACTGTGGGAGCGGCATCCCGCCGCGACCCGATCGCGGAAAGATGCCGCTCCACAAAACCTGAGCCTGCGCGCTGACGAAACGCTGCCGAAGGTGGCCTGAACCCATTAAACCGACAAAGGAGGAGCTGAAATGAGCAAGACCGAGAAGAACCTGAAGGATGCGTTTGCCGGAGAGTCCCAGGCCAACCGCAAATACCTTGCCTTCGCGCAGAAGGCGGACACCGAGGGCTATCCCCAGGTCGCCAAGCTCTTCCGCGCGGCGGCCGAGGCGGAGACGGTCCATGCGCACACGCACCTGCGAACGCTCAAGGGGGTCAAGAGCACGCTCGAGAACCTCAAGGAGGCGCTGGGCGGGGAAACCTACGAGTTCGAGTCCATGTACCCGCCCATGATCGAAGCGGCCAAGACCGAGGGCAACGAGGCCGCCGTGCGCACCTTCACCTACGCCAACGAAGTGGAGAAGATCCACGCCGCCCTCTATCAGAAGGCGATCGACAGTCTCGGCAAAGGTTCGGCCGTCGTGGACTATTACGTCTGTTCGGTCTGCGGCTACACCTGCGAGAGCGAAGCCCCCGAAGAGTGCCCGGTCTGCAAGGCGAAAAAGAAGGCCTTCCGCAAGATCGACTGAGGTTTTCCGCCGCCGGCGGAAAACCGGTTGGAGGGTACAGATGAAATGCCCCGTGTGCGGCTGCCAGGAGTTTTTCGTCAAGGATCCGGACGACGCGTTCGAAACCCACGGGTTCAGCGTGGCCTCGGGCGCGGTGCGCTTCGAAGCGGACGCGGCGGAGGCGCCCGCCCATGGTATTCATGAAGCGACCGAGACGTACTGCAACAAATGTTCGTGGCACGGCAAGCTGGGTGAGCTGAAAAAAACCTGATCGGCCGCGGCGGAGCCGTCGCCCCCGCAACCTGCGGCCGATCCTCCGGCTGGCGCCGCGGCTATCGAAGCAAACGCCGCGCTGCGTCCGAAACCCAGCGTGCCAGGGCGGACACCGAGGTGAAGAACAGCCGCCAAAGTCCGCCGGCGGCGCGCATCCAGCGGGCTCGTGCCGGCGCCGGTGCCGGCGCCGCTGCCCGCAGGCGCTGCGCAAGCGCTTCGAGTTCGGCCACCCGCGCTCGGAGCCGCCCGGTTTCCCGCTCCATCTCCGCCCGCAGCTGCGCCAGGGCCGTCTCGAGCGCCCGCGCGGAGGCTTCCGCGGCCTCGCGTGCCGAGCGGGCTGCATCGAGCTCGGCCGTGAGCCGCCGCTCCCGCGCCCGCGAGCGCACCCCCCGCAGGAGCCAGGCCATCGCCGCGCCGATCAGCGTCGCCGCAAGCAGAAAGAGCACTATTTCCCCGACCAGATAGGCCACGCACCCTCCTTCACGGAATTGCGATCATCTCCACCCGGCGGTTCAACGAGCGGCCCTGGCGCGAACGGTTCTCGGCCCGGGGCTGCAACTCGCCGTGGCCGCGGGTCTGCAGCTGCGCCGGGTCGACCCCGGCGGCGATCAAGCGTTTCGCGATGGCGGCGGCCCGGCGCTCGCTCAGGCGCTGATTGTAGGATCGGGCCCCGGAGCTGTCGGTATGGCCTTCCAGTGCGACCCGCAGACCCGGGTGCTTTTTCAAAAGCGCGATGGCCTCCTCAAGCAACGGCTCGCTCGCGGGGGTCACCTGCGTGCGGTTGAAGTCGAAGCGCAGCACCGGGAACTTCAAGGCGGGCGCCGGCGGCGGCAGACCCTCTGCGGGTGCGGCCTCTGCCGGAACCGGCGCGGCGGCGGGAGTCTCCGCCGCTCGGGCCGGCGGCGGCGCTGCCCCGGCGGCGTCGGCCGGTTCCGGCGCACCGGTTTGCACGGCAGCGGCGCTGCGTGCCGTGCCGCTGGGGGAGGGGGGGGCGGCCGGCGGGTTCGCTGCGGGAGCGCTTGCTGCAGGGGCGTCGGGCGGTGGCGCCGCTGCAGCACCCACGGCGGGGGCGGCGGCTGCAAGCTGCGGGGCGCCGGGGGCGTCGAGGCTCGCCGGCGCGCGCGGTTGCGCCACCGCCGGGCCGATGCGGTCGACCACCGCACGCACCCCGCGGATCGAGCCGGCCACTGCGAGCGCCCGGGCGCGGGTGTAAGGGTCCGGGAGGTCGCCGCTCAGGGTGAGCGTGCGGCCGTCAACGGCCACCTCGACGCGCGGGGCGATGCCGGCGATGTGGAGCGCCGCCTGCGCCCGTTCCGCGATCTCCCGCGGGATGCGGCCGGCGGAGGTCCAGACGCACGCCGCCGCTACGGCCAGCAGGGCGCTGAGCCCCGTCGTCCAGATGCGGCGGCGTTTGCGGCGGTCCTCCGGGAGCAGCATGGCTGTCGGCGACCATACCGCGCGGGCCACGCAAAAGTCAATTGCCCGCGGAGCCTGAACGGCGGTTTTCGCCGGTTGCTCCCCCGGCACGAGTGGCGGCTTTGAGGGCGGCCGCCCGCTCGCCCAGCAGCTGCGGCAGCTCGCTGCGGCCTGCGTTTTCCTCAATCAGCCGCTCGAAAGCGCTGCCGACCACCACCCCGTCGCAGATCGCGCTGAAAGCGGCCACCTGCGCCGGGGTGGAAATGCCGAAGCCCACGCAGACCGGCAGCCGGGTCACGCGCCGCAGCGCGCGCACCTGATGCTCGACCTCCGGCACGCTCACCCCCTGGCTGCCGGTGACGCCCAGCTTGGAGACGTGGTAGATGAAGCCGGAGGCCGACGCGGCGATGGCCTTCAGGCGCGCGGGCGGCGTAGTCGGCGCCGACAGCCGGATGAGGCAAAGCTCCTCTCCGGGCCAGCGGGCGGTCAGCTCGGCGGACTCCTCCGGCGGCAGGTCCACCACCAGCGCCCCGTCCGCGCCGGCGGCCAGCGCGTCGCGGTAGAAGGCCTCGGCGCCGTAGGCCAGGATCGGGTTGTAGTAGCTGAAGACGATGACCGGGATGTCGGTGAACCCGCGGATGGAGGCGATCATGCCGATC
>JALOOU010000192.1 GCA_025454255.1 Desulfobacterales bacterium | reverse complement strand
GCTGTGGTAGGGCGAGTGCCCGGAGGCGGCCTCGGTCGGGTTCACCGGCAGGAGCTGCCAGACCCTCTGCCCGGCGGCATGCAGGAATTCGACGAACCTCGCCGCACCGGGCCCGAAATCACCGATTCCGAAGCGCGAGGGCAGACTGGAAACGGGCAGCAACACCCCGCTCGAGCGTGCGAGCATAACGGATCCTTTTATTCGTCCGTCCTCATTCCGATCCGCCCCCCCAGCGCCAGGAACAGATCGACCCACCGCCGGGCCTTCTTTTCACGCCGCCGGGCCCTGCGCTTCATCTCGGGGGCTTCGGTCTGGAGGAGGCGGAAATAGATGTTCTGAACCGTGCGCAGGTTGACCTCGAACGGGAAATCGGGCAGCAGTCCGGCGACGGCGTCCAGCTGCTGCAGGATGTCGCTGTCGGCGGGCTGCCGATGAAGCGTTTCGGCCAGCGCCTCCATCCGGCGGCGGATCGCGATCTCCAGAAACGCCCCATCCAGGGTCACGCCGTGCATGGCCGCTGCGTCGAGCAGCTGCCGAACCTGCGCCGGGTCGAACTGCGGACGCTCGAAGGCCCGGCGGATGTCGGCGTTGAGCAGGTACTCGGCGGCGGCGGCGAGCGCCCGGGGGGCCGGAACCGTGAGGTCTTTCAAAAAAAGCAGCAGCGGTGCGTTGGTCTCGTAGACCTGCCGGTAGACGCCCTCGGCCCCGGAGAGGTTCAGCGGCGCGTTGGTCTCGTAAACCTGGCGGTAGACGCCCTCGGCCCCGGAGAGGTTGGCCTCCAGCACGATCTGCAGGATCCGCCGCTGTTCGTCCCGGAACAGGTTCCGCAGGGAGTAGGTCGAGGCGCCGACGGCCTTTTCCAGCATCAGCAGGGCGGTCGGAAACTCGGCCCGCTGGAAGATCGCGAACAGCTCCTCGGCGAACGCCTCCTCCGGCGCGGCCGCGTCCGGGCAGGGACTGATGCAGCCCGACCTGCTGCATGCGGAAGAACGCCTGTTCGACGCGATAGCAGTAGACCATGGCCTGCGGCGGGTATTCCTCGAACAGCGAGCGCATGGCGTAGTGGGCCCCGACGGTGGTCAGGTCCACCATGGCCGGCCGCACGAACTTCTCATAGATCCGGCGGCCGTTCAGGTGGTCGCGGATATTGCTCGGCGCCTTTTCCAGGAGCGCCATGAACCGGTTCTCGAACCCGTTGGATCACCTGGACCGTCTCCAGGCCGGAGAGCTCATCGAAAAACCATCCGCAGCTCGTGTACATGAGCAGGGCGTGGCGTTGGAGCTCCAACAGCTGCAGTGCCCGGATTTTTTCATCGGGGGTGAGGGGGCGTCCGCACTGCGCGGCGAAGAAGGCGTCCACGGAGGCCGTCTCGCGGTCGTGGATCACTCCGATATAGGCATCGCGGGCCCCCCAGGGGTCCAGGCCGAGAGGGGCCATGGCCTCCTCGTAGGCCGGGCAAAGGGCATCCCGCAGCCAGTCGAGCGCCTCCCGCAGGGGAGCGCGCCAGGCCTGGCGCCAGCCGGGACGCCCGCCGGAGTTGCAGCCGCAGTCCGACCGCCAGCGCTCGATCCCGTGCACGCAGCTCCAGGAGGAGTTCTCGTGGATCTCGACCTCCCACTCCGGGGGGTGGCGCTCCAGGTATTCGCCGTACACCGTGAGCCGGGCCGGCTGCCGATCCCCGATGGCGTCCAGCGCCGCTGCAAGCGCCATGTTGCCCTTGTGGAAATGGTGCCCGTAGCTCTCTCCGTCGGTGGCAATGTGCACCAGCTGGGAATCCTGCCGCGTCTCGTCGAACCCGTCCATGAGGCGGTCGGCAAAGCGAAGGCCGTCGGCCAGAAGGCCTTCGAACGCCACGGCGCGCGAGATCGGGTCGTCGTAGAAGAACAGCGTGAGCGATCGGCCCGAGGGCAGCGCGACCCGGTAGGGGCGCGAGGGATCGATTCGGCCGCCGCCGACCTCCTGCCAGTCCCCCGCGCCGTGCCGGCGCACCCGCCGGGCCTGGCGCGGCGAGAGGATGGTGAAGGCGATCCCGTGCGCCGCCAGGATTTCCAGGGTGGCCAGGTCCGCCGCGGTTTCCGGCAGCCACATGCCCTCGGGGGGACGCCCAAACCGGCGCTCGAAATCCCGAAGGCCCCACCGCACCTGGGTTTCCTTGTCCCGCCGGTTGGCCAGCGGCATGATGATGTGGTTGTAAGCCTGGGCGATGGCGGCGCCGTGGCCCGAGAACCGCGCGCGGCTCTCGCGGTCGGCATCGAGGATGGCAACGTAGACGGCCGGGGCATGCCGCTCCAGCCAGGTGAGCAGTGTCGGACCGAAGTTGAAGCTGATCCGTGCATAATTGTTGGTGATCCCGCGGATGAGCCCCTTTTCGTCCAACAGGCGCGAGGTGGCCATAGTGGCGTAACACTGGGCCGTGACGCGTTCGTTCCAGTCGTGGTAGGGGTAGGCGGAGTCCTGCAGCTCCACGGCCTCCAGCCAGGCATTCTCGCGGGGGGGCTGGTAGAAATGCCCGTGGATGCAGATGTACTTCTCCATGCTCACCCCCTTTCGGCCGCTGCGTGGTCCCAGACCAGAAACGCATACGGCGGCAGTTCCATAATCGGGCAGCCGGCTGCCGGGCCCGCCCCACTGCGGCTCGGCGCTGTCGAGCCGCTTCCGCCAACGACCGGCCGGAAGCGGCACCCGTGCGGAAACCGGCTCCGCGCCGGCGTGGAAGACGACGCAGATCTCCTCCTCCCGGCGCCGTCGGATGAGGCCGACCCGGCCGCCGGCCTGAAGGACCTCCAGCGAGGACGGCTCCGGGCTCTGCAGCGCCCGGCGGCTGCGGCGCAGCGCGATGAGCCGGCGGTGGAACTCCCACAGGTGGCGATGCGGTCCGGGGGCGAGCCGCTGCGAGGGGGTGAGCCGGGCGCTGGTGAAGGTCGCCTCCGCCTGAGGGTCGGGCGGCTCCCCCTCCCAGCCGAAGGAGGCGAACTCCTCGCGGCGGCCGCGGCGCACCGCGGCGATCAGCTCCGGGTCGGAGTGGCTGACAAAATAGGGAAACGGCGCCGTCTCCCCGTACTCCTCCCCCATGAAGATCAGCGGCAGCTGGGGGGCCAGCAGCACGATGCCCGCGGCCAACTTGAGGGCTTCGAACGGGAGGATCCGGCTCAGGCGATCCCCGTGCAGGCGGTTGCCCACCTGGTCATGGTTCTGGGCGAAGACCACCAGCCGGTGGGACGGAATGGAGCGGCTGGAGCTGCCGTGGCGGCGCCGGCGGTAGGCCGAGTACCGGCCGTCGTAGACGAAGCCCTCCCGCAGGGCCTTCAGCAGCTGATCGAAACCGCCGAAATCGCAGTAGTAGCCCCGGCGCTCGCCGGTGAGCAGGGCGTGCAGGCTGTGGTGCAGGTCGTCGTTCCACTGGGCGTCGAGGCCCAAACCGCCCAGCTGCGGCGGGCGGATGAGGCGCGTGTCGTTGAGGGCGCTCTCGGCGATCAGGTGGATGCGCCGGCCCGTGGCATCGGCAAACAGAGCGGCCGCCTCGGCCAGATCCTGGAGGAACGGTTGGGCCGAGAAGTCCAGGATGGCATGGACGGCGTCCAACCGCAGGGCGTCCACGTGGCACTCGGCGATCCAGGCCAGGGCGTTCTCGATGAAGAAGCGGCGCACCGCATCGCTGTCGGGACCGTCGAAATTGAGCGGCGCCCCCCAGGGGGTCCGATAGAGGTCCGAAAAGTAAGGGCCGAAGTCGCCGAGATAATTGCCCTCGGGACCCAGGTGGTTGTAGACGACGTCCAGGATCACCGCGAGCCCCCGGCCGTGGCAGGCGTCGATGAAGCGCTTCAGCCCTGTCGGCCCGCCGTAGGAGTTCTGGACGGCAAAGGGGAAGACCCCGTCGTAGCCCCAATTGCGCTCGCCCGGAAACTGCGCCACGGGCATGAGCTCGACGGCGGTGATGCCGAGGTCCACCAGGTCCTTCAGCCGCTCGATCGCCGCATCGAAGGTGCCCGGCGCGGTGAAGGTGCCCGGGTGCAGCTCGTAGATGATGTAGTGCGCCAGCGGGATTCCCCGCCAGCGG
>JALOOU010000081.1 GCA_025454255.1 Desulfobacterales bacterium | reverse complement strand
CTCTAAGCCCTCCAGCTTCCGCCCGCCCTCTTTCGGCGCGGGGGGAAAGACCTTTACCACCTGAGTGTAGGAGCCTGCAAGACCGAGCTCGGACTCTTTTAGGTCGAGGTCGGCGGCGGCGATCCTGCGGATCTCCTTGCCGCGGGCGGCTATTACGTCCGCCAGGGAGGGCATGCGCCGGAGAGGCTCCCCCTTGCTGGCCGACACCAGCGCCGGCAGCCGCGCTTCCAGCACCTCGTAGCCGGACTCGACCTCGCGTTTCACCCGGACCCGCTTGCGGTTGGGCGTCAGGGAGATCTCCACGCCGTACATGACCTGGGCCATCCCCAGGATCTCGGCCATCTCGGGTCCCACCTGGGCGGTGTCGCCGTCGATGGCCTGCTTGCCGACCAGGATGAGATCGGCGTCGGGGGCCTCCCGGCGCACGACCGCGGCCAGGGTCAGGGCCGTGGCCCAGGTGTCGGCCCCGGCGAACTTGCGGTCGCTCACCAGCACCGCCCGGTCCGCCCCCAGCTCCAGGCAGCGCAGCAGAACCGCCTCCGCCTGGGGGGGGCCCATGCTGACGGCGATGATCTCGATCTGCGGGTCGGCCGCCTTCAGCCGCACGGCGTGGTCCAGGGCGTACTCGCAGAAAGGGTTCAGAATGGAGGCCACCCCTTCGCGGAGCAGGGTCCCGGTCTCGGGATTGACCCGCACATTGGTGATCTCCGGCACCTGTTTGACGCAGACGACGAGTTTCATAATTATGGAGGGTTCAAGGGGTCCAGGGTTCAAGGGTTCGAGTGAAAGAAAAAGTTACGGTTTGTTTTCCAACGATTTGATAAGCGCTTTAAGCATCCCTTCGACTTCATGGATGTCTTCGTGAATCGCTGTCATTATCTCCCCACTGGTATACTTCAAGTCTGTGGCTATCATGATTTGCGTTTCCAATTCGCAGATTGACCCATAAGAGATATAAAGGGATCGAATATAATCTGGTGTCGTTCTCCGGCCATACCCCTCTGCGATATTTGAAGGTATGGAAACGGCTGATCGTCTTATTTGTGCTGTCAGATTGTATGGTTCATCCTTCGGAAAGGCCTTCGTAATTTTATAGATTTCAAGGCAAAGGCGATAGGCTCTCTGCCATACTTTCAGCTCTTTGTAGTGTTTGAGCAGTTCACTCGAACCCTCGACCCCTTGAATCCTTGGGCCCTTTCATTCAAAGATATTCCCCGGATTCAAGAGCAGCTGCGGGTCCAGGGCCCGCTTTACCGCGCGCATCTGCTCGATTTCGGATTCGCTGTACATGGTTTTGAGAAACTTGGCCTTGAGCTTGCCGACGCCGTGCTCGGCCGAGACCGTCCCGCCGAAGGCGACCGCCTTTTCCGCGAACATCTGATAGAGGCCCAGCGCCCGGGCGAGATCCTCCATGTCGCGCGGAAGGATGTTGATGTGCAGGTGGTTGTTGCCGATGTGGCCGAAGGCCGCCCATTCGAGGCCGGCCCCGGCCAGCGCGTCCCGGTAGACGGCCCACATGTCGGCCAGGCGCTCGTCGGGCACGGCCAGGTCGGTGCCCAGTTTGTGCAGGCCGGGGTGTTTCTTTTTGCGCTCGGCGATCAGGGCGTTGATGGTCTCGGGCAGGATGTGGCGGAAGTTCTTGAGCCGCTCCAGTTCCCGGCTCTCGTAGGCGGACCAGGAGTCTGCCGGCGAGGCCCCGCAGCGGGTGATCGCCGCATCGAGGGCTTCCATTTGCACGCTGCGGTCCGCGGGGTCGAAATCGAGCTCGAAAAAGAGGGCCGCCCCGGCCGCCGGCGGGATGGCGGGGGTCCCCACCGACCGGGCATCCCGCTCCTGCCGCCGGCGCAGCAGGTCGACCGCGGTCCCGGAGTAGAACTCCAAGAAGTCGAGCCGGATGCGGGGGTCGGCGCGCAGCGCCTCGACCAGGGCGATCGCCTGGTCGTCATCCGTGAGAAACTGAACCACCGAGATCTTCGGCCGCCGCTTGAGCAGGGCCACGGTCACCGCGGTGATGACGCCGAAGGCCCCCTCCGAGCCGATGAAAAGATCGACCAGGTCCATGTGCGGGGTGGCGAAGAACCCGGCCGTGTTCTTGGTGCGCGGGGAGCCGTAGCTGGGGACGGAAACCTTGAAGTCGCGCCCGGCGCTGTCGGTCACGGTGAAGGTGCCGGCCGGTGATGCGAAATACTTGCCCCGAGGAATGTCCAGAAGCTCTCCATTGGCCAGCATGACGCGGACCCCGCGCACCCAGTCGCGGGTCGGCCCGTAGCGGAAGGTGCGGGCCCCCGAGGCGTTGGTGGCCACCGTGCCCCCCAGGGAGGCGCTCATCTCGGTCGGGTCCGGCGGATAGAAATAGTGATCGGGGTCCTGCCGGAAGCGGTCCATCTCGAGCAAGCTCATGCCGTCGGCGCAGCGTTCGATGTCGGGGAGGCTCTTCACCGCGAGCTGGGCGGCGATGGTCCGCAGGTTGACGGCGCACTGGGCCTTGAGCCGCCACTCGGCCGACGGCGCGTCATAGTAAAGGGCGAGGATCCGGTCGAAGTTCTCAAGGGAGATCAGCGCCCCCTGGTCGGGCACGCAGCCCCCCACGAGCCCCGTGCGGGCGCCCGCGAAGGTGACCCGGGTCCCGCGCCGGCCCATCTCCCTCATCACCGCGGCCAGCTCGGCTTCGCTTCGCGGAAAGAAGAGATGGTCGAAGGGCTTGCAGGAGAACTTGGACTCGTCGGTGAGGTAGGCCGGGAATTCGGCCGCGATGTTTTCGAAGCCCTCCACCCGGCGGACGGCTTCGAACGAAGCCGTTTCGGCGCTCTGGCTGGTGATCTCGTGCATGGTGCGTCACATCCGTTGCAACGTTGTCAAGCGCCCAAGGTTCGAATGCCCAGGCGCCGCGCGGCGCTGTGCAGGTGCCGCATAGAGGTGGACCGCGCAGCGTCCGCATTGCCGCCGGCAATCGCCGCGAAGATGCGTTCGTGCTCCAGCTGGACCTTCGCTGGAAGTGTGGCGCTGCGGCTGGAGTGCTCGCGCGCCGCGCGGATGAAGCCTGCGGCCTTGGCGTTCAAATAGCCCATGAGGTCTCTCAAATACCTGTTGCCGCTCATCTCGGCGATGATGCGGTGGAAGTCGAGGTCGGGCTGGGTGCCGTCGGAGCCCTCCTCCACCGCCCGGGCCATCCGCGCCAGAGCGGTGCGCAGCCGTTTGAGGTCGTTCGGCTTTCGCCGGCGGGCCGCCAGGGCTGCGGTTTCGCTCTCGATGACGGCGCGCATTTCGTAAAACTGGGCGACCTCCGGTCGCGACCGGCGGTCGATCCCCTCCATGCGGAAGGTGGCGCGGGCGGAGGGGTCCAGCACCATCACCCCTTTGCCTTGGCGGGAGACCAGGAGCCCCTCGGTTTTCAACCGGGAGATCGCCTCCCGCACCACCGAGCGGCTGACGCCGAAGACTCCGCTCAGCTGCGATTCCGGGGGAATCTTTGCTCCCGGCAGGTAGCGCCCGTCGGCTATCTGGCGCATGAGAATCGCCGCAATCTGCTCCGGAAGGGGAGGCGTGGCGAGGAGAGCATAGTTGTCTGATGACCTGCTGACCATATAGTTCATCCTACGGGAGCGCCCGTTCGCTGTCAAGTTGAAAGTGGGGGCCGCATGCGACCGCGTCCGGCGCCGGGATCCCGGGGGGGACGCTTGGGTCCCTTGACAACGAGCGAGCAGATAAGGTTTACTTCGTGGCCGACCGGCCCTTTCACGTTCAGCTCGCTCTGTGGGGATTCCGCCGCGGCGCGACCGCGACGATCGCAGCGGCTGAGCCGCCCCGATCGCGACGAGTGCGCGCGCCGGCGCAGGAAACGGCGCCCCCCGCGCCAAAGGGGTGCTTACCTAAGGAGGTGGTGTCATGCAGTGCAGCGAAATGGACACGCTCATCAAGAAGGCGGAAATTCTGATCGAGGCGCTGCCCTACATCCAGAAGCTCTACGGCAAGACGGTCGTCGTCAAGTACGGCGGCAATGCCATGATCAACGCGGAGTTGAAGCACTGCGTGATGGAGGACATCACGCTCTTGAAATTCATCGGCATGAACCCGATCGTGGTCCACGGGGGCGGGCCGGAGATCACGAAAACGCTCGAGAAGTTCGAGATCAAGAGCCAATTCGTCAACGGCCTGCGGGTCACCGACGCCGCCACCATGGAAATCGCCCAGATGGTGCTGGTGGGCAAGACCAACAAGGAGATCGTCTCGCTCCTGAACGAAAAGGGCGGCAAGGCCATCGGGCTGTGCGGGATCGACGGGCGGCTGATCGAGTGCACCAAGCGCCGGGCCTTCAGCGCGGGCAACGAGGTGGATTTGGGACAGGTGGGCGAAATCGCCCGGGTCAACTCATCGCTGCTCGCGCTGGTGGCGCGCGACGAGTACATCCCCGTGGTGGCGCCGATCGGCATCGGGCCGCACGGCGAGAGCTACAACATCAACGCCGACGACGTGGCCGGCGAGATCGCCGCGGCGATGAAGGCCGAAAAGCTGATCTTCCTGACCGATGTGGAGGGCGTGAAGTCCCAGGGCAGCCAGGGCGAGGTGCTCTCCGCCCTCACCATCAAAGAGGTGCACGAGCTGATCGACCGCAAGGTCATCGTGGGCGGGATGATCCCGAAGGTGCAGGGCTGCATCGAAGCCCTGCAAAAGGGGGTGGGCCGGACCCACATCATCGACGGCCGGATCCCGCACTGCATTCTGCTCGAGATCTTCACCTACAAGGGGATCGGGACGATGATCATGAAGGACCGGATTCTCTATCACGATCACGAAAAATTATAGGAACGCGCTTCGCATACCCCCCCTGCCGGCCCTCGTTTCAAGGCCGCGGCGCTTTCGAATCGGCCTGCGCCCCGCCCGCCGCCGCGGCATTGGGCCGTGAAGCCCGTTCAAGGGAAATTCCCCATGTTCAGGCGCCGCGGGCGCCACGCTTTCATTTGGCGGGAGCCCTCATCTTCACGGGCATGCGGAAGAGCTTCACGCCGTCTGTGCGACAATAGCTGGTGCGGAATTCGATCGGCCGGTTTTTAAACGACAGGGCCAGCATGTCGACCTGCAGCAGCGGGAACCCGTCGGGCACCTTCAGGTGGCCGCTGATGCCGCCGTGCGCCAGGCTGGCGGCGAACATCTCCTGGTAGCGCAGGGTCGGCAGCTTATAAACATCTTCGATCAGCTGGTAGAGCGGTTTGTTCTCAAACGTCTCCCGCGGGAATCGGTCGATCCCCTCGAAGCGGCTGCCGGGCAGAAAGGAGGAGGCATAGACCACCGGTGCGTTTTTCAGGGTGAAAATCCGGTCGAGTCGGATCACCGCCCCGCCAGGCGCGATGTTCAAATACCGGCACGCGGGCGGTGCCGCGCGTTGGCGCGCGATGCCGAGAAACCGGATTTTGAGAGGGGCATCCTGGTTCTCAAAGTCGGAAACGAAATGGTACAGTCTCAGCTGGTCGCGGCCGAGCATCGAGCCGGAGACAAACGTACCCTTGCCCTGAACCCGAAACAGCAATCCGGAATGGACTAAGTTCAGCAAGGCCGTTTTGACGGTCCCGATGCTGACCCCGAAGGCGCGCGCCAACTCCTTTTCGGTGGGGATCATGTCCCCCGGGCCGTACTCCCCCTTTTCGATCCGGTTCAACACCCCGCTCTGAACCAGAAAATACCGCGGGAGGGTTTTGCGGAGGCGCCCTCCCCCGGAAGCCGTTGCACTGCCGCCCAGCTTTTTCAAATATCGAACCGCCATAACCGACAGTCAGATGGGTCGTCCCGGGACGTTTTTGCGCCTCCAGCAGCGTGAACGCCGTGCGACGCTGAAAACTTCCCGGGGCGCGGTTGAACGGGCCGCCGGCGAACACCCCGGAGGCGACGGATCGGAACGCTCGCTCGATGGCTCAATTGATGACGATGTTTTCTCGCTTGGCGATTTCCGCAGCGCGCTTGAGCTCATCGGCGATGAAGGTTTTCAGTTCGGCCGACGTGAGATAGGCGGGGTTGAACCCGAGCTTCTTCAACACCTCCTCCATGCCCGGGTCCTGGATGGTCCGGCCGACGGCCTGGTTCAGCTTCTGCACGATCGCCGGAGGGGTTTTCGCTGGAGCGGCGAATCCGAACCACCCGTACATCACCACGTTGGGATAGCCTTTCTCGCTGAAGGTGGGAACCTCTTTCATCTCGGGCAGACGCTTGTCGGCGTAGGAGGCCAGGATGCGAAGGTCGCCGGAGGAGACCTTGCCGGAAATGGCCGGCAGCGCCGTCACCAGAAAGTCGATGTGCCCGCCCATCAAGGCGGTCACGCTGGGCGCTGAACCCGAAAAAGGTACGTGTTTGAAGGATATCTTGGTGGCGCCTTTGAACAGTTCGCCGGAGAAATGCCCCAAACTCCCGACTCCGGGAGACCCAAAATTGAGTTTGTTCGGGTTGTCCTTGGCATATTGGATCATCTGCTCGATCGTCTGAAAGGGCGACTCCTTGTTGACCGCCAGCACGATCGGCTGGGTCACGATCCGGCTCACGGGTTCGAAATCGGTCAACACGTTGAATGGGGTCTTGTCGTCGGCCGCTTGACGCAGGACGTGCGACAGGCTGAGCACCAGCAGGTTGTATCCGTCAGGTGCAGCGTTGGCGACCTGCTGGGCGGCCAGGAGTCCACCGGAGCCCGGCTTGTTGAGGACCACGGTCTGCCCGCCCAGGTTGGCGGTCAGCTTGTCGTTCAGGGCCCTCACGACGGTGTCCGTCTCGCCGCCGGCGGCAAAACCGATGATCAGGTTGACCGGTTTGTCGGGATAGTCCGCCGCCGAGAGACCGACACCACTCAGCCATATCCCCGCAAAAACGACGACCATCATTTTAAATCCTCTTGTGGCAATCATCCGGAATCTCCTTTCTGTGGGTTGATTCGTGCTGCGCAATGGGCAGCGAGTGAGATGGGTGGATCGCCGGCCGGCCGGCTGCGGGCCGGCGAAACCCCGCGGGGCCCCGGCCAGCCCGGAATTTTCGTCAATCGGCGTCGGCCAGATATTTCTTGCGGGCGCGCATCCATGGAAGCAGGTTTGAAAGCAGCAGCAGCAGCGCCCCCAATAGAAAGGCGGCCGATATGGGCCGCGTGAAAAAAACCAACGGGTTCCCGTTGAAAATGATCAAGGACTGCCGGAGCGAACTCTCAAACATCGGGCCTAAGATCAGAGCCAGGACCAGGGGGGCCAGCTCGTACTCCAGCTTGCGCATGACATAGCCGCAGACTCCGAATATCAGCATGATCCAAATGTCGAGCCGGCTGTAGTTCACACCGAAGACCCCGATCAGGCAGAACAGTATGATGAACGGAAACAGGATCGTGTAGCGCACCTTGAGAATTTGGACCCAGATCCCGATGAACGGCAGGTTGAGCAGGAGCAGCATGAGGTTGCCGATGTACATGCTGGCGATCGTCCCCCAGAACAGGGCCGGCTGCTCCTTCATGATCAGGGGGCCCGGCTGCAGCCCGTGGATAACCAGGGCCCCCAGCATGAGGGCCATCACGGCGTTCGTGGGAATGCCGATCGTCAGCAGCGGGATAAAGGCGCCGCTGGTGGCCGCGTTGTTGGCGGTCTCGGGCCCGGCCACGCCGGCAATGGCCCCGTGGCCGAACTTCTCCGGAGCCCGCGATAGCTTCTTCTCCATGGCGTAGGATGCAAACGATGAAATGATCGATCCCCCGCCCGGGAGAATCCCTAAAAAAAAGCCCAGGAAGGTCCCCCGAAAGATGGGGGCGAGGCTTTCCTTCCAGTCTTGAAGGCTGGGCAACAGGCCTTTGAGCTTAACGGCGGCGATACTGCGTTCCATTTTCTTTTCAATATTCAGCAGCACTTCGGAAATCCCGAACAAGCCCATCACCACCGGAATAATCCCGATGCCGTCGTCCAACTCGAACAGGCCGAACGTAAAGCGGCTGCGGCCGGAGATCACATCGGTTCCGATTATTCCTAAAACCATACCCAACGCGGCCGTCACCAAGGCTTTCAGCACCGGCCCGTTGGCCAGGTAGACAAGGACACTGAGACCGAGGACCATCAGTGAAAAATATTCGGGCGGGCCGAAGCGCAGCGCAAGCCGGGCAAGCGGCGGGGCCAGCGCGGCGAGCAGAAAAACCGTGATGGTGCCGCCGATGAAGGAGCCGAAGGCGCAGATCCCAAGGGCCGGGCCTGCGCGCCCCTGCTTGGCCATCTGGTGGCCGTCGAGACAGGTGATGACGCTGGCCGCTTCGCCGGGGATGTTGACCAGTATGGAGGTGGTGGAGCCGCCATACATCGCGCCGTAGTAGATGCCGGCCAGCATGATCAGGGCGGATTCCGGAGGGATGTAAAACGTGCTCGGCAGCAGCAGGGCGATCGCCCCCAGCGGCCCGATGCCCGGCAGAACACCGATCAGGGTGCCCACGAATACACCGATGAAGCACACCAGAAGGTTCATGGGCGCGATGGCCACGTTGAAGCCGTGCAGGAGATTCGCTATCACATCCATCTAAAAGAGCCATCCCTTCACGTGGTAGAAGTTGATCACCCCCTGAGGAAATTGAACTTTCAGGACAAACTGGAAGAGGACCAGGCAGACCAGCGCTGTCGACAGGGCCAAGACAAGGGTGAGAGAAATTCGGTGCGGGTGGATGACCCGGAACAGATAGATGAGCATGCCCAACGAGCAGAGGAAAAACCCCAGCGCGTTCAATAAAAGGACGAAAGCGACGGGGCCGGCCATGGTCAACAGAACTTTTCGAAGCGAATCCGTCTCCGGCCAGAACGGCCGGGCAGCCGTCTTTTGATATTTGGCGACCGTAAGAACCATGTTGGCGGTCGAAAAAAGGGCGAGAAGCGAGCCGGCGAATACGGCAATGAAGCCGGGTCCCGGTGATTCAAACGCACCGAAGCCAAGCCGCCATCCCTCCCAAACCACGTACACGCCAACTGCGGTGATGACCGCGGTGCCGGTGATGTCCCAGCGACGCATGCACGCCTCCTCTCTGGAGGATACGAGCCGATCGGGCCGGCGCAATGCGCTGCGCCCGACCCGCCCGCCGCATCAGGCATTGGCCAGTTTAACCAACGTGGCCGCCAGCAGCTGCAGCCCCTTTTCGATATCTTCCATATCGGTCCATTCCGACGGATGGTGTCCGATCCCGTCGCGGCTGGGCAGAAAAATCATGCCCACATCCGCCAGTTGCGCCATGTGCATGGCGTCATGGCCGGTTCGGCTGGGCATTCGCATGAAGGGAACGCCGAGCTCTATCGCGCTCTGCTCCAGCGCCTGGAGCACCTTCGGCGATACCGGTTGCGATTCGTCTTCCATGAGGGTTTCGATTTGAAGCTCAACCCGGCGCTGCCGGCAAAGGCCCTGAAGCGCCTTTTTGATCTCCGCAACCGGGGTTGATTTTGGGAAATGAACGCGACCGCGCACCTCGATGATGATCTCGCACTCTCCCGGAATCACGTTGATCATGCAGGGCGACACCTGAATGACGCCCACGGTTCCGACAATGTCCTGCGGGTGGTATTTTCGGCAAATGCGTTCAACGGCCAGGATGGCCTCGGCGGCGGCCGCCAGCGCATCCCTGCGCTGGTCCATCGGCGTTCCACCGGAGTGGTCCGCCTGGCCTTTGAACTTCACCTTGTAGCGGTAGGCGCCGACAATTTCGGTGACCAGGCCCAACGGGATCTTCTCCGTAAAGAGCGTCTTGCCTTGTTCCACGTGAACTTCGACGAAGGCATGATAGCGAAAGGCCTGGGGGTTCAAATCGAGGATGGCTGCGGGCGCCACGCCCAAGGATTCCAGGGCGGCCGACAACGTTCGCCCGCTGCGATCGCTGCGGCCATACAGCAGCGACCGATTCAATTTTCCGCTCAAGGCCCGGCTGCCGAAGCAGCTCAGGCCGAAACAGTTCGGCTCCTCGGCCAGAAAGCAAACCACCTCGAGGCCGCGGCGGGTTTTGACCCCTGCGTCG
Organism: Desulfobacterales bacterium; assembly: GCA_025454255.1. Taxonomy (GTDB): domain Bacteria; phylum Desulfobacterota; class Desulfobacteria; order Desulfobacterales; family SpSt-501; genus SpSt-501. The sequence continues at coordinate 22,240 of JALOOU010000081.1, read as the reverse complement.
TTGAGCGTGCGCATCACCTCGATGGCCCCCAGCAGGCCGACGACGCCGTCGAAATGGCCGCCGTTTTCGACGCTATCGGAATGGGATCCGGTCGCCACCGTTGGCCCGGGTTCGGTTCCGGCTCGGCGCCCGTGCAGGTTCCCGGCAGGGTCTTGAAAAACCTCCAGCCCCGCCGCGCGCATTTTGGTTGAGACAAAATCCCGGGCGGCCCGATCTGCGGGGGAGAAAGAGAGCCGGCTGGCTCCGCCCTCGGGGGTTCGCCCGATGCGGGACATCTCGTCAAAGTCTTTTTGGAATCGAGCCAGATTCACCGCAAATCGCATCCATCGACTCCTACCGGTGACGGTCGGCCTCGCAAGGCCGAGAACCCAAGGCGTGTAAGGGAAAAGATATTATCCGTATTAATATGATTATAGCATTATTTTTCAAATAGTTATATTTACTTATCTATATGTATTTAGGCCGGCCTAAATATATTGTCAAGCTTTTTGCGTCGGGAAAAAGAGAACCGGTTGTGCCGCAGAGTGAATAGACCCATCCGCCGAAAAAACGGCGCCCCCGCCCTGGAATGGCGGCTACATGTTCTCCAGGACTCCGATGCCCAGCAGCGCGAGTCCCCGTTTCAGCACGGCCGCCGTGGCCCGGATCAGGGCCAGGCGGGCGGCGGCCAGCGCCGGGTTCTCGGCCTGGATCACGGCGTGCTTGTTGTAGAACTGGTTGAAGGCGCGGGCCGTGTTGAAGACGTGCACCGCCACCCGCGCGGGGTTGTGTTCGGCCACCCCGCTCGCCAGCTCCTCGGGGAACTGGATCAGCATCTTGAGCAGCAGCAGCTCCTCTAAATTGCCAAGCAATCCGCAGTCGGCCTTCTGCTCCGTGAGGCCGCGGCGGCCGGCCTTCTCGAGTATCCCGAAGATGCGGGCATAGGCATACTGGCAGTAGGGCCCGGTGAACCCGTCGAAGGAGATGGACTCGGCCGGGTCGAAGTTGATGCTCTGGGCGGGGCGCACGCGCAGCAGGTAGTACTTGATCGCGCCGACGCCGATCACCTCTGCCCGGCGCCGGATTTCGCCCTCGGAAAGCCGCTGTTCGGGATCGCGCCGGCGGATCTCCTCCTCGGCCAGCTCGATCATCGCCGCGATCAGGTCGTCGGCGTCCACCACCTTGCCCTCGCGCGACTTCATCTTGCCCTCGGGCAGGTAGACCATCCCGTAGGAGAGGTGGTGGCAGTTGGGGGCCCAGGCGTAGCCCAGCGCACGGAGAATGGCAAACAGGCATTTGAAGTGATGCTCCTGCTCGCTGCCAACCACATAGACCGACGCGTCCAGGCTGTGCTCGGTCACCTTGCGGATGGCCGTGCCGATGTCCTGGGTGATGTAGAGGCTGGTTCCGTCCGGCCTGAGCACCGTGACCCTTTTCGTCAACCCGTTCTTCTCGAGGCCGAAATCCTTCTCCGGCAGATGGAAGAGCGTGTTGCCGCGTTCGTCCCTCGCGAAAACGCCCTGCTGAAGGCCCGCGGCGATGACGTCCTTGCCGAGTTTGTAGGTCTCCGACTCGTAGTAGAAGACGTCGAAGCGCATGCCGAAGCTGCGGTAGGTCTCGGCAAAACCATCGTAGACCCACTGGTTCATGCGCCGCCAGAGCGCGAGCGTCTGCGGGTCGCCCGCTTCCCACTTTAGGAGCATCTCCTGGATGGCCGTCTCCAGCGACGGGTCCCTCTCGGACTCGACGGCGTAGCGCACGTACCACTTGCCGACGAAGTGGTCCCCCTTCACGCCTGCGGACTGGGGGGTCGCGCCGTGGGCGAAGCGCTCCCAGGCGAGCATGCTCTTGCAGATGTGCACCCCGCGGTCGTTGATCAGGATCGATTTGACCACCGGGTGGCCGACGGCGGCGAGCATGCGCGACACCGCCATGCCCAGGGCGGCGTTGCGCAGATGCCCCAGGTGCAGGGGCTTGTTGGTGTTGGGCGAAAGGTACTCGACCATCACCCGCCGGCCCTCGCCGGTGCGCGCATCGCCGTAGCGGTCTTCGGCGGAGGCGATCTCGGCAACGACCTCCCCGAAAAGGCGCCGGGGGTGAAGCGTGAAATTGATGTAAGGCCCGGCGGCGGCCGCCGTTTGAACGACGTCATCCGGCGCGATGCCGGCAGCGATGGTCTTGGCGATCTCGGCCGGGCTGCGGCGCAGCGCCTTCGCCAACGGGAAGCAGCCTGCTGCGAAATGGCCGAGCTGCAGATCGGGCGGAAAACCGATCTCCATCTCCCCCGCCGCGTGTTGAAACGCCTCGCGGCAGGCCTCGCTGATCTTTTTGAGAAGGTGCTGCTTCAGGGGTCCAATCGGCATGCCGAACTCCTCGACATCAAGGTGAACGCGAAGATAACGTTTGCGACTATGTCAGACTTGTCCATCTTGATCAACTCCCAAAATAGGAGGCCCGGCGTCAATGGCCGCTGATATCGTTGACACTTTTGGCCGAAAGTGCGATCCAGGACGTGCCGTTCCACGCTGCCAGCAGATGGAGGAAAAATGGGAGAGAAGTTTAAAACGGTGACGGTCATCGGCGCCGGGACGATGGGACACGGGATCGGTCTGTTGTTTGCCTTGGGCGGCTGCTCCGTCAGGCTGGTGGACCTCAGCCGGGAGCGGCTCGATAGGGCCCTGAAGCTGATCGAATCCCACCTCGACGGCCTGAAGCTTCACCGGGAATACGGACTGGAAGCCGACGCCGTTCTCGCGCGCATCACGCCGGAGTGCGGACTGGACGAAAGCCTGCCGGGGGTCGATCTGGTCGTGGAAGCCGTTGTGGAAAAAGCCGCGGCCAAGCGGGAGCTCTTCCAGCACCTCGGCCGCCGCCTCGGGGCCGATGCCCTGGTCGCCAGCACGACCTCCTACATGGACGTATTTTCTCTGGCGCCGGAGGGGCTGCAAGCGCGCCTGCTGATCGCCCACTTCTATAATCCGGCCTATATCATTCCCCTGGTGGAGCTCGTGCCGGGGCCGAAGACCGACCCGGCCGCGGTCGTCCGGCTCAGAAATTTCCTGGAAACCCTGAAGCTGACCTGCATCAGCATGAAGAAATACATACCGGGTTTCATCATCAACCGCCTGCAGCGCGCCCTCGGCCGGGAGATTTTTCATCTCATAGATGCCGGCATTGCCGACCCCGCAGAGATCGATCGGGCGGCCAAGGCCAGTTTGGCCATCCGTCTTCCCGTGATGGGCGTTGTGGCGCGCTACGACTTCGCCGGATTGGATGCGACTCTCAACAACATAAAGGGGGAGCCCGTCCACCTGGCATCCGGAAGCGATCGTTCGCCGACCCTGGAGCGCCTGGTCGCCGAAGGCCGCCTTGGGGTCAAGACCGGCCGCGGATTTTTCGATTGGAGCGGCCGCGAGCTCGAGGATCTGTTGCGGCAGCGCGACCTGCGGCTGCTGCAGGTTCGACGGCTGATGCAGGAATGGATCGACCGGGACGCGCGCAAGGGCGATTGACTTAGATCAATGTGCGCGCCGTTCGCGGAGGGTATGAGGCAGGGGAACGTTGTTCTAACCTCGTAACACCGAAAGGAGGTTGCCCATGTTCTGCTACCAGTGCGAACAGACCGCGAAAGGCACCGGGTGCACGGTGCTGGGTGTGTGCGGCAAGCAGCCGGAAGTGGCCGCTCTGCAGGATCTTCTCCTTTACACCCTCATGGGGTTGTCCCAGGTCGCCGTCGAAGGGCGCAAGGTGGGGGTCTGCGACCCGGAGGTGAATGCCTTTACCGTCCAGGCGGCCTTTTCGACCCTGACCAACGTCGATTTCGACCCGGCGCGGTTCGTCGGCCTGATCCGCGAGGCGGCTGCGAAAAGGGAGCGCCTCAAGCAGAAAGTCAAATCTGCCGGGGGGAGGCTCGATTTTCCCGGCGGAGCGTCGACCCTGGTGCCGAAGTCCAGCGTGGAGGAGCTGGTCCAGCAGGCCGAGCCGCTCGGCTTGAAGTCCTACCCCGCCGAGAACCCGGATATCCTCTCGCTGAAGCACACGGTGCTTTTCGGGATCAAGGGCGTCAGCGCCTATGCGGACCACGCCCAAATACTCGGGCAGACGGACGACAAAGTCTACGCGTATGTGCATGAGGGGCTGGCCGCCATCCAGCGGACCGATTTGAGCCTGGATCAATGGGTGGGCATGGCCCTCAAGTGCGGGGAGGCCGCCCTGCGGGCCATGGAACTTCTGGATGCGGGCAACACGGGCGTCTACGGCCACCCCGTGCCGACCAAGGTCCCTTTGGGCCACAAGAAGGGCAAAGCCATTCTGATTTCGGGCCACGACCTCAAGGACCTCGAGGAGCTGCTAAAGCAGAGCGAAGGCAAGGGCATCTATGTCTACACCCACGGGGAGATGCTGCCCACCCACGGCTACCCGAAGCTGAAAAAGTACCAACATTTCTACGGCCACTATGGAACGGCCTGGCAGAACCAGATCCGGGAGTTTCCCGATTTTCCCGGCGCCATCCTGATGACCACCAACTGCATCCAACGGCCGAAGGACGACTACAAACAGAACATCTTCACCAGCGGGTTGGTGGGCTGGCCCGGAGTGCTGCACATCTCCGACTTGAACTTCAAGCCCGTCATCGACCGGGCGCTGGCGCTGCCCGGCTTCCCGGAGGACGAGAACGGAAAAGAGGTGATGGTGGGGTTTGCCCGCAATTCGGTTCTGGAGGTGGCGGACAAGGTGATCGCAGCCGTCAAGTCCGGCGCGATCCGGCATTTTTTCCTCGTGGCGGGCTGCGACGGGGCCAAACCGGGGCGGAACTACTACGCCGAGTTCGTAGAAAAAGTTCCCAAGGACTGCGTGGTGCTGACCCTGGCGTGCGGCAAGTTCCGCTTCTTCGATCTACTCGGCCGTGCAGATCGCCTCGGCCCTCTCCAAGGCCTTCAACGTGTCGGTCAACGAGCTGCCGCTTTCGCTGATCATCTCCTGGTACGAACAAAAGGCGGTGTGCGTCCTGCTGGCGCTGCTGCACCTGGGGCTCAAGAACATCCGCCTGGGCCCGTCCCTGCCGGCGTTCATAACGCCCAATGTGCTCGACACGCTGGTTAAAAACTTCAACATTCAGCCGATCGGAACCGCGGAGGCCGACCTCAAAGCGATTCTGGGGTGAATGCTGCCGGTTGAAAGTGCAACCCCCGGTCCAGGCGGCCGTCCGGGCCGTCTGGACCGGGGGGGGGTCATTTCGCCCCCAGCTTCTCCCGGATCATGCGGCAGGTCTTGCTCTCCGGGGCCGCGAGCATCGTGACGCCCAGGATCAGCAGGGGAACCGCGAAGATGATGCCCACCACCGGCACGATCATCAGCCCAACCACAAACAGCAGGACCGATGCGACCAGAAAGACCAGCCCGATGGTCTTGCTCGAGAAACGCTCCTGTTTGCATTCATTCAAGTTCATCGCCAGCTCCATTTCTTTGCAGAGAATTTTATTCTAACATTGGACGGGTAGTGCCATTGGTCAACTCCGGCCCGGCGCCGAAAGCCTTGCCAGGTTCCGGGCGGCCCGCCGGCAGATGAACGCGTTGGGGCCCCAGCAGAGCGGCAGTTCGAAAACCACCTCGCAGGAGTCCGGTCCAAGTGCGGTCAGCCGATGCCCGGTGGCCTCGATCCCGGCGACCCTCCACCCCCAGCAGCTGAGGTGCTCATAGGCCGTGACCGTGAAAGGAAGCCAAACGCCGATGGGGGTGCGCACCCTTCCCCGGGAGCCTTCGACGATGAAGCGCTCCGATGAGCGGACCCCCGTGACGGTCGGCCCCCACCGCGGCCATTCGTCCGTATCCGTCAAAAGGTCCCACACCCGCTGCGCCGATGCGGGCAATCTGCGCGCTACCCGGACAAGGCGCGGGCTCCGGCCGACTCCCGCACTCCTGGCGGCGGTATCAGCCCTCACCGCTGCGGCGCCCCTTGAGCGCTTCCAGTCCCACATAGCGCAGTGCCGAGGCGTGTGTCGCCTCCAGAACGACCGGTGGGGCGCCCCCCGCCTCTAAGGCCTCCTTCCAGCGCCGGGCGCAGAGGCACCAGCGGTCGCCGGGCGCAAGCCCCGCAAACCCCGGCCGCGGGGTGCTCGGGTCGTTGCCGCGGCTCTTGGTGAATTCCAAGAACTCTCGACTCGCCCGGGCGCAGACGACGTGCCGGCCGGAATCCAGCGGCCCGGTTTTACATACCCCGGTCCGAAAAAATTCTGCAGCTCCGTTCCCAACACATTGCGATCCATGGCCATCACGGCCTCCGCTGCTCATCCGCCAAGCCTGATGATCAGCCGCTTGTAGAGAGAGGCGAGCTCCTCGGCGGGGTCGGCTGCCGCCTCGGGGCTCAAGCGCCCGCTCGGGTGCGGGGCATCGGCTCCCAGCTTACGGCAGAGCAACCGCGCCTGGTGCCAGGTCGGCAACCACACCAGCCGCTCCGCGATCGCCTCGATGCTGCCGAAAATGTCGATGAACCGCGGCAGGCTCAGGATGAAGTAAACTCTGTTGGGAAAAGGGGACTCCGGCCGGATGCGACCGTCCGGGTCCCAGGCGAAACAGCCGACATGGGGCGACCAAGGCAGCCCCAGCCGTTTCAGCTCGAGGGCCAGGCGGCAGAGCGCTTCGTCGAAGGAGGTAGGCGCCAGATCGTTCTGCGGGTCGAATCGAATCGGTGGCATCGATTGCATCCTGCGGGTTCCTTCGGAAAAACCGGTTCGGCATAAGCGTTGCCGGCAGAGCGGGTCTGCTCCAATGAGAATTCAACCGCAATCGGCGGGCGGCGCTTTTACGCAGAATCCTTAATTATCGTTGCCCCGCTGTCAAGCGAACGCGCCCGACCGCGCCGGCACTGAAAACACAACAGGATGTGCCCATGCGGCTATTGACACACAACATTTTTTAGAGGATGATTTCAATTCGGAAACGATTCCTGCCGCAACCCCCCACCATCAGGAGAGCGCCATGGAACAGATCGCGGAGACCACCCGCCAGACCTACGAGGGATGGGACGACTTTTTCGCCAAACCGGTAGATGAGAAACTCGACTTTTTCAAAATCAGAGGCCGCATCTTCGATGTCATTTATGCCCAACAATTCGATCGCGAGTTTTTGGACGAGCTCTGTGATCTCGCGGATAAGATCCGGCTGCTGGCCAAGACCAAGATGGGCGCTCAGAAGCTGAGCCGGCTCCTGCCCCACAAGCGGGCCATGCTCTACTTCGTGCAGCCGTCCACCCGCACCTTCCTCTCCTTCCAGAACGCCTGTTTTCTCCTGGGGTTGAACGTTTCCGAAAGCCGCGGCACGAGCACCAGCTCCGAGGTCAAGGGGGAGTCGCCCGAGGACACCATCCGCACCTTCGCGAGCTACGTGGACCTGATCATATCGCGCCACCCCGAGGCTGGTTTTGCCGAAAAGACTGCCTGGGTGCTGAACCAGACCGAGCGGCCGGTGCCGGTGCTGAACGGGGGCTCCGGCCCGGACCAGCACCCGACCCAGGCCCTGCTCGACATCTACACCCTCCGGCGCGAGTTCGCCAGCATCGGCGGCATCGACGGCAAGAGGATCGCCATGGTCGGGGACTTGAAGCGCGGCCGCACGGTGCGATCGCTCTCCTACCTGCTGAGGAACTACAAGGACGTCACCATCTACTACGTGGCGCCCGAAGTCTTCCGGATGAAGGAGGACATCAAGGTTTTTTTGAAAAGGCACGCCATTCCGTTCCACGAGACCGCGGATTTCGAGAGCGTCCTGCCCAAGGTCGACGCTATCTACATGACCCGCATCCAGAACGAGTACGCCGCCGACCCCAGCCGCGAAACCGAGACCTACCCGGATTTCCATTTCAAGAAAGAGCACCTGGCCAGGATCCACGCCCACTGCGCCATCATGCATCCCTTGCCGCGGCGCTACGAGATCGAGGTGGCGGTGGACAAGGACCCGCGGGCCGCCTACTGGCGCCAGGAGCGCAATGGCATGTGGATCCGAGCCGCCCTCATCGCCCATGTCTTTCGGGCGGAGCAGGAGATTCTGTCCGAATTTGCCTGATCCAACGGCGATCAGGTCCAGTGGACGGCAAGCGTGGTCAGCCTATCGGTCAACCAATGCCTCATCCGCGATGTCCGCTTGGTGATTTTCGACAAGGACGGGACCCTGATCGAGCTCTATCGCTACTGGTCGCAGATGGTGGCCCTGCGGGCGCGGCTGATCTGCCGCGCGCTCGGCCTGGAGGCGGAGCATGAGCCCGGGCTGAGGGGGGCCATGGGGTTGGACGACGCCGCCGGCCGTCTCAAGCCCGAAGGCCCGGTCGGGCTCAAAAAACGGGCGGCGGTCATTCAAGCGGCCGCGGCATACCTCGCCGGCTGCGGGCGGGGGGACGCCGGCCTCGTCTGCACGCAGGCCTTCGACCGGGCCGACGAGGAGTCGTGCCGGGACCCGGGGCGCTTCATTCGTCCGATCCCGGGGGCGGGGTCGCTGATCGGGGCCCTGCGCCGAAACGGCTGCCGGGTCGCCGTGGCCACGGTCGACCTTAGCCAACGGGCGCGGCTCGCCCTGGATTTTCTCGGCTGGAGCGCCCGGGTCGACCTCGTGGCGGGCGGGGATGCGGTGAGGCGCCCGAAGCCGGACCCGGAGATGGTTGAGCTCATCCTTGCCGAGCTTGGCGTCGACCGGTCCCGGGCCGTCATGGTGGGCGATGCCGCAACCGACGTCGAGATGGGCCGGCGGGCCGGGCTGAAGGCCTCCATCGGCGTGTTGAGCGGAATGGCCGCGGCCGATGCGCTCATGGAATTCACGCCGCACATCGCCCGGGATGTCTCCCAGATTTTGCTCGCCTCAGATAAAAATTGATGTTCCGAAAGATCAGCCTGTCTTCAACGCGCCGGTTGGCGGTTTGACGCAGGCGCGGTGTCATGGGGGAAGGAGGAGCGTGGCAACCACCTGTGTCGAAACCCACGTGCTGGGGCAGCTGCTGCAGCTGCTCAAGCTGGAGCCGATCGAGGAGAACATTTTCCGCGGCCAGAGCCAGGACCTCGGGTTCGGCAACGTATATGGCGGCCAGGTGCTCGGCCAGGCGCTGTCGGCCGCCTACCAGACGGTGCCGCCGGAGCGTAGGGCCCACAGCCTGCACGCCTATTTCTTGAGGCCCGGCGACGTCAAACGGCCGATCGTCTACAACGTCGATTGCATCCGCGACGGCAAAAGCTTCACCACGCGCCGGGTGGTGGCCGTCCAGAAAGGACAGGCGATTTTCAACCTGGCCGCCTCCTTCCAGGTGGAGGAGTCGGGCTTCGACCATCAGGAGCCGGCGCCGTCCGTGCCCGGGCCCGAGGGCCTGCCCTCGGAGCTGGAGTTGGTCAACCGCATCGCCGCGCAGATCCCCGCCCCCATCCGTGAAAAACTGCTGTGCCGTCGGCCCATCGAGGTCCGGCCGGTCGACCCCATGAACCCGTTCGCCCCTGAAAAACGCGCTCCGGTGAGATACAACTGGATCAAGGCCATCGACCGGATGCCCGACGACCCCGCCGTCCATCAGTACCTGCTCGCCTACGCCTCCGATTACGGCCTGATGGTGACATCGCTCTATCCCCATGGGCAGAGCTTCTGGCAGCCGGCCATGCAGGTGGCGAGCCTCGATCATGTCATGTGGTTCCATCGGCCGTTTCGCATGGACGAGTGGCTGCTGTACGCGATGCACAGCCCCAACGCCTGCAGGGCGCGGGGGCTGGCGATCGGCAGGATCTACGACCGCCGGGGCGGCCTCGTGGCCACCGTGGGCCAGGAGGGGCTGATCCGCTTTCATTCCGAAGGGGGGGCGGCGCGGTGAGGCCTCAGGGCTCTCGGGGGAGCATTTGCGCTTTCTGGCGCAGGCCGGATACGATGGACCAGGCAAAGATGGCGGCGGTGATGGTCAAACAGATCAGGCTGATCGGCCGCGTAAAGAAAACAGTGAAGCTGCCGCGCGAGAACATGAGCGATGACTTGAAGTAGTACTCCACCAGCGGACCCAAAACGAACGCCAAGACCAGGGGCGGCGAGTCGAAGTTCAGTTTTTTCATGACGTAGCCGACGATGCCGAACAGAAACATGAAAAAAACGTCTGCCATGCTGTTTGCCACCGAATACGACCCGAGGATGCAGAAGATGATGATCATCGGCATCAGATACGGGTAGGGGATCCGCAGCAGCTGCACCCACAGGCCGATCAGCGGGAGGTTGAGAACCAGCAGCATGATGTTGCCCAAATACATGCTGGCGATGACGCCCCAGAAGATATCGGGGTTTTGGGCCATCAGTAGAGGCCCTGGCGTCACCCCGTGAAGGATGAGCGCACCCAGCAGGAGCGCCATGACGACATTTGCCGGCAGCCCCAGCGTCAACAACGGGATGAAGGCCGCTTGAGCCGCCGAGTTGTTGGCCGCCTCCGGTGAGGCCACGCCCTCGATGAGTCCCGTGCCGAATTTTTCCGGGTGCTTGGAAACGCGCTTCTCCACGGCGTAGGAGACGAACGACGCCAGCACGGCACCGCCTCCGGGCAGGATCCCCAGCCAGAATCCGATCACGGTCCCGCGCAACAGGGCCCACTTGGCCTGGGCCCAGTCGGAGAGCGTCGGGAGAAGCCCTTTGACCTTGGTTTTGAAGATTTCGCGCTCCGTCGCCTGTTCGAGGTTGACCAGTATCTCCGATATGCCGAACAGCCCCATGACCAGAGGAACCAGCCCGATGCCGTCCAGCAGCTCGGTGACCCCGAAGGTAAACCGTGCGGACCCCGACACGGTATCGATGCCGACCGTGCCCAGCAAAACCCCGAAGCAGGCCATCATCAGGGCCCGGATCATGGAGGTGGAGGTCAGAAAACTCAGGACCACCAGGCCCATGCACATCAGCGAGAAATACTCCGGAGGCCCGAACCTCAGGGCGAACTTCGCCAGCGGCGGCGCCACAAGCGTCAGCCCGACCAACCCCAGCGTGCCGGCGATGAAGGAGCCGAAGGCGCAGATCCCGAGAGCGCGTCCGGCCATGCCTTGGCGGGCCATCTGGTAGCCGTCCAGGCAGGTCATGACCGATGCGGCCTCCCCGGGGATGTTGACCAGGATCGAGGTGGTCGACCCGCCATACATGGCTCCGTAGTAAATTCCGGCGAGCATGATGATCGCCGTCACCGGGGGGGCGTGGAAGGTGGCCGGCAGCAGCAGCGACATGGCCGCCGTCGGCCCCAGGCCGGGAAGGACGCCCACCAGGGTGCCGATCAGGCAGCCCAGCAGGCAATAGAGGATGTTGATGGGCTGGAGCGCAACCGCGAATCCCCGCATCAATTCAAGAAATATGTCCATACGCGCCCCTGCGGCAGTCGCACTCCCAGAAGGACCACGAAGAGAATGTGGGTGAAGGCCAGGGTCAGCGCCGAGGCGATGACCACTCGGCGCCATCCCAGCGGCTCCACGCACCGGAACAAAAAAAGCAAGAGCAGAAACGTCGCGGGAATGAATCCGATCACATCCCAGAGCAGCACGCCGCCGAACAGAGACAGGACGGCGATGAAAATTTTGAGGATATCGCCGACCCGAAATCCCTTGCCGTCGCCTTTGTCCGCTCCGGCCAGCCATGTTTGCAGCAGCGCAACGACGCCCAGGACCCCCAGCGCCGCGGCGGCCAGAAACGGTACGAATCCCGGCCCCGGCCGGGCGAACCCGCCGAAGCCCAGCCGCCACGATTCAACCCCGGCCGCAACGGCGAACAGAGTCCACGCCGCATACGCGATGGTGTAGGTTTTTCTCATTTACTTCTGGATGAAGTTTTTGACCTGGACGCCGGCTTCCTCGTAGGCGTCGGCCCAGAATTTTGCGAATTCCGCGGTGTTCTGGTACATCACGGGCATTTCGTAGCGCCCCATGGCGTTCAGGAACCCGGGGTCGCTCAGTGCTTTGTGGAAGGCGTCGTGCAGAATCTTCACGCGGTCGGCCGGCAGCCCCTTCGGCCCGACGATGCCGATCGGGGAGTTGTGAACCACCTTGAAGCCGGACTCCTTGACCGTGGGGACGTCGGGGTATTTCTGCACGCGGGTCTCGCCGTAGGTTGCGATCAGTTTCAGCTGCCCGGCATCCACGAGCGGGATCCAGCCCGAGGTGGTCGAGATGAAGTCGACGTGCCCGCCCAGCAGGCCAGCCGAGGACTCCTGGTCGCCTTTGGAGGGCAGGTGATTGAATTTCACGCCTGCGTTGGAGGCCATCTCCTCTGCGGCGATGTGGCCGCCGGTGCCGATGCCGGAGGCCATGTATGCCAGTTCGCCGGGCTTGGCCTTCGCCTGGTCGATCAGCTCCTGCAGGGTTTTGATCTTGGAGTCGGGTTTTACCAGAATTCCATATAGATATCCGCCAACCCGCAGGATCGGGGTGAGATCCTTGACCGTGTCGAAGGAGAGTTTGTTGATGTGCGCGGCGCGGTGCAGACTCGTGACGACCACCGACAGGAGGTACCCGTCGGGGTCCTTGCCGACGATGGAACCCGTCCCGACGGCCCCCCCTCCCCCGCCTTTGTTCTCCACGATCACCGGCTGGCCGAGGATTTTGCCGGCGGCTTCCGCAAGCGGCCGGATGACCACGTCGGTTGAGCCCCCGGCGGGATAGGGGACGATCAGCGTGATGGGTTTGGATGGAAAGCCGGCGGCAGCGACCGTGTTCGCCGAAACCCCGACCATCAGAATCAGCACCAGCAAAATAAATCGACTCGACCTCATGGAACGCACCTCCTTGAAAGTTTTTCTGGTGAGTAGGCGATATTTTTTATAATGTCAAGGCAAGTGGTTGAACGACGCTCAGTGGCTGAAACAGGACAGCCGAGCGCCTCAAAAAACCACCTTCTGCGTCTTTAGTTGCAGCCCACTTGGTGGTATAAGATCAGCAGCCGGTTCTCCAGATTTCGCTTTGCCGGATGGACAACATCAAAAAGGTTTCGCTGGAGGGTAATTTGGATTTCAAACCGTTGACCGATTCACATCTCAAAGGCCTCGCGAGTCTGGTGGCAGCCGACCGGTTTTCGACCGGGCACTCCATTTTGGACCTGCACTCCAAGGACCAGTCCGCGCACCCGGCCTGCCGGCCCGAAGCGGTGATCTGGCCGCAGACGGCGGAGGAGGTCGCGGCCATCCCGAGGGCAACCCCATCCCGATCTGCCGCGGGATCGTGCTCGACTTCAGCCGCATGAACCGGATCCTGGCCATCCGCGAGGAGGATTTCCAGGCGGACGTCGAGCCGGGGGTCGTCTACCAGGACCTCAACGACAAGCTCAGGCACACCGGACTCTTCTTTCCGCCGGATCCGGGTGCGCGGGCCACCTTGGGCGGCATGATCGCCAACAACGCCAGCGGCACCCGCACCGTGCTCTACGGCTCCACCCGCGATTACGTCATGCGGATGGTAGTGGCGCTTTCGAGCGGCGAGCTGATCGAGCTCGGCACCCGGGCCAGCAAAAGCTCCTCGGGCTACAGCCTGATCCATCTGTTCGTCGGCTCCGAGGGCACGCTGGGCATCGTGGTCGAGGCGACCCTGCGGCTGGTGGGGTTCCCGGTGGAGTACTCCGCCGCCGTGGCGACCTTCCCCTCGGTGGAGGCGGCGGCGCGCGCGGTCTACGACCTCAAGCGCTCGGGCCTCAACCCGGCCGCTCTCGAACTGCTGGGGCCGGAGTGCATCGGCCTGATGAACCGGGTGCATCAGCTCGGGCTCGATGTGGCGCCGACCCTTTTCATCGAGTTCCACGGGCCGACGACCAGCCAGCTGGCCGAGGTGCTGGATGCCGCCGGGGAGATCTGCGCGTCCGGGGGCTCCCTGGGGTTCCGGCCGGGCCTCGGGCGCGCCGAGCGCGACCGGATATTCAAGGCGCGCCACGCTCTGGGCGAGATGATCCAGCACAACCACCCCGAGCACCGCATCCTGATCATGGACGTGGCCGTGCCCATCACCGCCTATGCCGAGCTTCTGGCGGCCATGCGGGCGGAGGTCGAACCCCGCGGGCTGATCCACTACACGTTGAGCCACGCCGGCAACGGCAACGTGCATCTGAACATCGCCGGCCGCAAGGACGACCCCGCGGAGTGGGCGCTGGTCCAGGAGGTCTCCGAGCGGCTGGTGCGGAAGGCGATCTCCCTGGGCGGCACCGCCACCGGCGAACACGGGGTGGGGATGGGAAAACGCAAGTACATGGCGGCCCAGCACGGGGCGAGCCTGGCGTGGATGCGGCGCGTGAAAGCGCTCTTCGACCCGCACGGGATCCTCAACCCGGGAAAAATCTTCCCCGCAGAGGATAACCCCTAGCGGGTTGTCGAAAAACAAGCCTCGGTCCGGCAGCCACGGCGTGCGCCGACCTGGAAAGGGCAGCGCATTCAAGGTGACGCGGGCATCGACACGAGCCGCGCAGCCATGGACCCCCGCCGGAGGCGCCGGTTTTCCTCGACCGGCTAAAAACCGTAGCCGAGTGCGAGGATGTAGCGGTAGTCCGACTTGTCGGTATCCTCGGCCGGCTGGTTGTCCCAGTCCCACTCGAAGCCCGCGTTCAATGAGAAGCCCTCCCGGATCGGGAAGCGCAAGCCGGTGCGCGTGAACATGAACACGTCGCTGGCATCGGAGGCGCTCACAAACCCCTCGTTCGTAAAATAGTACTGGAAGAGCTTTGCGAAGAAAAAGCGGTCGAAACGCACCGCCCAGCGGCCGGAGGCCGAATCTTCGCTGCCCCCGCTGTCGAAACGGGTGGTGACATAGCTCGGACCGGCCTCGACCGCGAGGTTCAGCGACTCCCCTTCGAAGAGCTGGTATCCGAGGCCCGGGCCGATCGTCGCCCGCAGGCGGATCTCCTTGAACTCGTCTTTCTCTGCGAGGCCGGAGGTGTACCAGTAGAGCTTGGGAGTCAGAAAGTAGTCGTGCTTCAGCCGCCCCACCATGTTTTCCTCGGTCTTGCGGTTGTCCTTGGAGGCCCGGTTGTAGGCAGCGCCCGTGCTCACCCGGTGGTTTATGCTGCGGGCGATCAGTTCGGCATCCGCGTGCGCGGCCTGCGTGTCGGTGTTGCCGCCGGCCTTGTTCAGGCCCACGTTGATGCGGCCGTTGAATCTCACCTCCGGCTCGGCCGGCGGGTTGATGGCCGCTACCCGGGCCAGGTCGAGCGGAGCGGCCGTGGTGGGCGTGAGCCGCAGCTCCATGCGGCCCGACGCCGCCCCCGGGGCGGCCGTGCCTTTTTCGCGCGTGCCGTCGACCAGAACCACCTCGATCGGGGCCTCGGTTTGAATGCGTTCGACCCGGCCCCAGTCGATCGAGATCCGCCCGGCAAAATCGGTCTCCAGCGCGAGTTTGCCCTCGCTCAGGCCGACGATCGTGCCCGACAGGCGGTTTCCGTTTTGCAGGTGCACCTCATCGGCCGCAGCGCCTGCGGCAAAAAAGAGAAGCACTATTCCGGCAACGCCGAACCCTCTTGTCAACCTTTGCATCTTCTCCCCCTTTTCCGTGCGCCCCCGAATTCGGGACGCCCCCGCTGAGAAGACGGCGGCAAAACATGTTCGCATCGGGGCCCTTCCGCCCCGGCCGCGCTCCCTGCTGGGTTATCCCACCGCGCAAGACATTTGACGTCATTCGGTCGCCGGAGTAGTAAGCATATGCGGAAACGATATCAAAGCACTTTTTTCAGGCGCCGATTCAGGCGAATCGCAGAGGAGGGGCGAATGACACACGCACTGCCGAGAAACCTTACGCAAAAAAACCCCCGCATGGTACGGGGGGAGGGCATCTATCTGCTGGACGCCGAGGGCCGCCGCTACATCGACGGCGCCAGCGGCTCGTCTCTGGTGTGCAACATCGGCCACGGGGTCAAGGAGATCGCCGCGGTGATGGCAGCCCAGGCGGCGGAGCTCGCCTGCAACCCCTTCCACTGCTCCCACACCCAGGCCTACGCGCAGATGGCTGACCGGCTGATCGGCCTCGCCCCGCCCGGCTTCGCCAAGGTCTTCGGCGTCAGCTCGGGCTCGGAGGCCGTCGAAAATTCGCTCAAGTTCGGTCGCCAGTACCAGGTGGCCCGCGGCTGCCCCGCGAAGCAGCTCACGATCAGCCGCTGGCAGTCCTACCACGGCAACACCCTGGGGGCGCTCGCCTGCTCGGGCTACACCAGCCGGCGGCGCAAGCACGCTCCGCTGCTCAGGGACGCACTCCACATCCCGCCGGCCTTCTGCTACCGGTGCCACTTCGAGAAAACCTATCCCGCCTGCGAGCTGAAGTGCGCGCGCGCCCTGGAGAGCGCCATTCTCCAGGAGGGCCCGGAAAACGTCTCGGCCTTCATCGCCGAGCCCGTGGTGGGGGCCGCCCTGGGCGGGGTGCCGGCGCCGCCGGGCTACTTCGAGAAGGTGCGTGAGATCTGCGACCGCTACGAGGTGCTCTTCATCGCGGACGAGGTCATGTGCGGGCTGGGGCGCACCGGCGCCAATTTCGCGATCGACCACTGGTCGGTCGTCCCCGACCTGATCGCCACCGGCAAGGGCATGGGCAGCGGCTATTTCCCGATGGGCGCGAGCCTCGTCTCCGCGAAGATCGACCAGGCGATGCAGGCGCGGGGTGCGCTCTTCGAGGGGGTGCACACCTGCTGCGGGCACGTGCTGGGAAGCAGGGTGGCGGCCGCGGTCCTGGACCACCTGGTCCAAAACGAGCTGACCCGAAACTCGAGGCGGCAGGGAGCCCTCATGCTCCAGGGTTTGAACGCCATCAAGGAGCGCCGGCACTCGGTGGGGGATGTGCGCGGCCTCGGGTTGATGTGCGGGGTCGAATTCGTCGCGGACAGAGGCGCCCGCGAGCCGTTCCCGGTCGAGCTGAAGGTGGCCGAGCGGGTCATGGACGCCTGCATGGACAGGGGGCTGATCGTCTTTCCCGGCCACGGGACCGTCGACGGCACGGCGGGCGATCACCTCCTCCTGGGACCGCCCCTCGTCATCACCTCGAGCGAGACCGCGGAGCTGCTCGCGATCCTGGAGGATGGGATAGCGGCGGTCGAGCGGGAGATTGCCGGCGCGGGGAAATTGTAATGCGCTGAAAGAGGATTATACTACTGAAAAAAATCGCCAGCACCAAAACTCGTCTTTCACGGGGATCCCCATGAACCGCCTGAAGCGCATCCTGCGAAGCAAGATTTTCATCGTCGCCGTCGCGGCCGTTCTGGTCTACACCCTTGCCGGCTTTTTCCTGCTGCCTTATTTGGTGCGCCACTACGTGCCCAAAACCGTGCAGGCCGAGCTCCGGAAGCAGGCTGCGATCGGCGAGGTGCGCTTCAACCCCTACACGTTTGAATTCGAAGCAAACGATTTCAGGCTGGAGGAGCCGGGCGGGCAGCCGATCGCCGGCTTCAAACGGCTGTTCGTCGATTTCGAGCTGAAAAGCATCCTCAACCGCGCCTGGACCTTCCGCGAGGTCGGCATCGAGGCTCCGCTGGTCAACGCGCTCCTCGCCGCCGACGGCAGCCTCAACCTCGCTGAGCTCGCACCGGCCTCCGCTGCGCCGGCCGCCCGGAAGGAGGAGGGGCCTCCTCCCAGGCTCATCATCGAGCAGGTCTGGATCGACCAGGGCCGGGTCGATTTCACCGACCGGCGTCAGTCTCAACCCGCCGCCGTCACCCTCGCGCCGCTGAACCTGAAGATCGAGAACTTGACCACTCTGCCCGATCAGAAGGGGCCCAAAACCATCACCGCCAAAAGCGGCGACGGGGAGAGCCTGAGCTGGACCGGCCAGGTCAGCCTCAATCCGTTGGCCACCCAGGGGAACCTGAAGCTCGAAAATATCCGCGCGGCCACCCTCTGGAAGTTCATCCGGGACGAGGTCAACCTGGAGCCGCCGCTCGGGACCTTGAACCTGACCACCGACTACACCCTGGACCTGGGCGGGCCCGAGCCGCAGGTGGCCATCAGCCAGCTTGCCGCTGCGCTCAACGGCGTAGCGCTGCGGCTGGCCGGGGCCGAGGCGGCTTTCCTGGAGCTGCCCGAGGTGAAGATCAGCGAGGCGGCGTTCGACCTCGGCGAGCGTCAGGCGGGCATCGGCCGGCTGACGGTCTCCGGCGGCCGTGCGCGGCTCGCGGTGGACGAAGACGGCACGCTCAATTTGGAGCGCATCGTCAAGGCCCCGGCCGCCCCGCCCGCGGCGGCCGCGTCGGCGCCAGGCGCTTCGGCCTCGAAGCCATGGAGGGTCCGTCTGGCGGCCTTCGCATTGGATCGGTTTGCGCTGGACTACCGGGATGCGAGCCGGTCGCCGGGGCTCGCGGCAGGCATCGATGCCATCGCGGTGGGTCTCAAGGCCTCGGCCGAGGCGGGGGGGGCTGCGACCCAGGCCGTCGTCGATCAGATCGCCGTATCGCTTTCCGGCCTGCGGGCGGGGCTGGCAGGCACGACCGAGCCGGCGGTCCGGGTCGACAAAGTGGCGCTCACAGGGGGCGCCTACGATTTGGCCCCCAATACCCTGACGGTCGAAAAGCTCTCCGTCGAAGGCGGTGCGCTCGATCTGAAGCGCGAGGCCGACGGGAGCATCAACCTGGCGGTTCTTGCCGCGCCGCCGGAAAAAGGGGCCATCGCCCGGGAGGCCACGGAGGCGGCCGCCGAGGGGCATCCCTTCCGGTTTCTCATCAATACCGTTGCCGTGGCGGGCCTGGGGGCCGCCTTCTCCGATCTTTCCGTAAAGCCCGAAGAACCGCTGCTCAACCTCGAGGAGATCGCCGCGGTGCTGACCCACGTGGACGGCACGTCCCCCATGAAATTCGAGGCCGGTCTGACTATCCGGGAGGGGGGCCAGGTCAAAGCCTCCGGGACAATGGACCCGTCCCTGCCGTCGGTGGATGCCGAAGTGCTGGTGGGGGAATTGGCGCTGAAGGCGTTTCAGCCCTATATCGGCCAGGCGGCGGCGGTGGTTCTCACCTCGGGCGCCTTCTCCACGCGCGGGAGCCTGCGCCACGGTATCAAGGCGTCGGGGGCCGAAACGCTCTACCAGGGAGGCTTCAGGATCGACAACCTGCGGCTCGTCGAACCCGGCGCAAAAGAGACCCTGGTCGGCTGGCGAACCGTCCAGACCGACCAGCTGAAGCTGCAGCTTGCGCCCAACGGGCTCGAGATCGGGGACCTGCGCGTGGTGCAGCCCTCCGGCAAGTTCATCATCGAGAAGGACGGCTCGCTCAACCTGGCCAACGTCATCAAGCCCGGGCCGGAGCCGAAACAGCCCGCCCCGGCCGACGCCGCGGACCCGTTTCCCTTCCGCGTGCGCCGTGTGCTCGTCAGCGACGGGCGCGTCGACTTCGCGGACTTGAGCCTCTTCACCCCCTTCGGCACCAAGATCCACGAACTCAAGGGCATCGTGGCCGGGGTCGCCTCCAGCCCCAACGCCCGCGCCCAGGTCAAGCTCGACGGCCGGGTGGACGAGTACGGCACCGCCCGGATCGACGGAGAGCTGAACACCTCGGACCCGAAGGCCTTCACCAACATAGGCCTGGCCTTCCGCAACCTCGAAATGTCCAGGCTCACCCCTTATTCCGGCAAGTTCGCCGGCCGCAAGATCGACTCCGGCAAGCTGACGGTCGATCTCAAATACAAGATCGACAAGGCCCGCCTGGCGGGCGAGAACCAGATCGTGGTGGAGCGCCTGAAGCTGGGGGGCAAAGTGGAAAGCCCCGATGCGGTGGACCTGCCGCTGGACTTCGCCATCGCCCTGTTGGAGGACTCCAACGGGGTGATCGATCTCGGGCTGCCGGTCAGCGGCAACCTGGACTCCCCCGAGTTCAGCTTCGGCGCGCTGATTTGGAAAGCCCTCGGCAATCTGCTCACCAAGATCGTGACGAGCCCCTTCCGCGCCCTCGGGGCGCTGCTGCCCGGCGGCAGCGAGGAGAGCTTCCAAAGGGTCGCCTTCGAGCCCGGCCGCGCCGATGTCCCGCCGCCGGAAAAGGAAAAACTGAACAAGCTGGCGGGCGCCCTTCAGAAGCGGCCGCAGCTCAAGCTCACCGTCCAGGGCCGCTACAACCCGGAGACCGACCTGGCGGAGCTGCGCAGCGCCGGGCTGCGGCGCGCCCTGGCCGCGCGCCAGGGGTTGAAAATCGAGCCGGGCGTAGACCCGGGGCCGGTGGACTACAGCAGCCCGGAGACCGGCAAGACCCTGGCGGCGATGTTCGCCGAGCGCTTCGGCGCCGATGCGCTCGAGGCCCTGCATGCGCAGCTGAAGGCGGCGGACGAAATCGCCGGCAAGCAAGCCGCCGCCAAACCCGCGGCAGCCGCCCCCGTGGGCGAAACCCGCGACCCCGGACAGGCGGCCAAAACCCTTTTCCGCCGGCTGGCGGAGGCCGAACCGGTCGGGGAGCCCGAGCTGGCCGGGCTGGCCGCTGCCCGCTCCCGGTCGATCGCTGCCGAACTGAGCGGGCCGGGGGGGATTCCGGCCGAGCGCGTGGCGCTGAGCCCCCCGGCCGCCATGGACAAGGAGAAAGAGGCGCCGCCCACGGCGGTGTTGAACCTCGAGGCTTCCCGATAAAGAGGGCTCTGGTGCGCGTTGCCGCTCTATCCGCCGGCACTATCACAGAAAGAAAACCCGAATCAGCCGCGTTGCCGCGGCCACGGTGACCCCTGCAGTTTTTTTCGGGCAATAACTATCAGCCCCACGGTCAGCACGGCGAACGTCCAGGGAAACCATCCGATTGAGGCTGCAAACGCCACGTTTTCGGCCTGGTCCGGAGAGAGCCCGGGGTCGGTCCCGGCGCGCAGCATACTTACCAGCACCGAGTAGAGTATCCCGATCAGCCCGTAGGCCAGGTTGAGCGAGAGCCCCCTGAAGCTCAGCACCGTGGCCCGCTGGGCCGAGGGCGTCTGCTGGTTGAGGTAGTGGCTCTGGAAGAATCGGAGCATGACCATGGCGATTGAGAGCATGGCCACAGGGATGATGCCGAGGATCGGCACGAACAGGGCCATGCCGAACAGCCCGGCGCCGGTCAGGGTTGCCAGCAGGATGAGGTTGAAGCGCGGGGGACGCTTCTCAACGAGGTGTCGTGCCAGGCGCGGGACGAACAATCCGATTGCCGCCATGGCCGATCCGAGCAGCCCGAAGGCGGCATCCGGTACGTGGATAAGCCGGTAGTACTGGCTGACCAGCGTCACCGCCATGCGGATGCAGCCGTCGAACACAAGGCCGGCGAGGATAATCGTCAGCACCACCGGACTCTTCACGATCCAGAGAGCGCACCGGCCGGTCAGGGCGAACGCCCGCGCCGCAGACCTGCCGCAGCCCTCCCCTGCCTCTCCGGAGCACTGGTCCTCCGCCAGCTTCACTTCGCGCATGCGCACAGCGGTCGCCAGGGTCAGCACCGCCATCGCCAGGGTGAGGTAGACCGGCAGGCGCAGGGTCGTTGCGGCGCTGACCGTCAGGGGCAGGCCGGCCCACGCGAGCACTCTGCCGACCAGGTTCGGGTCGTAGACCGCAGCCCCCAGGCTCATCGCCACGATGTAGCCCGCCGACTGCACCTTGAGCTGCCGCTCCAGCACCAGGCCCCAGCCGCCGGATCGCCCCGCTTCGACCAGGGAGTCGAAGGCCAGCGCCTCGTCGGCCCCGCTCGCGGCGGCCTCCGCCGCCCCGCTCAAGATGCGGTTGACCAGGAAAACGGCAAACAGCAGGTCCGGGTCGCCCCGCGGCACGAAGCACAGCAGCGCCATCTCCACCACCATCAGCGCACCGGCCAGCACCAGGAGGTTGCGCCGGCCCAGGGTGTCGGCCAGGGCGCCCGAGGGCACCTCCAGCAGCACGATGGCGGCCGCCCAGACGGCGTTGAGAAGGGCGAACTGCTCGATGCTCAGCCCGAAGTCCAGAAAGAGCACGGTGAAGACCGGGTAATAGAAACGGGCATTGAAAAAGAGCCGGAACCAGACGAAAAGGCGCACGTTGGCGACGGCAAAGGGCGAGGTTTTGGAGTCGGAACTCACGCGGCTCAGCACCTAATGACTGGCGTTTTTGATCGATTGCTGCTAAATTATAGCACTATTAGCAGAGTTTGACTGTTCTGGCACCTCAATATGTTGACGAAAACAGGTTAAGTCATGCGAAACGGCTCCGATCATTACAACGCTGCCGACCTCGAGGTCCTGCGCGGCCTGGAACCGGTCAAGCGGCGCCCCGGAATGTACACCGACACCACCCGGCCCAACCACCTGGCCCAGGAGGTGATCGACAACGCCGTGGACGAGGCCATTGCCGGGTTTGCCGACCGCATCGAGGTC
>JALOOU010000016.1 GCA_025454255.1 Desulfobacterales bacterium | reverse complement strand
GGGAATTTCTGACCCGCCACAAGCAGGTCTTGAGCACCATCCACCCCCCGGAGAAGCCGGGCGAAAACGGCACCCACCTGCTGTGTATCCTGAACGAGGACAAGCTGCGCCGGGTGCTGGCGCGCATGCTCGACGAGGAGCGCTTTCTGAGCCCTTACGGTATCCGCTCGCTGTCGAAGTGGCACCAAGACCACCCCTATGTATTCAATGTGCACGGCGAGGAGTACCGGGTCGAGTACCTGCCGGCCGAGTCGAACACGGGCATGTTCGGGGGCAACTCCAACTGGCGCGGGCCGGTCTGGTTTCCCGTCAACCTGCTCATCATCCGCGGGCTTTTCCAACTGCATATCTACTACGGAGAGTCCTTCAAAATAGAATGCCCGACGGGTTCCGGTCGTTTCATGACATTAAGCGAGGTTGCCTTTGATCTCATTCATCGGCTTGAGGGCATCTTTCTGCGCAACCCGGAGGGCCGCCGGCCGGTTTACGGGGGCGCCGAGAAATTCCAGACCGACCCGCACTGGCGCGACTACATCCTCTTCTATGAATATTTCCACGGCGACAATGGCGCGGGGCTAGGCGCCAGCCACCAGACCGGCTGGACCGGCATTATCGGGAGGCTGATCCAGGTGGCGGGCTATCTGGAAAAACAGGTCATACCCGAGGGGTACACGCGGCCGGGGATGATGAACTACCGACGCTCCCTCCCCGAGTGCAACCCATAGCCGGTGTCATGGCATGCGTTTATCTCAACGGCCGATGCTGTATTCAATTCAGCCGCTGTTGTTTGAGGATGCAGCCGAAACAAACTATAGTGGTGCTTTTGGACTACGGCGATTATCCTTAAAGTGTCAGGGCCAATTCGCTGGTTTTGCGGAAAAAACTTCCCTGAATCCATGGTTGTCGTTGCGGTTACCTGCTTTCTTGCCTGTGTTGGCGGCGCTGTTGCCTTATGGACGATCATGTTGTTTTACAATCTAGGCAACGGAACCCCTGTACCATGGGCTCCACCAACGCATATGATTGTCAAGGGACCGCACGCCTATGTACGCAACCCGATGATTATGGCTGCCCTTGCAATCCTGCTGGCCGGAACACTCCTCTTTGGCTCTATTGGTATTCTGATTTGGGCTGGGGTCCTCTGGGGGCTGGCCACGCTATATATTATGCTAATTGAGGAACCGGGCCTTAAAAATCGATTCGGTGATGAACACGTGGAATATTCCAAGAACGTGGCTCGTTGGGTCCCCCGTATGACTGCGTGGTTCCCCACGCGATCGACCGATCGGTTTTGAAAGAACAGTTCCGCGGGGTTAAGGCTAAGATACACGGAGCTAATCTGCAATCATTTTAATTTGTTGGATAGCTGACAGATCATTCGACGAAACCACAACGTTAGGAAACCATGTGATATAGTTCCCATCAGCCACCCGATTACCTTTGATTTTTTGGGCGAATAAGGGGTAGTATTCAAGCCATCAGCACAAATTCTTTTCTAATTTCCCTCTCTCATCCTGTATTGGCCAAACCTTCTTTTTAGAAGGTGGCACATGGCACAGGAACTCAAACGAAAGCTCACCGCAGTTCTCAGTGCAGATGTTAAAGGTTACAGCCGTCTCATGGGTGAAGACGAGGAATGGACCGTCCGCACGCTTGATACCTTCAAGAACGTGAGGAAGAACATCATTCCCCAGCACCGCGGCCGGGTGGTGGACTCGACGGGGGATAACCTGCTTGCCGAGTTCGCCAGCGTGGTGGATGCGGTTCAGGCGGCGGTTGAAATCCAGCAGGTGCTTAAAGCCAAAAATTCGCTTTTGCCTGAAAATCGGCGGATGGAGTTCCGGATCGGGATCAACCTGGGAGATGTAATCGAGGAGGGCGAGCGGATCTTCGGCGACGGAATGAACATCGCAGCGCGGCTGGAAGGGCTGGCCGGTGCACCGGCCGCGCTAGCGCTTGTCAGGACCACACTGGAGGCGCTGCGGACCGACGGCCCGTGGCTGACGCTATTCCCGCGCGAAAGCCAGACCGCCAAAACGGCCAAGTTCCAGGTGAAGCTGGCCGAGCGGGACAAGGAGACCAGTGTCTCGTTTCACTGATGGCCTTCGCGCTGACGGCTGAATCGAATCTGACGCAGCTGTTGATCTTCAAGACCAGGTCGAGCGGCGCGGCGCTCAGGCACTTGTCGGGTAAAGTGACGATCAATCCCGAGGTGCTTGCGAGCGTGAGAGAGGACGTCGCGCGTCGGCTGGAGAGATACGCCAAGGCGTACGTCGAGGCGCATCCGGTACTGTAGCTGCGAGTTAGCCACGAGTTGCGGGGTCCAACGCGGCAGTGAAAGGAGCCGGAATGGTCGCATTGGTCTTGCCCGAGTCCGAAGATCTCTTCTTCGACTCCCTCGTTTGTGGCCACGTCAAGAACCCGCGGTTCGTGCGGCGGGACTGGCTGGCGAAGGCATTGGACGCGAAGCTGGACGAACCCGGCAAGCGGTTTGTCTTGCTCACTGCCGAGCCCGGCGCTGGCAAGAGCGCGTTCCTGGCGCAGCTGGCGCACCAGCACCCCGAGTGGCTGCGCTACTTCATCCGCCGCGACCAGCGCGCGGTGCTGGCAGATGTCTCGGACAAGTCCCTGCTGCTGCGCATTGGCTATCAGCTCGCCGCGCGGCGCCCGGAACTGTTTGGGGACGATCAAGGCCGTCTCTCCGTGGCGGTCGAACAGCACTTCGACACCGTCGCCGAGCACGGCGAGGCTGTCGGAGTGGCCGTTAAACGCCTTCTCGATTCGCCGTTCCGGCAGAAACTGCTGACGGTTGTGCAACACGTTCGGTCCACTCAGGGAAAGGTGGTCGGCTTGCAAGTGGACGAACTCGTGCGAGAGCCGAGTTTGATGAAAGCTGCCGATCTCTTTCTTCTCGCGCTGATCACGCCAGCACAGGCGCTGCAACGTTCAGACCCATCCCAAAGGATCGTCATTCTCATCGACGCACTCGACGAGATCCGCTTCCAGGCCGTTACGGAGAACGTCCTCGCCTGGCTCACCAACTGCCCGGAGCTACCGGAGAACGTCCGGTTCGTGCTCAGCTCGCGCCCGCCGGATGAGGCACTCGATCTCTTCCGCACCAAGCAGGCCGAGCGGCTCGCCGAGCTTGCGATCGCCGAGGACGACAAGAGCGTTAAGCAGGACGTATCCACGTTCGTCGCCAGGCTGGCCGGGGAGCCGGCGATCACGCGGGCGCTGCGGCAGGCGCAGGGCGGTGCCCCGGCGTTCGTCGAGAAGGCCACCGACAAGGCGCATGGCAACCTCGGCTACGTCGATGCACTGGCGCGCGGCATCGACCGGGCCCTGGCCCAAAAGAACGCGAAGACACTCGACGCGCTCCTGAGCGTGAAGGAGCTGCCCGCAGACCTGGACGGTCTATACGACTTCTTTCTGCGCCAGATCAAGGCGTCAGTGGGACGCGAACGGATCGAACTCAAAGACCCGGAGACCGGGGAGACCTACGACAAGGCCGTGTGGCCGGCCGTGTACCACCCGATCCTTGGCGTACTGGCGGTGGCGATGGAACCCCTCGACCTGGAACTGCTTATGCGGCTAGGCGGAATCCGGGCCGAGCGAGTCTGGGTAAGCGACGCGCTCGACCGGTTGCTGCAGTTCCTGGATTTGCGGACCAGCCGCTACCGACTCTACCACGCCACGGTTGCGGAGTTCCTCACAGCCGACAAAACCCGAGACAACCCCGACCCGAAAACCGCGGCGCTGTACCAAGACGCGAGGCTCTTGCACGAGCAGATCGTGTTCCACTACGGCGCATCGAAAGATCACTGGCGCAGTGTCGACTGGAACGAGGTGGACACGTACGGTCTGATGCACCTCGCCAGCCATCTTTCGGCGCTGCAATCCGACGCCGGCTACCGCGTGCGACTGTACGAGCTGGTGACTGGCCGTGTCGCCGTGGCGAAGTGGGAACGTTTCGGCTCACTCGTGTCCTTTGGGAAGGATCTCGCCACCGCTATGGCGTCTGCAGCACGGGAGACGCCGCTCAACTGGGCCGACTTCATGCGGTGCTATCTCATCGAGCAAATCCTGTCTTCTCAGGATCCAGGTGCCGATGTGGTGCGCTTCATTGCCGCATGTATCCAGGAATGCGGCGCGCCGGCGGACACGCGGAAGATCATCGATCGGATGCTCGAGTCGGCGTCGGTGATCCGGTCTCCCAGCGAAAAGGCCGGCGCCCTCAGCGCAACTGCTGCGTTCCTCTTCCAGGTGGGTTACGTGGAAGAAGCCAGGAGCGTCGTTCATCGGGCCTTCGACGAGGCCGCGTCGATCGAGAACATACAAGAGAAATCTGAAACACTGAGCACGATCGTGCTCGACATCGCAACCATTCTGGATCACGAGCGCGCCAAAGACATTGCGCGAAGGGCCCTGGCCATGGCGCAGTCGAGCAATTTCGCTTGGTCCAAAGCTATCTCCATAAGTGAAGTCGCCTATGCCCTCGCGAAGATCGGAGACGAGGCACTAGCCAACGAAGCGTTCTCCATGGCGTGTAACGCCGCTTGGGACGTCCATGACCCCGACGACCGCGCCTACGCGTTGTGTGCCGTTGCCGCGGCGATGGATCGGGCTGGCGACGAGAAGGGGGCGGAGTCCTTGTTCAGGGATGCGACCGCGCAGCTCTACGCGTGGAGCCCCCCGGAAGAGGTCGAAGACGAATACCGCGCCATCTATGTCGATTATCGCGCCCGCTCAGGTCGGGATCTGGACACGCTGTTTTCGATCGCGCTCGAGATCAAGGACAGGAATCAGAGACAAGCAGCGTTGCGCAGCCTCGCCGCGCGGCTGGCCAAGGCGGTGCTCGATGGCGACTATCCGCATGGGTCGCGGTGTAAGCGCAATGTTGACCGACTGTGCGACCGGGAAGTGTTTCTTAGCATTGCGGCTGAGGACGCGCCGACTTCCGCGAGCGGTGAAGCGACGCTGACGCTGCGCGCGCTATGCGAAGCCATCGTCGAGTGCGCGCCGCAAGCTCAGGACCGCGTCTTGTAATAGCCTGGGCTTTGATGAAATCCTCTCCCTTTTTCTATTCCGCATTATCTACCAAATTGTACTTTCCAGAAACATTAAACAAACATTACCAAGGGAAACCATAACAGCCGCCACAAGATATGGTATCGGACATTTCGAGATCGATTCGTGCGATAGCTCCAACACTATTTAGTGATTTTCGGGATCGCTTAAAATTGCATGTACTGACAGCCTGTAGGTAACCCCATCCAACTGCAAGAATAATTGATAGACACTCTCTGTCTCAGCAACCTGCCTGCCGGACGCTGCCGGAAGGCTGACACCCCCCCCGCTACGGTTTTCTTTTCATCGCCCGCCGGGTTGTAGGCTCGAACTTCTCCCTGACCGTTCATAGGGTCGGGCATCGGCAGGTTCGGACGGATGAGGGTCGGGCGCGCCGGTCGAATGCGCGCCGGCTTCGAGGCCGGGCGCAACGCGGCAGTCGGTCATCAGGCGCAGCCGTCCGATTCAGTGCGGGATGTACTTGAGGTGTATGGCGAAGTGCAGGCAGATGGCGATGAAGCAGGCGATGGGCGGCGTCAGAAACCACCCCGACAGGATGCCGTAGAGCGTGGCGCGCTTGATGGTCTGCGCCCCCTTGATGATGCCGATGCCCAGCACCGCGCCGATCACCGCCTGGGAGGTGGAGACCGGGACCCCCAGCAGGGTGTAGAAATGCACCGTGACCCCTCCGGCCAGGACCACCACCAGGGCTGAGAACGGGTCCAGCCGGACCAGCTTGCGCCCCACCGTCTCCATCACCCCGCGGCTGTAGGTCAGGACCCCGAGCGCGATGCTCAGCCCGCCGATCAGGGCGGCCGCGAATACCGAGAGCGTCCCCGCGCCGACGAAAACCGCCGTGGCGTTGGCCACGTTGTTGGCCCCCAGGGTGTAGGAGGCATACGATCCGGCCGCGATGAGGCCCGACCGCAGCAGCATGTCGCTCTGGAAGAGGGTGATCGGCAGCCGGTTGTAGATCGCGCCCAGTGACCGATAGAGCGCCAGCGCCGCCAGCACCGCCCCTATCGGTGTTCCGAACCAGCAGGCCACCACCTTGCCCAGACCCGCCAGGTTGATCTCCTGGTTGAAAAAGCCGATCCCCAGGATGGCGCCCACCGCCGCCTGGGAGGTCGATGCCGGCAGGCCGAGAATGGTCAGGATGCTCACGGTCAGCGCGGCGGCCACCGTGATCACCACGGCCTGCTCCAGGTTGACCGGTGTCAAGTCTTTCAGGGTCTCGATCCCCGCGCGGCCCTCGGCCAGCGCGCCGATCACCACAAACAGCGCACACAAACCGGCCGCCAGCCGGAACTTGACCATGCGCGAGGCCACCGCCGAGCCGAAGCAGTTGGCCGCATCGTTGGCCCCCAGGGACCAACCCAGGAACACCCCGCCCAACAGCGGCAGCATCAGACCCGCCTCTTGAGCGTCAGGATGTTGACCCGGCGCGACACGCGGTCGGCCTGGTCGGAGATTTCGCCCATGGCCACGATCAACTCCTTCAACTGGAGCTTGTGCACCATGTCGAGCTCGGAGTCGAAGACCTTGAACATGAGGCCGCGTTCGATGTGGTCGCAGTGGCTCTCGTTGTGGTCGATGGCGGAGAGCAGCGCCCGGATCCCGTGGCGGTTCTTGAGCATCAAATCGATCTGTTTGATCATCAGCTCGCAGCTCTCCACCGAGATGCGGATCAGCTCCTTGACCTCGAACATGAACGCCTCGGGGATCTTCAATTTCTGGGTGCGGATCATGTGCAGGATCAGCTCGAAGATGCGCGGGATGATCTCCACCTGTTCGATCAGGTTCATGATGTCCTCGCGCGATTCGGGAATCAGCGCGCGGCTGTACATCAGGTAGTTGATCTCGTCGCGGATCTCGTCCGCCTTGGATTCGAACTTGTGGGTCTGGTCGATGAGGAACCCGAACTCGCCGCAGATGCCATCGTCAAGGCAGGTGTCCATGGCCTTGAGGAAATGCTCCTGGGTCTTGCCGAGGTTTTCCAGGTATTGGTAGATCAGCGACTCGAGCTGCTTTTCCTTCTTGAACAGGAAGCCGAACATGCGGTTCTCCGTTGCAGGCCGGACCGGCCCTGGCTATCGGCATGCGGTCAGCCCGGGCCCGGGCTGCACCCCTTCATGCCGGCGGCTTTTGCGCAACGACGTCGATGATGTTGTTTTCGCTTCCGAAGCAGTTCAGGCAGCGCTGGGTGTTGAAGGGGTCGTTCACCCATTCGCCGTCCACCCAAAACCGATATTCGTAGCGACCGGGAGGGATCATGACCAGTTTGCGCCAGACCCCGTTCTTGTCCCTTTTCATGGGATGAACCTTGGGGTCCCAGTGATTGAAATCACCCATCAGGATCACCTGCTGGGCCTGGGGGCTTTCCAGGACGAATTCGATCCTGCGCCGCGGCGGAGCCTTTTTTTTCGGTCTTTTGGGGATGCGAGCCATCGCCTGCCTCCTTTGTGGAAAAACAAGTTTGAAATTGAAAGCTGAAGAACAATGTTGTATAATCCGACTGAAGTGCTGAAAAAGCGGTTGGGGGAGGGCAAATATTGATATTGACATGCCCATTATTTTGTATTAAGGTCGCGCTCGATCCACCATATCAGGGGGTTGGAGGCATCAAACCATCCGATCGACGGCGATGCGGTCGGCTGTCAGGCGGATCAACCGTCCGAAAAGGCTTTTTCGCTCCGGTTTAACGGATAACAACACAATACCCCGAAACTCGAACGAATACAAGAGGGGCGCCAATCGCCCGCGGAAAGGAGCCTTAAAAGCCCAATGAAACCCGATGCGGCAAGTTTTCACCAACCTGTTGGCCCGTCCGTGCCGGGGTCAGGCGGAGAGCTGGCAGGTGAAAACGAGGACGAACCTCCCGGTTCTACAGCCCGTCTCCAAGATGTTGTCCCCTTACAGGACATCGCGCCGCGCCTAAGAGGTAAAATATCGCTATTTCCGGCATCCCGGTCGCGCCCCGTGTCGAATCCCAGGGCGACCGCCTTCCGCCGGGCATTTTTCCCATCGGTCACGGATAAAGAATGGAATGATTGGCAGTGGCAGATCCGCCACAGGATCCGCCACATGGAGCAGCTCGAGCGCATGCTGAGGCTCTCGGACCCCGAGCGCGCGGCGGTCGACCGAACCCAGTCGCGGCTGCCGGTCGGCATCACGCCCTATTTCATGAGCCTGCTCTCCAAAGAGGACCCGGCGGACCCCCTGCGCCGGACGGTGGTCCCCACCGCGGCCGAGTTCATCACCACGCCGGAAGAGGCCGAAGACCCCCTGGGGGAAGACTCGATGAGTCCGGTCCCGGGTCTGGTGCACCGCTACCCTGACCGCGTCCTTCTGCTGGTGCTCGATTTCTGCTCCACCTACTGCCGCTATTGCACCCGCTCGCGCGTGGTGGGCCACGGCGCGATCTATCCCAGCCGCTCGCGCCTGGAGCGCGCCATCGAGTACATCCGCTCCACCCCCACGGTGCGCGATGTGCTCATCTCCGGCGGCGACCCCCTGACCCTGAACGACGAGCGCCTCGGGTGGCTGCTGTCGAAGCTGCGCGAGATCCCGCACGTGGAGATCCTCCGGATCGGCACCAAGGTGCCGGCCGTGCTGCCCCAGCGCATCACCCCGAACCTGGTGCGTGTGCTCAGGCGCTATCACCCCCTGTGGATGAGCCTCCATTTCACGCACCCGGCCGAGTGCACGCCGGAGGCCACCCGGGCCTGCGAGCGCCTGGCCAACGCGGGCATTCCGCTGGGTTCCCAGACGGTGCTGCTCAAGGGGATCAACGACACGGTGGAGACGATGACCTCGCTCTGCCATAAGCTGCTGCGCATGCGGGTGCGGCCTTACTACATCTACCAGTGCGACCCGATCACGGGGTCGAGCCACTTCCGCACCTCGGTGGCGACCGGCCTGGAGATCATCCGCGGCCTGCGGGGGTTTACCAGCGGCTATGCCGTCCCGACCTATGTCATCGACGCCCCCGGCGGCGGCGGAAAGATCCCGCTGATGCCCAACTACGTGGAGGGCCGCGATGGGCAGATGCTGCTGCTGCGCAACTACTGCGACCGGCAATACCGCTACCCGGACGTGATACCGGCCTGAACCGGAGATCGCCTGCATGCGGATCGGCCTGACCTATGATTTGCGCAGCGAGTACCTCGCCCGGGGATACTCTGAGGACGAGACCGCCGAGTTCGACCGCGAGGAGACCGTTGCGGCCATCGACGCCGCGCTCGCCCGCCTGGGCCACGAGGCCGAGCGGATCGGCAACGCCTGGAGCCTGGTGGAGCGGCTCGCGGCGGGCCGCCGCTGGGATTTGGTTTTCAACATCGCCGAGGGCATGATCGGAATCGGCCGCGAGGCGCAGGTCCCGGCCATCCTCGATGCCTACGACATCCCCTACACCTTCTCGGACCCGCTGGTCATGAGCCTGACGCTGCACAAGGGCATGACCAAGCGGGTGATCCGGGACGCCGGGGTCCCGACCTCCGATTTCGGCGTCGTGGAAGACCCCGCGGAGGCGGCCCAAATCGGTTTTGGCCCGCCCTATTTTGTCAAACCCGTCGCCGAGGGCACCGGCAAGGGGGTCTCGCCGAAATCCATCGTCCGCCGCCGTCAGGACCTGGCGGAGGCCTGCCGGGCCCTGATCGACGCCTATCGACAACCGGTGCTGGTGGAGCGGTTCCTGCCCGGCCGGGAGTTCACGACCGCCGTGATCGGAACCGGCCGACAGGCACAGGTGCTGGGCACGATGGAGGTATTGCTCCTGGCCGCCGCCGAACAGCAGGTGTACTCCTACCACAACAAGGAAAACTCCGAGGAGCTGGTGCGCTACCGTCTGGTGCGCTCGTCCGACGACCCGCTGGCGGCCGAGGTCGAGCGGATCGCCCTGGAGGCCTGGCGAGTTCTCGGCTGCCGGGACGCCGGCCGACTCGACCTGCGCTGCGACCGACGCGGCCGGCCGCATTTCATCGAAGTGAACCCGCTGGCCGGGCTGCACCCCGAGCACTCCGATCTGCCCATCATCTGCGGCCTGGTCGGCATCGGCTTCGATGAGCTGATCGCACGGATCCTCGCCTCCGCCGAGAAGCGGATCGACCCGCGCGGACGGCCTTCCGGCCCATGCGGGTAGCCATCGTCCACAACGCCGTCGACGACGGGGGGGCTCCGGACGAGCGCGATGTGCTGGCCCAGGCCGATGCGATCCGGGCGGCGCTCGAGGCGCTCGGCCACGATCCCGCCTTTCTGCCCTGCACGCTGGACCTCTGCGATTTCAAACACCGGCTGGCGAGGCTGCGGCCCGACCGGGTATTCAACATCGTCGAATCCCTAAACGGCACGGGGCGCCTGATTCACGCGGTCCCCTCGCTGCTGGACGCACTCGCGGTGCCCTACACCGGCGCCGGCGCGGAGGCCATGTTTCTCTCCTCGCACAAGATCCTCGCCAAGCACTGTCTGGCAGCGGCGGGCCTGCCGACGCCGGCCTGGGTGGGCCCTTATCCGGGCGGCGGCCCGGCACCGCCCCCCGGCGCCACCGCACGGGACGAATCGACCGAAGGGCCATGGATCGTCAAATCGGTGTGGGAGCATGCATCCATCGGCCTGGAAGAGGATCGCCTGGCGCTCTGCCAGAGCGCGGAATCCGCCGCCGACCAATTGCCGCAGCGCGCCGCGCACCTGGGGGGCGCCTGCTTTGCCGAGCGCTACATCGAGGGCCGGGAGTTCAATCTGTCCCTGATCGCCTCGCCCGCAGGCCCGCAGGTGCTGGCCCCCGCGGAAATCCTTTTCGAGGGCTTCGCCGAAAACCGGCTCCGGATTGTCGGCTACCGGGCCAAGTGGGACGCCGGCTCCTTCGAGTTCAACCACACCCCGCGCCGGTTCGATTTTCCGCCGGAGGCGGCGGGGCTGCTGGCCGAGCTCCGCACCCTGGCGCTGCAGTGCTGGTGCCTATTCGGGCTGAACGGTTACGCACGGGTCGACTTCCGGGTCGATGCCGGCGGGCGGCCCTGGATCCTGGAGGTCAACGCCAACCCGTGCCTGTCGCCGGACGCCGGGTTCGCCGCCGCCCTGGAGGCCTCCGGCATCCCCTTCGCCCACGCGGTAGAGCGCATTCTCGCCGATGCCCGCCGCCGGACCCCATGAATCATGTTCCGCATCCGCCGCATCTATGACGACCTGCTGCCGGCAAACCAGGCCGCGCTCGAGCAGGTCAAGGCCATCATGCGCAGCCGGTTTTCTGCGGTCCCGCCGCAGGAAATCGACCAACTCGGCCGACATCTGCGCAACCCCTTTCTCAAGCGCTTCCAGACGACGCTCTTCGTGGCCGAAAACGGGCGCCGGCGGGTGCTGGGGTTCGCCTTCCTGCTGCACGAGCCGCGGATCGGCTTCTGCTTTCTGGACTGGATCGCCACCCAGGTCGGCAAGACCAGCGGCGGGGTGGGCGGAGCGCTCTACGACCGCGTGCGCCACGAAGCAACGGCATATGAGGCAAAGGCGCTATTTTTCGAGTGCCTGCCGGACGACCCGGCCCTGTGCCCGCGGGAGGACCTTCTGCCAGAGAATCGTGCGCGCCTGCGGTTCTACGAACGCTACGGCGCCCGGCCGGTCGTCGGCACCGCCTACGAAACGGCCTACAAGCCCGGCCAGACCTGCATGCCGTATCTGGTCTGCGACGGGCTGAACCGCACCGCGCGGCCCGGGCGCGAGTATCTGCGCGGGGTGGTCCGAACCATTCTCGAGCGAAAATACGCCGGGACCATCCCTGCGGATTACGTGGAGCGGGTGGTCGGCTCCATCACGGAGGATCCGGTTCGGCTGCGGGAATTTCGATATCTAAAAGCGGCCGCGGTGACGGCGGCGGTGACGGCAGAGGCCTGCGAAAAGATCGCACTGGTGTTCCACGATCGGCATGCGATTCACCATGTGCACGACCGGGGGTATGTGGAGGCCCCGGTGAGGGTGCGCAGCATCCTGTCGCTGATCGCGCAGGCCCCGCTGTTCGAGATCCTGCCGACGGCAACCTTTCCGGAGAAAATCCTGGCCGGGGTCCACGATGTGGACTTCATCCGTTTTTTTCGCCGCTCCTGCGCCGACCTCCAGGACGATCACCCCATCTACCCCTATGTCTTCCCGCTGCGCAACAAGGCCCGCCCGCCCAAGGAACGCTCCCTGCTCGCCGGCTATTTCTGCATCGACACCTTCACCCCCATCACCCGCAACGCCTATGCCGCTGCACGGGGGGCCGTCAACTGCACCCTGACCGCCGCGCAGGAGCTTCTCTCAGGCCGGCGCATGGCCTACGCCCTGGTGCGGCCGCCGGGGCACCATGCCGAGCGTCGGGCCTTCGGCGGTTTCTGCTACTTCAACAACGCCGCCGTCGCCGCTCATTTCCTTCGACGCAGCGGGCGGGTCGCCATTCTGGACATCGACTACCACCACGGCAACGGCCAGCAGGACATCTTCTACGATCGGCCCGACGTGCTGACCATCTCCCTTCACGGCGACCCCTCCTTCGCCTATCCGTATTTTTCCGGTTTCCGGGATGAAATCGGCACGGGCGAAGGCGCCGGTTTCAACCTGAACCTGCCCCTGCCGGAAGCGGTCGACGGCGAGCGCTACCGCAAGGCCCTGGCCACCGCCCTGCGGCGCATCGACGAGTTCGACCCGGATTTTCTGGTGGTGGCGCTCGGCCTGGACACCGCCAAGGGGGACCCCACCGGCACGTGGTCCTTGACGCGCCAGGACTTCAACCTGAACGGCCGCATGATCGGGGAGCTCGGCATCCCCGTGCTGGTGGTGCAGGAGGGGGGATACCGCACGCGCACATTGGGGGTCCATGCCCGCACCTTCTTCGAAGGCCTCGCGGCCGCCCACTGCGCGGCCCCCCCGCAGCGGCGCCCGGCGCGGCCGACCCCTTCGGCCCATCGGCTGCGCCATCACGTGGAGCCCCAGGACACCCGACGGGTGCGCCGGCTGGTGGAGGCGACGGGCTTCTTCAGCCGGCCCGAGATCGACATCGCAGAGGAGTTGGTGGCGGAGCGGATCAGCAAAGGGGCCGCCAGCGGGTATCATTTTGTCTTCTTGGACGCCAACGGGCAAACGCTGGGCTACGCCTGCTATGGCCCCATTCCCATGACGGCAGCCGCCTTCGATCTGTATTGGATCGTGGTGGCGCCCGCAAGCCAGGGCAAGGGGATCGGACGGCTGATCCTGGTTGAGACCGAGCGCTTGATCCGTAGGGCCGGGGGGGCGATGGTATACGCGGAAACCTCGGGGCGCCCCCTTTACGAAAGCACGCGGATATTCTACGAGCGCATGGGCTTTCGCGTGGCCTCCGTGCTGGAGGACTTCTACGCCCCCGGCGACAGCAAGGTCACCTACGTCAAGATGCTGTCAGACGCCGGCTGACGCCGTCGACTGGCAAGGGTCCGAGAAAAGAGTGGAAAGGCCTCTATGAGGTGAACCGGCTGGTGACGTCCCCCGAGGGCCTCACCAGTGGGGCTGGTTGCCGATGCCCTTGCCCATCACCTCGAGGGTTTCCGTCACCACCATGAACGCCGCGGGGTCGTGGCTGCGGATCATCTCCTTGAAGCGTGAAAGCTCCTGGAAGGTGATGACCGAGTAGAGCACGCGCAGCTTCTGGCCCGTGAAGCCGCCCTCCCCGTTGACGATGGTCACCCCTCGCTGCAGCTGCTGCATGATCTCCTGGGCGATCTCCTCCGCCTTGCGGGACACCACCATTACCATTTTGCGCTGGTTCAACCCCGTGACCACCAAGTTGATCAGCTGGGAGGTGACGAACATGTAGACCAGGGTGTAGAGGATGATCTCCACGCTGAACTGGAACAATCCCGCCGCCAGCAGCAGGAGGTTGAAGCCCATCACGGTGGTGCCGACCCGGATGGATGCCTTCTTGAGCAGGATGACCGAAAGGATGTCCAGCCCTCCCGCCGACCCGACCGACTTCAGAATGATGCCGCTGCCGATACCGGAGATGATGCCGGCGGCCAGCGCGTTGAGCATGGGCTCCTGAATCGGAAGCGTGGGCAAAGGCACCAGCACCGCGAGCGAAAAGATGGTCATGCCCACCAGGCTGTAGAGAAAAAACCGCCGGCCCACGTAGAGCCAGCCCAGCACGAACAAAGGGATGTTCAATACAAAATAGAGCACCCCCACCGGCAGCGCCGGGGCCATGTAGTGAATGAAGATGGCCATTCCCCCGATGCCGCCCGCCAGGAACTGGCGCGGAATGAGGATTCCGTTGATGGCCACGGCGCAGAGCGCACTGCCGGCGGCTATCAGCGTCAGGTTCCAGATGACGTTGCCTATCGTGCTGGGTTTCATGGTGGCGATGCCTCGTCAGGGGGAGTCGATCCGGTCGTCCCGGACCCATAATGCAATGCGGCAACCCCGGAGGCTGCAGCCGGGGTCGGATCCGGGCCGCTGCCGTCATCGGCGTTGCCGCAGCAGGTCATAGGAATGTAGCACACCGCTCAGGGGAAGAAAAGAGTTGAATTTCCGGCCGCCCGCAGCCGTGCGACGTTCAGACCGGCAGGTGGTAGCGGATGCCGATGCCGTAAAGGGTCGATCGGCGGTCGGCCAGCTCGCGGCACCACTTCACCTCGCCAAGGGCCGCCGTGCGCAGCGGGGCGGCCGGGGCTTCGGTCGGGCGGCCGCAGATGCCGCCGTGGAGCCGAATCAAAAGGGTGGCCCCCGGGATGATCGGGTGGCTGCACTCGAAGTAGCCGCCGCTCTGGCTGACGTTGAGCAGGCGCGCGGCATGGACCTCCGATTTGTTGAAATAGGCCCACTCGATGTCGGCGTCGCAGGCGTTTCGGCCTTCGCTGCGCTTGTCGGATTCCTCGCCCATGGCAGGTGTGCCCTCTCGACCCGTCCGGGGGAAAGCGCCCGGCGGCTCCGGATACAGGCTCGATCAAGGT
This sequence comes from Desulfobacterales bacterium, assembly GCA_025454255.1. Classification (GTDB taxonomy): domain Bacteria; phylum Desulfobacterota; class Desulfobacteria; order Desulfobacterales; family SpSt-501; genus SpSt-501. The sequence goes on along the minus strand of JALOOU010000016.1, from coordinate 26,383 downwards.
CCGCATCGGCACCGCCCGGCGGGGGGCGCTGCCGCGTCAAAAACGAAGCGTCTGGCTGAGGAAGAAGAAGAGGTGGCCCAGATTCAGGAAATATGAAAATTATAGGCAAAACCGGCCATTCTGTCAACTTGGGATGCGCTGCAAAAAAGTCTTGAAAAAAATGAGGGCATCAGGAATAAGTGGTCATGCGGCCAAGGCCATTGACGCTGTTGATTCGATCTGGTAGAGATGCCCGGTGCCGAATACGAGGTGGGATGCCAACATGAAAGAAAAAGACCTCAAGTACTTCAAAAAGCTCCTCTCCCGCTGGCTGGAGGAACTGCTCAGCCACGCCGACAGCACCATGACCGGGTTGAGAGAAGCCGATGAAGCGCTTCCGGACCCTTTGGATCGCGCCGTGTTTGATTCGGAGCGCAATTTTACGCTGCGGATCCGCGACCGCGAAAGCATGCTGATCAAAAAAATCCGCAAGTCGCTCGAGGACATCGAGGAAGGGGTCTACGGAACCTGCGAATCCTGCGGCGAAGACATTTCGATCGAACGCCTGAAGGCGCGCCCCGTCACCCGCCACTGCATCCGGTGCAAAACCCAGATCGAGACCATGGAAAAGCTGACCGGCACCTGAGGGGTGCACCTCGTCGATCCCCTTTTTGCCGCACCCCGCCATGCGCCACGGTTTGGGAGAGGCGCGGGCGCGCGGACGATCATGAACAGAGACGGAGTCTTGAAATATGGCATCACCCAAACGCAACGCAGCAAAAAGCCCGGCCGCCAAACCGCCCCGGGACAACCCCGTGGAGGAGATCGACAGCGGCATCGACCACGACAAGAGCAAGGTCGAATGCATCTGCCCCAAATGCGGCAAGAAGCATATCATGAACTTCCACTGGATCGGCCGGGGCACCCCGCGCAAATACTGCCAGAGCTGCCGAGACAGCATCTGACGCCCGCCGGTCCCGCCGCCGGCGCTGCGGTGCCGACGCGGCCGGCATATTCGGTTCAGGATCACAACACTACCATCATGCAACGAAAGGGGACATGGATGAACAAAGCTGATTTGGTAAACGAGGTTGCAAATGTCGTCAGCACCAAAAAGGAAGCCCAGGCCGCCGTGGACTGCATGTTAGACACGATCACCAAGGCGCTGAAAAAGGGGGACACGGTCACGCTGGTGGGATTCGGGGCCTTCAAGGTCACCAAGCGCAAAGCACGTATCGGACGCAATCCGCAGACCGGCGAAGAGATCAAGATCAGCGCCTCCAAGGCGCCCAAATTCGTGGCCGGAAAAGGGCTGAAAGACGCCGTCAATTAGCACCGACGGGCGACCCGACGGAAGGCGGTTGCAACGCCCCGGCAGCAGAGGACCCTGCCGGGGCGTTTACGCCGCTGCCGCGCAAAGCCCCCGCCGCGGCTTCAACCTGCCGCAGGGGCATCCGCGGGCAGCGGCGGCGAATTGCGGCGCACCAGGTAGGCGATGATGCGGTTTCCCTCCCGCTCCTTGACGATCGTGGTGAATTCGCCGATTTCGATCTCCTCCGAAACCTTGGGGATGCGCCCGATGCGCTTCAAGATGTAGCCGGAAAAGGTGTCGTATTCCCCGGTGTCGGGGATGTGCATCTGCAGGGCCTCGTTGACCTCATCGATTTCCGTCTTGCCCAGCACCCGCCATTCATTTTCGCTCACCGGGATGATCGCGGGCTCCTCGACGTCATCGGTTTCATCGACGATCTCGCCGACAAGCTCCTCCAGAGCATCCTCCAGCGTGATCAACCCCGATACGCCCCCGTGCTCGTCCACCACGATGGCCATGTGCTGCTTGCGCCGCTTGAACCCTTGAAGCAGGCGGTTGAGCTTCTTGTGCTCCGGAACGAAGTAGGGCTGGCGCATGACCCGGCGCACGCTGACCGACGCCCCGTCGGCGCACTGGCAGAGCAGCAGGTCCTTGACGTTTAAAATGCCGATGATGCGGTCGATGTCGCCATCGATGACGGGGATGCGGGTGAAGCCGGATTTGAACAGCTCCGGCAGATCCAACGGTTCATTCACATCGACGACGTACATGTCGGCGCGCGGCGTCATGATCTCCGAAGCGCTGGTGTCGTCGAATTCGAAAATGTTGTGGATGAGCTCTTTTTCCTCCTCGCGGATCTGGCCTTCGCTGCCTTTTGCCTCGACAATCGAGAGCAGGTCCGCCTCGGTGACTTTCGGCGGGGTCCGCATCCGGGAGGCCATGCGCGGGATGACATTCAACACCAGCAACAGGGGGAAAAGCAATTTCGACAGCCAGTAGATCGGAACGATGACGATCCGGCCGATGGGGATGGCGTTGGCAATGGCGATCGACTTCGGGAAGACCTCCCCGAAAACGAGCACCAGCAGGGTCATGACCCCGGTGGCGACGGCCACTGGGTGGACGCTGATCACCTGCAGGGCGAAGGCCGTGGCCAGCGCGGCCGCCGCTATGTTCGCCAGCGTATTGCCGATCAGAATCGTGGTCAGAAGCCGGTCGGGATCCTGCTTCATCCGGTGGATCAGCGCGTTGGCCCGACCCGGCTGGTTGCCGAGAACGATGGCCTCGGCCGGGGAGATGGAAAACAGCGCGGTTTCCGCCGCTGAAAAGAACCCCGAAACCGCGATCAGCGCCAGCAGGGTGAGCAGGGTGTCCAGGGGCATCGGCATGGCGCTCAGGAAAGCGTCGACCAGCGACGCTGGCGCTTCACGCTGAAGCCGGTCAGAAACCCGACCAGCAGCACGCCCGCCCCGGCCAGAAACCAATAGAGCGTGCTCACCGGGAAAGCATCCTCGGCCCGGGCGCTCAGCTCGGCGATCTGCCGCGTCTTCTGCTCGAGCTCCGCCGACAGGGCGTCGGCTTTGGCCTTCAACGCGGCGGCATCGGCGGTTTCGTTTCGAAAGCGTTCGAACTCGGCGCGCAGCCGGTCAAGGGCCAGCTGTCCGTCGGCGGCGGCGGCGGCCAGCGCCTCTTTTTCGGTTTTCACGCGGCTGTTCTCCTCGGTCAGCGCGGTTGCCTGGGCGGCCAGCGCCTTGATTTTTTCCTCCAGCCGGAGGAGCTGGTGGCGGCCCGGGGGGGCCTCCGTCAGAAAGCGCGAAAGAACATAGCCCTCGGTGCCGTTGGCCAGCCGCACCAGGGACCACTCCTCGCCGGGCTTCAGCAGCTCCAGCTGCTGCCCGCTTTCGGTGACGGCCAGCGATTTGTGTTCGCCGCCCGGGCCGGAGCGCACCGAGACCCGGATCACGTCGGACACATACACCGGTTGCGACCATGCGCCTCCGGCCAGCCCCAACAGGCACACGCCGATCACCACACCCCATGCAGGCTTCCACACCATGGACGACTCTCCCGAACCGCTTGGCCGACCCGGCGCCCGAGGTCGCGCGGGCGGCAAGCGCTATCATGACAGGAACGGTTTGACGAAAGGACCCGCTTAGTTTATCCTATAAGTACATCAGATTGATCGATTAATCCATCACGATGTTCCTCCGGGTCGAAAACACCGCGCACCGTGGCCTTCTGAATGACCCCCCGGAGAAAGAGCGGTCATGATCGCCTACGATTTGACATGTGCCAACGGGCACTCCTTTGAGGGTTGGTTCGAAGACCGCAAGGCGTTTCTCTCCCAGAAGCGCCGCGGGCTGATCTCCTGCCCGGTCTGCGACGATACCGACATCGCGCAGTTGCCGTCGCGCTTTGCCATCCGCGCCTCGCAGGCCGCCGTGGTAAACGACGGCAACCCCTCGCCCGAAAAGCTGTGGGAGCGGATCGGCAAGCAGCTCGGCGATTTCGTGGAGCAGAACTTCGACAACGTCGGCTGCAATTTCGCCCGGGAGGCCCTGAAGATCCACTACGGCGTCAGCGAGCCGCGCAACATCCGCGGCGTCAGCACCGAAACCGAGGAAAAGGTTCTCAAACAGGAAGGGGTCCAGTTCTTCAAGGTTCCCCTGCCCCCGCCGCCCGATTCCGACTCCTGATGGGTGCGTCGGAGAACCCATCTCCGCGCTGCGCCTGAGTTCGCTGCCGCTGCGGCGCACCTGCAATTCGCCTCGCCCCGCGAAATTCGCGCGCCTTGATTTTGGCCCTCCGACGCAACCATCGACTCAAGGCTTTTAGTTGGATCTCTCGCCTGCACCGGGCCGTCAACTAAAAGCAGCCGTCAAGACCGGCGGCGGTGAAGAATCCAGTCCACGGCTGCCGGCAGGTCGGCGGCGATGCCATCCGGCACGATGCCTTTACGCCGCAGCTCAGCCTCGGCCTGCCGCCCGTTGCCGGTCCGCACCAGCACACTGGCACCGACGCCGGCGTTCAAGGCGCACTCGATGTCTTTGCCGCTGTCGCCGATCATCACCGCGGCCGCCACGTCGATCCCATGCCGGCGCCGGGCCTCCATAATCAGGCCGGGGCGGGGCTTGCGGCAGGCACAGTTTTCGTCGGGTCGATGGGGGCACACCAGGATATCGCGGATGCGCCCACCGTGATGCAGCACGTCGTCGCACAGCCGCCGATGGATCGCCGCCAGCGCCTCCGCCCTCAACCAGCCTCTGCCCAGCGCGGATTGATTGGTCACGATGATCGCCTCGAAGCCGTGTTCGGCCAGCCGCCGCAAGGCCTCGAGGCTTCCGGGCAGAAACTCGAATTCGGCCAGGCTTTTGATGTAGCCCGGCGAATCGCGGTTGATCACCCCGTCGCGGTCCAGAAACACGACCGGGGGCGGCTGGATGGATCCCGCCATTTTCTACTCGGCCACGACAAAGGCGTCCGTGAAGCCGCTCTCCTTCAGCCGCGTCTCGAAGGCGATCGCCTCATCCAGCGACCCGGCCTTGCCGACCCGCAGCCGGTACAACACGCGGCCGGCCTGCTCGAACTCGACGATGTGGGCGTTGCCGAAGCGCGGATTGAGCTCCGCCCCCAATCTTTCGGCATTCGGGCGGCTGGCGAAGGAGCCCACCTGGAAGGTGAAGTTGCCGGAGTACAGGTCCACCGGGCTGCCGGGGACGGCCCCTACCGCCACCACCTCCACCGGCGCCGTGCCCGGCCGGACCACGTCCAGCTGCCGGGCCGCCTCGTAGGAGAGGTCGATGATCCGGTCGCCGACAAAGGGCCCGCGGTCGTTGATGCGCACCTCGATCGTGCGGTGGTTGGCCAGGTGGCGTACGCGGACCAGGGTCCCCAGCGGCAGCGTCTTGTGGGCGGCGGTCATGGCATGCATGTCGTAAACCTCGCCGCTGGAGGTGCGCTTGCCGTGAAAATCCGGCCCGTACCAGGAGGCAACCCCCTGCTGCCGAAACCCGCTCGCATCCGGAATGGGCTGATACCACTGGCCCAGGGCCTTGTAGGGCTTCGGCTGCCCCGGAGCGGTTTCTGGCGGCGGCGCCTCCGTGCGCGGGACCGGCCGCGGCAGCGGGGCCGGCGGCGCGCTGGGGGTCGATCGCGCGCTGCAGCCTGCAGCCAGAAGGCACAGCACGGCGACCGCCGCCGCCCACCCCCGCCAGCCACCCCTGCGCCGCAACCCGTCGCCGCCGCGCCGCCGCAATGTTTTTTCTCCGCCGTGCAGCTCCCGCACCGGTGTCTTCATACGTTTGAAAATAGCATCCAGGCCAATTTTTGTAAACCCGCGACCCGCCGATCTCTTTGCCCTGCGGAACGATATGCCGTATGATGGCCGCATGGACCCGGCCCCCTCACGACCCGCCGCCGTCTCCGTCTCCATCGCCTCCCAGTATTTTCTTTTTTTCGGGGTGATGGGCCTCTACCTGCCCTATTTCAACCTGTACTGCTACCATCTGGGTTTCTCCGGCTTGGACATCGGAGTGCTCTCCGCGCTGCGCGCGGTGTCTATGGTGGTGTTTCCGCTGCTGTGGGGGGTCGCCGCCGACCGCACCCATCGGCGCCGCCCCATCTACATCCTGTGCCACATGGCCAGCACCTGCATCTGGGCGGGGTTTCTGTTCACCGAGGACTTCACCGCAATGGCCCTTATCACCGTGGCCTACGGCGTTTTCTATGCGCCGATCATCTCCTTTCTGGAAGCCTTCAGCATGGACATGCTCGGCCGGGACAAGAGCAGCTACGGGCGGGTCCGGGTGTGGGGGTCGCTCAGTTTCATCGGTGTGGTGCTGAGCGCAGGCCCGGTCATCGACGCGTTCTCGGCCCGGGTCATCCTACCCGCCATCCTGGCCGGCTCGCTGCTGCACGCGCTGGTCTCCTTCGGCGTCCCAGCCGCCCCCGCGCCGCGTCCGGTCGCCCTCGGCCGCGGGGCAGGCGATCTGTTGCGCCGGCAGCCGCTGGCCTTCATCCTGTGCGCCTTCCTGATGCTCGTGAGCCACGGCGCGTACTACGGTTTTTTTTCGATCCACCTGGAGCAGCTGGGATATTCGAAGAGCTTCATCGGCGCCGCCTGGGCGCTCGCCTCGGTTGCGGAAATCGGGGTGATGCTCGCCTCCCGGCGCCTGTTCCAACGCCTGTCGCTGGAGGCGACCCTGACGATATCCTTCGCCGCGGCGGTCCTGCGCTGGGGGATCATGGGCGCGGCCGGAACCCCCGGGTGGATTCTGTGCGCCCAGCTCCTGCACGCTGCGACCTACGGCGCCTTCCACATGGCCAGCATCCTGTATATCGACCGCATGGCCCCGGAAAACGCCAAAACCACAGGCCAGGCCGTGAACAACGCCCTGACCTACGGCTTGGGGCTGATGGTGGGGTTTTTCCTGAACGGGTATTTGTACGAGCGCATCGGCTCGGCGGGGCTCTTCAGTCTGAGCGCGTTCATCGCACTGGCGGGCGGCCTGCTCTTTGCCGGATTCCAGGCGGCGGCCCGGCGGGGTTGAGGTTGGGCGGGCCGCTCCTCGCCGCCACCGTGAAGCCATCCGACGTTACGGCACGGACGCCCAGAAGCGGTGGCTGAAAAGCCCGGCAGCGGGGGTCAGCCCGAAAACGGCATCCGCGGCGATGAGCACGCCGGCGTTGGTCCACGTGATGCGATCCTCGGGCCAGATGGTCATGTCCGGAAAGGTGAAGCCGGCCCAGTAGGAGCCGTCCTCGAAGCGCCGGTCGCTGATCCAGCTGAAAACCACCCGGGCCTGATCGAGCCTGCCCATGCCGGCCAGGGTCAACACCAGCTCGGAGGTTTCGGCGACGGCGATCCAGGGCTGGTCGGAGACGCAGCGCACCCCCAGGCCTTCCACCACGAATTTTTTCCAGCCGTGCTCGATGCGCCGCCGGGCGTCCGCGCCGGTCACCGCTCCGGCCAGCACAGGGTAGAACCAGTCCATCGAAAAACGCGACTTGGTCATGTTGAAGAGATGGGGCTTGGTGCGGATGGCCTCTCCGAGCTTCGCCAGGGCCGCCCGCCAGGCGGGGCGCTTGCACCCGAGGACCGCGGCCAGGGCGAGCGCGCACTTGATGCTCATGAAGATCGAGCTGGAGCCGGTGAGCAGCGCCATGCGGTCGACGTTGCCCTCGGGGCTGACGGCCCAGTGGATCTCGCCGGTGGGGGCCTGCAGACCCAGCGCAAAATCGATCGCCCGCTCGACCGTCGGCCACAAGGCGGACACCGCACCGCGGTCGGCCGTCATCAGGAAGAAGTGATACACCCCCACGGCGATGTAGGCCGTCATGTTGGCGTCGCGGGTCCGGTCCAGGGCGACCCCCTCCATGTAGGCGCTGTACCAGCTTCCGTCCGGCAACTGGCGGGAGGCCAGCCACTCGTAGGCCTTGCGGGCCTCCGCCGGGAATCCCGCGACGGCCAGACCCATGGCGGCCTCCACGTGGTCCCAGGGGTCGGTCTTCTGGCCGCGGCACCAGGGGATCTCCCCGTCCGGCCGTTGGGTCCGGGCGATCAGGGCGGCGGGCGCCTCGATGTCGATCGGCATCTCCGGCTCGGGCCGGAGTCGGTTCGGCTCGTGTTCCATGATCGTTGCGATGGGGGTTTTCTTTCGGTTTAGGGGGGATACCATACAAGGCATCGTGCAGAGAAGCAAGCAGCGGATCGTCGCTGCGCTGGGGTCGCCGCACGTGCGGCCCGTGGCCCGTTATCCGCAAGACAGTCGATCTCCTCTCTTGCCGGCGACCGAAACCGGCGGCCGGCGGCAAGATCCGACCGCCTCGTTGCGAGCGCTTCGGAATCATACGGCCCCCTCTGCCCTCTGCCTCCGGCAGGCGGAATCCCTGCCGAGCGGGGTGCTCGCGGCGGACGGCAAGCCATTTACTGAAGATTCGCTTGATTGGCGAGGCTCAGCTCCTCCAATGTCGATTCCGGCCAATCCGCCAGTGCGGGTTGTTGTTGAGGAAGAGGTCCAAAATCACCTCGGAATCGACAAGCAGGCCTTCCATGCCCCCTCTCAGCCGCTACAGTCTTTTCTGACCGCATCGTGGTTGCCGCAACAAACACCGCACCCGCAGGTGCGAAGCGGATTTCAATTGCTGGGGTTGGCCCCAAAACTGCCGCCTTGACTTGGGCGGTGGATTTCCGGTAGACAGGAGACGTCGCTCGCATCTTCTCCTTTTGCCCGGCGCAAGGCGTTCCAGGCCGCCGGCTTCCGGTTCGCGTGTCGGTCCTCATCCCAGCGGCTGCTCTCGAGCGACCCGCAGGCGCATCCCGTTCTCGCTGCGGCGATCCGCCCTGCATCCTGCAGGCGTTCCATCGTAAGGCCGGAGGGCTTCGGCTGCCGGCTCCGGCACAACCGCCAACCACTTCACCGCAAAGGAGGGCCTCATGAGCGAGAGCATTTACAAAGTCATCGAGCTGATCGGAACGAGCACCAAGTCGTGGGAGGATGCGGCCAAGAATGCCGTCGAGACCGCAGCGAAAAGCCTCAAGGACCTGCGCATCGCCGAGATCACCAAGCTCGACATGAAAATCGACAAGGGCAAGGTGGCGGCGTATCGCGCCAGGGTCAGTCTGTCGTTCAAGTATCAGAAGGGCGACTGACACAACGTTTTGCTCTTTCTGATGCAGCTGTCCGAAATCCCCCTACCCTTCGTTTGTTGAGGGAGCGAGGGGGATTTCATTTGCGGCGACTGAGGTGGTTCATCGCCTGAACATCGGGACCGAGAACAGCGAGGAGGATGGATGACGGAAAAGGCTTTCCAGGATTTTTATGCGGACGACACGAGCCACTGCTACGGATGCGGCCGGCTCAACCCGGAGGGTCTGCGGATCAAGAGCTATTGGGAGGGGCAGGAGAGCGTCTGCCGGTTCGAGCCCCGGGCCTATCACACCGCGCTTCCGGGCTATGTGTACGGCGGGCTGATCGCCTCGCTGATCGACTGCCACGGCACCGGCACGGCGGCGGCCGCCGTGTACCGGGCTGAAAAACGTGAGATGGACACCGAGCCGCCGGTGCGCTTCGTCACCGGCTCCCTGCATGTGGACTACCTGGCGCCGACGCCGATCGACACGGTGCTCGAACTGCGCGGACGCGTCAAGGAGCTCAAGGGCAGGAAAGCGGTCATCGCTATCGATCTTCTCGCCCGGGGGAAGGCGTGCGCCCGCGGGGAGGTGGTCGCAGTCCGGGTGCCGCCGGATTGGATCGAGACGCTGAGGAAAGGATAATGCGAAAAGCTTTCACCCTTGTTTTTTCTGCGCCTTTCCGATGATGTGGGTCGCGCTGCCGAGGAACATCTCGGCCGCTTCCGATTCGGTTTCGGAGAGGGTCGGATGCGGATGGATGCTGCCGGCCACATCCTCGGCCAACGCCCCCATTTCGACCGCCAGGACCCCCTCCGCGATCATCCCCTCCGTGTCGCGGCCGGTGATCCCGACTCCGAGGATCCGGCCGCTGGCAGGGTCCGCCAGGATCTTGGTCAGGCCCTCGGGCGCCCCCATGGTCGTCGCCCGCCCGGAGAACTTCCACGGGAACCGCTGGATCGCGACCGCGACGTTTTCCCGCCGCGCCTGCTCCTCCGTCAGCCCGCACCAGGCGATCTGAGGGTCGGTGTAGACCACGGCCGGGATGGCGCGCGCATCGAAGGCGGCGGCCTTGCCGGCGATGACCTCGGCGGCGATCTTGCCTTCGTAGCTCGCCTTGTGGGCCAGCATCATTCCTCCGACCACATCGCCGACGGCCAGTATGCGCTCGTCGGCCGTCCGCTGGCATTCGTCCACCACCACAAATCCCCTGGCATCGAGCTGCACCCCGGTATTTTCGAACCCCAGCCCCGCGGTTGCCGGTTTGCGGCCGATGGCCACCAACACCCGGTCGAACTGCTCATCGGCCCCCTCCCCCTCCCGCTCCAGGCGGGTGGTCACTCCGGAAGCCGTTTCGCTCAGGCCGACAACGCGGGCGTTCAGCCACATCCGCTCGAAGAGCACCGCGAGCCGTCGCTGGAGCGGCTCCACCAGGTCGGGGTCGACCCCGGGCAGCAGCCGATCGGCGGTTTCAACCAGGCTCACGCGGCTGCCCAACGACGCATAGACGGTGCCCAGCTCGAGGCCCACGTAGCCCCCGCCGATGACCAGAAGCGACTCCGGGACGTCCGCCAGCGCCAGCGCCCCGGTGGAGCTCATGATCCGCCCCCCCGCGGAGAACTCCGTCCCCGGGTAGGGGGTCGGCCGCGAGCCGGTGGCCACAATGGCGTGGCGGAAGCGGATGCGGCTGACCTCCGCATCGCGCAGGCGCACGCTCTGCGAGGACTCGAACTCGGCGCGGCCCTGGACCAGCTGAACGCCGCGCCGCTTGGCGAGGCTCACCAGCCCGGTGGCCATCTTTTCGATCACCTCCGCCTTCCAGCGGCGCATCCCGGCCAGGTCGATTTTCGGCGGGCCGAAGCTCACCCCCATGGATTCGGCGCGCGCCGCATCGAAGATCAGCTCGGAGAGAAAAAGAAAGGTCTTGGAGGGGATGCAGCCCTTGTAGAGGCAGACGCCGCCCGGCCGCGGGGCGGGGTCCACCAGGGTCACGTCCATCCCCAGGTCGGCCGCCCGGAACGCGGCCGCGTACCCGCCCGGACCGCTGCCGATGACCAGCAGATCGGTCTCCTGCGCCAGTTCTCCCATCACCATCGATATCGTCTCCTTCTTCTCGCACCGGATTTCCGATTCGAGTGGCTGCTGCTTGATTCGCCTTCTTCATCCCCTTCTTGAGGCAGAGAGAACCACGACGGCTTCACCCAAAGCCCGACTTCAAGGCGCGCAAGTTCGCAGAGCGAGGCGTATGTGAAATGCGCCGCAGCGACTGCGGAACGCAGCGCAACGCAGAAGAAGGGCTTTCGGTGAAGTCGTCAGACGAGCGACATCAGCAGCTCGTCCGGATCCTCCATGATCTGCTTGAAGCGCTTGAGAAAATTGACGGAGTCCGCCCCGTCGAGCACGCGGTGGTCGATCGAGAGCACCACGGGCATGATCAGCCGCGGAACGATCTCCGGGCCCTGCTCCCTTGTCACCACTGCGGGCTGCAGGCGCGCCTGGCCCAGCCCCAAAATCGCCACCTGGGGCGGGTTGATGATCGGCACGAAGCCCCATCCGCCCAGCGCACCGGCATTGGTGATCGTGAAGGTGCCGCCCTGCATCTGCTCCACGCCGATCTTGCGCGCGTCCGTCTTTTGGATCAGCTCGTGGAGCTCCACGGCCAGCGCTTTGATGCTCTTGTCGTCCACGTTGCGGATGACCGGCACCATCAGCCCCTCGGCGGTGTTCACGGCCACTCCGATGTGGTAGTATTTTTTGATGACGATCTCGCCGGCCGCGGCGTCCAGGCTGGAATTGATCTGGGGGAAGGCCTTGAGGACGGAGGTCGCGGCCTTGAGCGCAAACACCGTGAACGTCAAGCGGCCCCCCAGGGAGGCCACCTCTTTTTTGTGCCTCTCGCGAAAGGCCTCGAGCCGGGTCACATCCACCAGCTCCTGGCTGCTGACATGCGGGATCTGCGACCAGGCCAGGGACATCTGCCGGGCCGTGGCGCGGCGGATGGAGCGGAAGGCAACCCGCTCCACCGGCCCCCACCGGGTGAAATCGGGCAGCTCGGCCGCTCCCGCGATCGGCGCCGCGGGAAGATCCTCGACGGCCGGCGCAGCCGGCGGCGGCGCGGCAGGCGACGGCGATGCGGCGGCGGGGCCCTTGCGGCCGGCGGCGAAGGCGCGCACATCATCCGCCGTCGCCTGCCCCGCGGCACCGCTGGGCGTCACGTTCGCCAAGTCGACCTTGAGCTCGCGCGCCAGCCGCCGCGTGGCCGGCGAGGCCGGCACCGGCCCCTTGCGCGGGGAGGCTGCCGGCAGCGCCGCGGAAGGCGGAGGCTCTTTGGCCGGCTTGGCCGCTGCCTCGCCCGCACGGGTCTCCTGCGTGAAGGTTAGGAGCACCTGTCCGACCTTGACGGTGTCTCCTGGCTTGACGCGGATCTCGGCGATCGTTCCGGTGTAGGGCGAGGGGATCTCCACCGCGGCCTTGTCCGTCTCCACCTCCAGGATGATGTCGCCCTCTTTCACCGCCTGGCCCACGCCGACGCGCACGGCCAACACCTCACCCTCGTGAATGCCCTCCCCCAGGTCCGGCAGTTTGAACTCCAGTGCCATTCTCCCTCCTTTTTCGCCCGAATCAGGCGGCCAAGAGCTGGCGGGCCGCATGCACGATGCGCGGCACACCCGGCAGATAGTGCGTTTCCCGGCTGAAGAGCGGGATGACCACATCGTAGCCCGTCACGCGGGCCACCGGCACCTCCAGGTGGTAGAAGGCCTTTTCCACCAGGCGGGCGATGATTTCGGCCCCGGGGCCGAAGCTGCGCGGCGCCTCGTGCACCACGGCGACCCGCCCGGTTTTGCGGGCCGAGGCGACCAGCAGCGAGTCGTCCATCGGCGAGAGGGTCAGCAGGTCGATCACCTCCGCCTCGACCCCGTGCGCGCTGTGCAGTTTTTCCGCGGCCTCTAAAGTCGGCCGCATCATGGCCCCGTAGGCGATCAGCGTGAGATCGCGGCCCTCGCGGGCGATCAGCGAGCGGCTGAGCGGCATGGCCTCCTCCTCTTCGGGGACCTCCTCGCGGAAGGCGCGGTACAAGGCCTTGGGCTCGTAGAAGACGACCGGGTCCGGGTCCCGGATCGCGCTCACCAGCAGCGCGCGCGCGTTCCGGGGGCCGGAGGGGATGACCATCTTGATCCCGGGGATGTGGGACCAGAACGTCTCGCGGCTCTCGGAGTGATGCTCCAGCGCCCGCACCCCGCCGCCGTATGGCGCCCGCATCACCAGCGGGACGCCGTAGCGGCCTTGAGAGCGCCAACGCAGCCGGGCGGCGTGGTTTTCCATCTGGTGCAGCGTGTAGTAGCTGAACCCGGAGAACTGGATCTCGCAGACCGGTTTCAGGCCGTATACGGCCATGCCGATCGACATGCCGACGATGCCGGACTCGGCCAGCGGCGTGTCCACCACCCGCGTCTCTCCGAACTGCTGGATCAGCCCGTCGGTCACCCGGAAAACCCCCCCGTCGACACCGACGTCCTCGCCGAGCACAACGACGCTCTCGTCGCGCTCCATCTCCTGGCGCAGGGCCAGATTGAGCGCCTGAACCATCGTCATCTTGGGCATGCTACTTCTCCTCTTGCGTTTCAGCCCGGAGGCGGATGAACTCTTCTCTTTGCTCTTTTAAATACGCGGGCATCTGGGCATAGGCGTGCTCGAACATGAGCAGGGGGTCGCCGAGCCGCTTCATCTGCTCTTCCGCCCGATCCACCGCGGCCTGGATCTCCGCCTGCACGGCGGCCTCCTCGGCCGCAACGGCGTCCGCGGCCAGGAGCCCCTTGGCCGCAAGGTAGGTCTGAAAGCGGGTGATCGGGTCCTTGCGGCGCCACTCCTCGACCTCCGCGTCGGTGCGGTAGCGTTTGGGGTCGTCGGCGGTGGTGTGGACCGCCATGCGGTAGGTCACGCACTCGATCAGGGTCGCGCCCTGCCCGGCGCGAGCCCGCTGCACCGCTTCGTCCGCTGCGGCGTAGACCGCGAGGAGATCGTTGCCGTCGACCTGGATCCCGGCGATGCCGTAGGCCAGCGCCTTCTGGGCCAGGGTCGGGGAGCGGGTCTGCTTCGCCCGCGGGATCGAAATGGCCCACTGGTTGTTCTGGCAGACGAAGATCGCCGGCACCTGGAACACCCCGGAGAAATTCAGCGCCTCGTGGAAATCCCCCTGCGAAGTCGCCCCATCCCCGAAAAAGGTCATGGCCACGTCGCTTTGGCCGCGGTACTTGATCGCCCAGGCGATGCCGACGGCATGCAGCAGCTGGGACCCGACCGGAATGGAGATCGGCATGTCGTTGCGGTCGGCGGGGATCCGGCCGGCTTCGTTGAACCCGTTGTTGTAGACGATGATGCTTTCGAGTGGCCGGCCCCGCCAGATGTCGGCCGCCATTTCGCGGAAGGCGGGCACGATCCAGTCCGAGGGCCGCAGCATGGCCACGGCGCCCAAATGGGCCGCTTCCTGACCGGCAATCGGCGGGAAGGTTCCGATGCGCCCCTGGCGCTGGAGGCTGAGCAGGCGCTCGTCGAACCTGCGGGCCAGCAGCATCGTGCGGTGCAACCTCAGCAAGGTCTCAGCGGGAATCGATGGCTCGAGCGACCGATCCAGCGTCCCGTTCTCGTCAAGGATCGATAGATACTCGATGGCGTCGGCAAGCTCGATGCGCGTTCTGGGCATGGTAGGCATCCTTTCGTGGTCAGGAAAACCGGCCGCGGAAACGATCATTGCCTTCCAAAATTAGACCGGCCGCGATCTAGTCAAGATCCTCTGCGGGCGGCGGCCCTCGCGCGAGCCCGCGCGGCACGGTGCGGGGAGCCTGGTGCGTGGGGGGAAAGCGATAACCCCGAGAACTGGCGTCGGGCGGAGGCCTAAACGGCCGGCGGATGGGCAGTTGAACCTTAGGCGGGCAACAGCGGCGCTACTCCACGATTTCTAGCACCGCGCGCTTTTTGAGCTTGGCGGAGGCGGCCCCCAGGATGGTCCGGATGGCCTTGGCCGTGCGCCCCTGTTTGCCGATGACTTTGCCCAGGTCCGCCTTGGCGACGCTGAGTTCGAGGACGCTGGCCTGAGTGCCCTCGAGCACGTTCACGCTCACCTGGTCAGGATAGTCCACCAACGCCTTGGCAATGTACTCGATCAGCTCTTTCATGGCACCCTCCTCAGCACGCAGCAAGAGGTCTGGTTTGAACCTGGATCGCTTGAGCCCGGATCGCCGCCGTAGACTTCAGCAAGGCCGTGTTTTTCGAGTTGCCCCAGCAGTAGCACTTTTTGCGGCGGAATTGCAATGACTCGCCACAAAAAAGAAATTCGATTCAGTTATTCTTGTTTTTTTATTCGTCATGGTTATTTGTACTTTATGATATTGAATGCAAAAGTTTCGTTGCTAACAGGTAAAGAAGCGATGTCCCGTTTCGCGGCCGGCTCGGACGATTCAGGGCTGCTGTCTAATGGGGGTGCCGTAAAGGAGATCAGGTGGACTTCACCATTCCCCAACACATCGCGGATGACGTTGACCGGTTTCGCCGTTTTCTCAAAGAGTCGTTTGCCGGCAAGTTGGCGGCATGGCTCCGCGCGGGTGAACTTCAGCGGGAGTTCTTTGCCGAGCTCGGCCAAGGCGGGTGGTACGGCACCGTCTTCGCGGGGGACCGTTTACGCCGCGGGCCGGCCCTGCGCGAGGCCATGATTGCCGAGGAGTTCGCCAAGGTTTCCCCCGGCGCGGCCGTCGCCGCCCTGGCTCATGCCGATTTAGGATTGATGGGCCTCGCCCTTTTCGGATCGGCCTCTCTGCAAGAACGCTACGGCGCGAAATCGGTTCAAGGCGAAACGGTGATGTGCCTGGGAAATACCGAAAGGCAGGCCGGAAGCGACGTGGCCGCCGTCGCCCTGCGCGCCGAGCAGGCTGCGGGCGGATGGGTTTTGAGCGGGGCCAAGGCGTATGTCACCAATGGCGCCGCCGCGGACCTGGCGGTCGTCACCGCCGTGACCGACCCCGCCGCCGCGCGCAACAGCCGGCACTCGATGTTCCTGGTGGATCTGAGCGCCGCGGGCATTCGGCGCACCCGTTTGAACAAGCCGGTGTGGATACCCTCCGATTTGACCCGGATCGAGTTCGAGCGCGTGTTCGTGGGCGCAGACCACCTGCTGGGCGAACGCGGGCGCGGTCTGCCGCAGGTGCTCTCCGTATTCACTCACAGCCGGGTGCCGATTGCCGCCCTCTCGCTGGGCACAGCGGCGGGAGCCTTCGAGCTCGCCGTGAACAGGGCCGCACGCCGCAGCGTCTTTGGCCGGCCGATTGCGGAGTTTCAGGCCAAGGCCTTCGAGATGGCCGAACTGCATGCCCGGATCGAGGCCGCGCGGCTGATGGTCTGGAGGACCTGCGCCGCGATGGACGCCGGGGAGGATTTCCGCGCCCCGGCTTCCATGGCGAAATTTCTTGCGGTGGATGCGGCCCGCACCACCGCCGCCTGGGCGGCGGACCTCTTCGGCGCCGCCTCGGTCGTGCGCGATCACCCGATCCACAAGTACCCCCTCGATGCCTGGGCCGCCTCACTGGGCGAGGGCACCCAGGACATCCAGAAGCTCGTCATCTTCCGCGAGCTCATGAAACGCTTCGCATAGCCCGGTACCCGCCGGGCTCAGGGCTGAAGGATGATCTTGCCGAAGTGCCCCCCCTGCTCCAGGGCGCGGTAGGCCTCGACCCCGTCCCGCAGGCTGACCACCCGATCGACCACGGGCTTGAGACGGCCAGCGCCGACCAGCGACACCACGGCGAGAAAATCCTGCCGGCTGCCCATGGTGCTGCCGATCAGGCTGATCTGCTTTCCGAAAATGTAGCGGACATCGATCTCCGCCAGCGGTCCGCTGGTGTTGCCGACGATGACGATGCGCCCGCCGCGGGCCACGGCCTGCATGCTGGACATGAGGGTGGTCCGGCCGACATTGTCCACCACCACGTCCACGCCCCGTCGGTCCGTCAGCCGCAGCACCTCCTTGACCCAGTCCGACCCGGAGCGGTCGATGACCGCATCCGCCCCGAGCGCACGGGCCTTTTCGGCCTTTGCCGCAGTGCTCGCCACGGCGAACACGGTCGCGCCGGCCAGCTTGGCGACCTGGATCGCCATGCTGTTGACGCCGCCGCCGGCGCCGACCACGAGCACGGACTCGCCGGCCTTCAGGCCGGCCCGGTGAACGAGCATGCGCCAGGCGGTCAGCCCGACCAGCAAGGGGGCCGCCGCGGCCGAAAAATCCAACCCCTCCGGCATGGCGAGGAGGTTTTCCGCCGGGACGGCGACCAGCTCCGCCGCCCCGCCGCGCAGGTGCTCACCGAGGATGTGGTAGGCGGGGCTGACCGAGGGCTCGCCCCGCCGGGTGTACTCGTCGTGCTTCAGGCTGATTCCGGGGTCGACCACCACCCGCTGGCCGACGCTCCAACCGGTGACGCCCGCACCCACGGCGGCCACCTCCCCGGCCACGTCCGCACCGCACCAGTGGGGCATGGCGAGCTTCAGGCCAGGCCAGCCGCGCCGCACCCAGATGTCCAGGTAGTTCAGCCCGCAGGCGCGCACCCGGATGAGGGCCTGGCCGGCCTTGGCCTCGGGGTCGGGCACGTCGCCGTAGCGCAGGACGTCGAGTTCGCCATGCTGTTCGAAGAAAACGGCTTTCACGGGTCCACCTCCTTACGCTGGGGGGTTGTGGCAGCGGCGCGCAGCGGGGCTCGGCGCTCGGCCGCCTTGACATCGGGGCGGCACTCGTTGCATATTGGACCACAAACGCTTTTCTTTCAACCTCCCAGTCCGATCGACTCCATGACCGGCCCAAAAAAGACGCCAGGCCCGGTTCGCTTCCACGAAATCGAACACACCGCCGACCGGGCGCTGCGCATTTACGGGGCCACCTGGGAGGAGCTCCTGGTCAACGCCGCCCGTGGGATGAACAGCATCCTGGCGCCGGCGCCGGGCCCGGCTCCCGGGCGGGAGTCCAAGCCGGTGGAGCTCCAGGCCATCGACGCCGAGAGCCTGCTCGTCGCCTGGCTGAGCGAGCTGGCCTATTGGGCGGAGGCCGAGGCGCTGCTCTTCGACACGTTCGTGTTCCACGAGCTCGACACCGCCAGGATGAAAGCAACGGTCACGGGCTTGCGTGCCGAAAAACTCGACCGCCACGTCAAAGCCGTGACCTACCATGGCCTCTGCGTCACAGAGGATGCGTCGGGCTTCTCCGCCACGGTCGTCTTCGACGTTTAGCGTTCGCGCCGTCCCGGCGGCTCGGGTGCAACCGGCGTTGCAAGGGGAAAACCATCAATGGTCAGCACACGCGACTTCACTCGCATCGACGAGTTCCTCTACGAACTGCCGGCCGGCTATCGTCCGGACATGCGGGCGCCGGCGCGCTTCTACGCCGATGAAGAGCTGCTGAGAGGGCTGGATGGCGACCGCAGCCTCGAGCAGCTGGTGAACACCGCCGCCCTGCCGGGAATCGCCGGGTATGCGCTGGCCATGCCGGACATCCACCAGGGGTATGGGTTCCCCATCGGCGGGGTCGTCGCCACGGCCCTGCCCGACGGCGTCATCTCCCCCGGCGGGGTCGGCTACGACATCAACTGCGGGGTGCGGCTGCTGGCCAGCCGCCTCGAATCCGAGGCTGTCGCCCCGCACCTGGATCAGTTGGCCTCCGCCCTTTTCACCAACTGCCCCAGCGGCGTCGGCCGGGGCGGGCAGGTCAAGCTCAAATCGCGCGAACTGGACGACGTGCTGGAAAACGGGGCCCTCTGGGCGCTCCGGCGCGGGTTCGCCGGTCCGGAGGACCTCGAGCGCACGGAGGAGGGCGGCCGCCTGGCGGGTGCGGATGCATCCAAGGTCGGGCCGCGCGCCCGGGAGCGGGGCCAGGGGCAGGTGGGCACGCTGGGGGCCGGGAATCACTTCATCGAGATCGACGTCGTCGAGCGCATCGTCGATGAAGATGCCGCGCGGCGCATCGGGCTGTTTCACAACCAGGTGGTGGCGCAGATCCACTGCGGCTCGCGGGGGCTGGGGCACCAGGTGTGCACCGACTATGTCCAGCTCTACCAAAAAGCGGTGCGCCGCTACGGAATCGACCTGCCCGACCGTGAGCTGGTCTGCGCCCCGTTGAGCAGCCCCGAGGGGCAGGATTACCTGGCCGCCATGCAGGCTGCGGCCAACTACGCCTTCGCCAACCGGCAGGTGCTCGCCTTTCATATCCGCCGCAGCTTCGAGCAGGTGCTCGCCGGCAAGGTGGCCAATTTTCATCTCTACCAGATCTACGACATCGCCCACAACATGGCGAAGATCGAAACTCACCGGGTCGGCGGCCGCAGCCTACCGCTGTGCGTGCATCGCAAGGGCGCCACCCGGGCCTTCGGCCCCGGCGCGGAGGTCCTGCCGCCCGCCTATCGGGGCACGGGCCAGCCGGTGCTGGTCCCGGGCTCCATGGGCACCGCCAGCTGGGTGCTGCTGGGCACGCAGGCATCCATGGCCCACTCCTTCGGCTCCACCTGTCATGGCGCCGGCCGCACCATGAGCCGGCACCACGCCAAGAAATCCGTCCAGGGGCACAACCTGCGCCGGGAGCTGGAGGCAAAGGGTATTCAGGTGCGCGCCGGAAGCCTGTCCGGACTGGCCGAAGAGGCCCCCGGCGCTTACAAGGACGTCGATCGGGTGGTGGATGTGGTCCACGGGGCCGGAATCGCCAAACAGGTGGCGCGCCTGAAGCCCCTGGCCGTCATCAAAGGGTGATTTCAAAACACCAGCGGGCATTCCACTTGGGGGAGCTTCGCCGCCGGGAGGGCAGAAAATCGGCCGCTGCCGCCGCCGGCGTCAACGCCAGGGCGACGCGCCCTTCGAGGGGACAAACAGAAAGGAGGCCGGCCATGAGGATGCGATTCCACAACGTCATGTGCGCCACTGACTTTTCCGATTTTTCCAACCGTACGCTGCCCTACGGCGCGGCGATCGCACAGGAGTTCGGGGCCAAACTTTACGTCTGCCACATCATCGATCTAACCGCCCTCACCATCTACGGCGAGTTCCAGATCGACCCCGTGGGCCAGCAGGACCGGATCCGGCAGGAGGCCGACGCGCAGCTCAGGAAAATGCTCGCCCCACACCCGATCGAATGGGAACCGCTGATCGCCGTCGGCCAGCCGGCAACCGAAATCGCGCGACTGGTCGAGGAGAAGGGGATCGATCTCGTCATATCGGCCACCCGGGGACGCTCCGGGCTCAAGCGGCTGGTCCTGGGCTCGGTCACCCAGCGGCTGATGCGCATTCTCAATTGCCCCCTGCTCGCGGTCCAGGGCGCCGAGCCGGGGCCGCCCGGCGCCGGAGCGGCGCGGATACGGCTCAAGAGGATTCTCATCGGCTGCGACTTTTCGACCGACTCGGCGCTGGCGCTCAACTACGGCCTTAGCCTGGCCCAGGAGTTCGAGGCCGAACTGCACCTGGTGCATGTCGTCGAGCCCCCGGTCTACGAGGAGTTCCTCTCCCCCAGCGAGCAGGCCGAAAAATTCGTCCTGACGGATGTCGTGAAGGAGAAGCTCGAAGGCCTCGTGCCGGAAGAGGCCCGCAACTGGTGCTCGCTGAAGTTCGGGGTCTTGCGCGGCCGGCCCTATGAAGAGCTGGTCGCCTACGCCATGGCCCATGAGATCGACATGATCGTCCTGGGCATCCGCGGCTACGGCATGGTCAAATCCCTGCTCATGGGCTCGACCACGGACCGCGTGGTGCGCAACGCGCCGAGCCCGGTGCTGGCGGTGAGTTCCCAGTCCCAAAAAACGTGAACGGGCCCAGGGGAGGCCTGACCGTCAAGGCGCAAAGCAGCGCGCCGTGGATGCGACCCGGCCGGGCGCGGGCGGCGCCGCGGCCAGCTCCGGTGCAACCGTCGCGCTCCGGTCGCTGACCAGCCTGCCGTCCGAGACGATCATCCGCCGGCGGGCATGCACGGCGCAGTCGCGGCTGTGGGTGACCATGAGGATCGTCATGCCGGAGCCGTTCAGCCTGCGGAACATCGCCATGATCTCGGCGCTGTTGCGCGAATCCAGATTGCCGGTGGGCTCGTCAGCCAGGAGCACGGGCGGCGCGTTGACGATGGCCCGCGCCACCGCCACGCGCTCCTTTTCCCCGCCGGAGATCTCCCCGGGCAGGCGGCGGGCCTTTTCGGCCAGACCGACCTGCGACAGCGCCGCGACCGCCATCCCCCGCTTCTCTTTTTTGCCGCGTCCGGAGACGGCCAGGGGCAGCATCACGTTTTCGAGCACCGTGAGGTAGGGCACCAGATGAAACCCCTGGAAAACAAACCCGAGGTACTCCCGGCGGAAGTCGGCCTGCTGCTCCAGGGGCAGCGCGTAAACGTCGATGTCGTCCACGACGAGCCTGCCGGAACTCGGGGTATTCATGGCGCCGATCATTCCGAGCAGGGTGGATTTGCCCGCCCCCGATTCGCCCATGATGCTGACGAACTCGCCCGGTTCGATCCGAAAGCTGATCCCCGCGACGGCAGCGACCGCCGACTCCCCGCGGCCGAAGGTTTTAACGAGATTCTCCGCAACGATGACGGCCATTTCTCTCTCCTTTCAAAGCGAACGCAGGGCGTCGTTCGGGTCCATCCGGGCGGCCAGTGCGGCCGGGTAGGCACTGGCCAGAAGCCCCAGCGACAATGCCAGGGCCAGAGCCCCCAGGGCCGTCTCCGGAGAAAGGGGCAGATGCACCGCATGCCCCTCTGCCGAGGCGCTTAGCGCCACCTGCACCGCCGCCAGACCCAGGCCATAGCCCAATACACCGGCCAACAACGAAAGGAGGCCTGCTTCCAGAAAAACAATCCGCATGATGTGCGACCGCCGGAACCCGATGGCCCGAAAAATGCCTATTTCGTCGGTGCGCTCCCGAACGCTGCCCATCATGGTCACCAGCACCACGAGGCTGCCGATCAACAAAACGACGGCTGAAATCCCGTAGGCAAATTTTTTGAACTGCGCGAGCATCTCCATGCGGCTCTGGACCACCTGCTGGATGGCCATGACCTTGGCGCGGGGAAGCGCCGCGGAAATCTGCAGCACCATCTCCTCGATGGGGCAGTCCTTGCACAATGCCGCCACCTCGGCCATAGAGATTCGGCCGGGCTTGTCGAACGCCGCCTGCGCGTCGGCGAGGTTCGTAAACGCGAGGTGATCGTCCTGGGATCCGGTCGGCGCGAGAACTCCCGCAATCGCCAGGCTTCTACCGCCGACCGGCAGGCGGTCCCCGATGCCGAGGTTGAGCACTCGGGCCGCCTCGGCCCCCAACAGCACTTCGTCCTGCGCCGGGATCCGCCCGCGCACCTCCCACCAGGGCTTGAGAATTCCCGCCGCCGAAAAATCGACGCCCGCCATGAGGATGCGCCGTCCCTCCACCGCAGCGACCCCCAGCACCATGGGCCCCAAGGCGGCGATGTTGCCCGCGTTGGGGATGGAGGCGAGAGCGGCCAGCTCCGATTCGCGCAGCTCCTCCAGCTCGAAGGAGACCCCTCCGAGGGAGAGCCCCCCGTAGCTGAGGGCCAGGTTTTCGGTGCGCGGCACGATCAGGATGTTGGCGCCGTACTGCTCGAGCTTGTGGAGGATGTCGTGGGTCACGGCGTTTACGTACGAGACGATGCCGACCGCGGTCCCGATCCCGATCACCAGGCCGGCCAGGATGAACGCCGCCTTGCCCCTGCGGCGCATGAGGTTGCGGATCGCTATCCATTGCAGGGTCATGGCTCACCCCCTCTTGGAAAAATCGAAATACCCTCGCCCCTCGAGGATGTCGCTGACGCGGATGAGGAGCTTGCCGTCTTCCACCCTGCGCTGGAGAGGTGCCGGGTTGCACCCTCCCTTGACCTCGTTCACCCGGTTGGAATCAAACCGCAGGCCGCAGTTGCGGCACACCATGGTGTCGCCCTCCTGGGCATACCCTTTGCCGGCCGGCCAACATACGTCGCAGGCATCGAAGGCCGCCCGCAGCACGCCGTCGGGGCTCTTGACCACGAAATAGCGGATGGCGACCCCGCCCTGCCGGTGTTCGAAAAAATGCGCCTTGCCGTCGTCGAACCGCGCCGCCGGCAGGGTTACCATGCCCTCGGCGACGCTGCCCTCCGCGGCCGGCGCCGGCGCATCCGGAGCGTCGCCGAAATAGAGGTATCCGGCGCCGGCGGCTGCCAGCACCAGCACAAAGGCCGCCCCCGCACCCCACAGCGGCAGTCGGTTTCGGCGCCGCGCTCCGATGACGGCGGCCTTCTTGGCCGCGAGTTTTTCATCAAACCGTGTCGACATGTTCTTGCTCCTCCTTGAAGGCAAATGATGTTCGTTCCAATTCGATGCTGGCCAGCCTTCGCCCCCGGTTCCTTGACAACGGATCGGGAGCGCCGCGCACAGCCCCGGCCGCATGAGTGCGCGGCGGACACGCGCGGTGCCGCCGCTTGGGAATTCTATCGGGTAAATCGATGAAACGGATCAGATCAGCAGAATGTGGATCTGGAGATAGCGAGGCGTTTTGAGGGGCAGCTTCTCTTCCGCGCGCCCGGCGTACCGTGTACGCGCATGATCCGCCGGGAGCGCATCCGCACCTTCGACCGTGGCTGGGGGGACACTGAACCCCGCCTGGACAGCGTGGGAGGAGGCGACATCCCTGTTCCCCTGGCTGCAGACGGTGGCACCGGCGCCCGATGCATCGCAGCCATTCGGCGGACCGGCACCGGGGTCCTTATGCCCGCAGTCGTTCGAGCTCGAACGGCAGCACGGCATGCCGCACGCCTCAGACCCCGTGCAGGCGAGCGCGGAGCTCGACGCGAAGCAGACCAGCATGAAAGAGACGGCCAAAATTTTGAATGCGGATGAAATCATACTTAAATTAAGTAGTATCCGGCAGCGCTCTCTGTCAAGGACGATGCGTTCAAGACAGGGCGCTGACGCCCGGCGGCTTTGGTCAGACCGATCCCTTGCCGGCCTCGGCCAGCTCTCTGAGACCCGCCGCATCCATAAGGACGATCTTGCGGCCCTCCACCCGGATGAGCTTCTGCGTGGAGAGCTTGGCGAACACCCTGGAGAGCGTTTCCGGGATGGTCCCGAGCAGGCTGGCCAGCTGGCCCTTTGAGATCTGCAAATCGACGAACCCGCCCCGGCCCTGCTCATCGGCCACGAAGAGCAGATAGGCCGCCAGGCGCGCGGGGATCTCCTTGAGCGAGAGATTTTCGATCTGAGAGGTGAAGAGCCGGAGCTTGTGGGAGAGGTCCGCCAGCATCTTCATGGCGAGCACCGGGTTCTTCTGGATCAGGGACAGGAAGCCCGAGCGGGGGAAAAACAGGACGCGGGTGTCGGCGATGGCCTCGGCATTGGCCGGAAAATGCTCGCCGGCGAAAACCGGGACCTCCCCGAAGATCCGGCCCGCCGAGAAAAGGTGGAGAATGTGCTCCTTGCCCTCGGGGGAGAGCTTGAACACTTTGACCGTGCCTTCGATGATCAGGTAAAAACCCTCGCCCTCGTCGCCTTCGGAGAAGATGATCTCCCCTTTAGCGAAGTGTTTCTCGAGCGCGACCCGTCCGACTTCGAGAAGCTGTTCGGCGCTCAGTCCGCTGAAAAACGGGATCGATGCGAGCAGCGAGCGTGCGTTTCCCATGGATAGCCTCTCTCGCAGCTACGGCTCAATTTGTCAAGGTTTTAGGCGGTTGCGAATAGGAACGATTTATGAATGAAAGAATTTCCGGAATTTGATGTAGGTCAAAGCGCAGGGGGGGCCCTTCGGCTATCCTGCACCCATGCTGAACGCCGTGTTGAAATTCGAAGTCGAACCTCAACCCCAACGAGAGCAGAAAGGAGAGTGCCATGTTTTGTTACCAATGCGAACAGACCGCCAAGGGGGAAGGCTGCACCAAGATCGGCGTGTGCGGCAAAAACGCGGAGGTCGCCGCCCTGCAGGACCTGCTTGTCTACGCGTTGAAAGGGCTTGCGCTGGTCGCCAACGAGGCGCGCAAACACACCATCGACCTGACCGCGGTGAACCGCTTCACCCTTGAGGCCACCTTCTCCACCCTGACCAACGTGGACTTCGACCCCGCCCGCTTCCAGGCGCTGGCCAGCCGCTGCGCGGCGCTGCGCGACGAGTTGAAGTCCAAGATAAAGCAGGCCGGCGGCAAAACCGATTTCGACCACGCGGCGGCCGCATTCGTTCCCGCCGCCTCCCTCGACGCCCTGGTGGCACAGGGCGAGAAGACCGGCGGCGTGAAGGCCCCGGCCGCAGACGCCGATGCGCAGGCCTTGCGGGAGCTTCTGGTCTACGGACTGAAAGGGGTCGCCGCCTACGCCGACCACGCCTGGATCCTGGGCCAGAGGGACGAGGGCATCTACGCCTTCATCCACGAGGCGCTGGCCGCCACGTTGAATCCGACGCTCGGGGTGAACGACGCGTTGGGGCTGGTGCTGCGCTGCGGCGAGGCGAACCTGAAGGCGATGGAGCTGCTCGATGCCGGCAACACCGGCACCTACGGCCACCCCACGCCGACCCAGGTCCCGCTGGGCCACAAAAAAGGCAAGGCCATCCTGGTATCGGGCCACGACCTGAAGGATCTGGAGGAGCTCCTCAAGCAGAGCGCCGGCAAGGGGATCTTCGTCTACACGCACGGAGAGATGCTCCCCTGCCATGGATACCCCGAGCTGAAGCAGAAGCATCCCCACCTCTTCGGCCACTACGGAACGGCCTGGCAGAACCAGGCCAAGGAGTTCGGCCAATTTCCCGGCTCGATCCTGATGACCACCAATTGCATCCAGAAACCGACCGATGCCTACCGGGACAACATCTTCACCACGGGCCTGGTGGGCTGGCCGGGGGTGCGCCACATCGCCGACAAGAACTTCGCGCCGGTGATCGAGAAGGCGCTCGCGCTGCCCGGCTTCAGTGCGGACGCCCCGGGCAAGAACGTCATGGTGGGCTTCGGCCGCAACACCGTCATGAGCGTGGCGGGCAAGGTCGTCGAGCTGGTCAAAGCCGGCAAGATCAAGCATTTCTTCCTGGTCGGCGGATGCGACGGCGCCAAACCGGGGCGCAGCTACTACACCGAGTTCGTCGAAAAGGTCCCGCAGGATTGCGTCGTGCTGACGCTCGCCTGCGGCAAGTTCCGCTTCTTCGACCAGGAGCTCGGCGCCATCGACGGCATCCCCCGGCTGCTCGACATCGGCCAGTGCAACGACGCCTACTCGGCCATCCAGATCGCCGTGGCGCTCTCCAAGGCCTTCAACTGCGGGGTGAACGACCTGCCGCTCTCGATGATCCTCTCCTGGTATGAGCAGAAAGCGGTGGCGATCCTGTTGACCCTGCTCTACCTGGGCATCAAGAACATCCGCCTGGGGCCGAGCCTGCCGGCCTTCCTCACGCCCAACGTGCTCAACGTGCTGGTGGAGAAGTTCAACATCGCGCCCATA
>JALOOU010000150.1 GCA_025454255.1 Desulfobacterales bacterium | reverse complement strand
CCGAGCGGCGCCGGCACCGCCTCCAGGATGAGCGAGAAGGCCCCGGCGTCCTCCAGGGCCTTGGCGTCGTCGATGATCTGCTTGGCGGCCGCCGCGTCCTTGCCCTGCATCTTGAACCCGCCGAGAGCGCTCGCGGTCTGCGGGGTCAGTCCGATGTGCCCCTGGACCGGTATGCCCGCCTTGACGATGGCTTCGACGGCGGGGGCAAAGTGCACCCCGCCTTCCAGCTTGACGACGTCGCAGCCGCCTTCCTTCATCAGCCGCCCGGCATTGGCGATGGCCTCGCGGATGGAGGTGTTGTAACTCATGAAGGGCATGTCGCCCACGACCAGGGCCGTCTTGCATCCGCGCATGACGGCCTGAATGTGGTGCACCATGTTCTCCATGGTCACGGCCACCGTGCCCTGCAGGCCCATGACCACCATTCCCAGCGAATCGCCCACCAGCACGATGTCGACCCCGGCCTCGTCGGCCATCAGTCCGAAGGGGTAGTCGTAGGCCGTCATCATCACCAGCTTGCGCCGGTCGTCCTTGGCTTTCTGAATGTCGTGAATGGTAACTTTGGGTCGGGTCATGTTCATCTTATCTCCTTTCAGCGTGCCGATATTTATTTTCTCTTCCATTCGCTTCCGATCGTTGCAACAGGAGTGCATTGAGCTGTTGCCCTCTGCCCTCTGCTCCCTGCTCTCTGCCTACTCCAGCCCGCGCCCGTCGTTCAGCCAGCACGCCACCGAGTGCCCTTCAACCGCCGGAACGAGGGGCGGCTTTTCCTTGGAGCAGCGCTCGAAGGCGTGGCGGCAGCGCGGGTGGAAGGGGCAGCCCCCGGGCGGATCGATCGGGCTGGGGACGTCGCCTTCCATCGCCGGCGCGGCAGCCCGTCGGTGCGGGTCGGGCAGGGGCACGGCCGCCAGCAGCGCCGCGGTGTAAGGATGGCGCGGGCAGCGGCTGAAATTCGCTGCCGGCGCCAGTTCGACGATGCCGCCCAGGTACATGACCGCGATGCGGTTGCAGACGTGCTCCACCACGCTCAGGTCGTGGGAAATGAAGATGTAGGACAGCCCGAACTCCTGCTGGAGATCCTGGATCAGGTTGATGACCTGGGCCTGGATCGACACGTCCAGGGCGCTGACGGGCTCGTCCGCCACGATCAGCCGGGGCCGGGCGCACAGCGCGCGCGCAATGCCGATGCGCTGGCGCTGGCCGCCCGAGAATTCATGCGGGTACTTGTCCAGGTCGGCGGCGCGCAGGCCGACCTTGTCGAGCAGTTCCGCGGCGGCCCGCCGGCGTTCGGCACGCGGCGGCCGGCGGTCGGCCAGGAGCGGCTCGGTGACGATCCGCTCCACCGTCATGCGCGGGTCCAAGCTGGAGTAGGGGTCCTGGAAGATGATGTGCATGCGCCGCCGCAGCCGGCCGAACTCCCGGCGGCTGAGGTCCTGAATCGCCTGTCCGTCGAATTCGATCCGGCCGCGCGTGGGGTGGATCAGGCCGAGCACCATGCGACCGACCGTGGTCTTGCCGCAGCCGGATTCGCCCACGAGCCCGAAGCTCTCCCCGCGGTGAACCGCAAAGGAAACGTCGTTGACCGCCTGAACCCAGCCGCGCGGAGCGGTGAGCAGGCCGCCGCCCAGCGGGAAATGCTTCACCAGTCCGGCGATCCGGAGCAGGGGCGCGTCAGGCATCCGTGCGCCTCCGCTCGGGGTGCGGCTGAAGCCAACAGCGCGCGCGCTGCCCGTCGCGGACGGCGAATAGATCCGGCGCGTCGGCGCGGCAACGGTCGAAGGCATGCGGGCAGCGCGGGGCGAACCGGCACCCGGCCAGGGCCTCGGTGATGGCCGGCACCATGCCGGGGATTTCGTTCAGCCGCCGGCTGCCGCCTCCCGGGCGCGCGCCGAGCAGCGGCATGGAGCGCAGCAGGCCCTGCGTGTAGGGGTGGAAGGGGCGGTCGAAGAGGTCCACGGTGCGCGCTTCCTCCACCACCTGGCCGGCGTACATGACGACCACCCGGGACGCCATCTGCGCCACCACCCCGAGGTTGTGCGTGATCAGCAGCAGGGCCATGCCCATCTCGTTCTTGAGCTCCAGCATGAGGGCCAGGATCTGGGCCTGGATGCTGACGTCCAGGGCCGTCGTGGGCTCGTCGGCGATGAGCAACTTCGGCCGGCACACCATGGCCATGGCGATCATGACCCGCTGGCGCATGCCGCCCGAGAGCTGGTGCGGGTAATCATAGAGCCGCCGGCGGGCCGCCGGTATCCTGACGCGGTCCAGCCATTCGGCGGCGTGATCGAGAGCCGCCTGGCGGCCCAGCCCGCGGTGGATCATGAGCGGCTCGGCCACCTGGCGGCCGATCGCGAGCACGGGGTTGAGCGAGCTCATCGGCTCTTGGAAGATCATCGCGATGTCCCGGCCGCGCAGGCCGCGCAGGTCCTCGGGGTCGAGTTCCAGCAGGTTGCGGCCCTCGAACCGGATGAGGCCGGACTCGATCGCACCCGGCGGCGAGGGGATCAGGCCCAGAATGCTGAGCGACGTGACGCTTTTGCCGCAGCCCGACTCGCCCACGACGCCCAGCGTTTCGCCCTTGTTCAGGTCGAAGCTCACGCGGTCCACGGCCCGGGCGGTCCCTTCCGGGGTGTGGAAGGCCACCGAGAGATCCTCGATGCTGAGCAGGCGATCGGTCATGCGTCCGGTCCGGCCCCCAGGTAGTGCAGCGCGATCAGGGCGTAGATCCCGGCAGTTGCGACCAGCTGGTCGAGATCGACCCATTCGTCCTTCTGGTGGGGCACCTCGCGGTCGCCGGCGCCCATGGTGACGATGGGGATGTGCTTGAGCGCCCACAGGAAGGTGCCGTCGGTCGCCCCCGGGACCCCGCCGTAAACGGGCTCCCGGCCGGTGACGCTGCGGGTGGCCCAGTCGGCGGCCTGCACCACGGGGTCGCCGGCTGCGGTCCGGGTGCAGGGGCGGTCCGTCAGGATTTCCATGCCGACCGTGAGGCCGCAGGGGCGCTCGATCCCGAGCAGGCGGTCGTAGTCGTCGTAGTGGGCGCGCGCCCGCGCCTGTGCGTCGGCGGCGAGGCGGCCCAGGGCCGCGATGATGTCGACGTGCGACTGGGCCGGGAGCGTGCGGATGTCGACCAGCACGCGCGCCTCGCCGGGCATGACGTTGAGCTGGGCCGCGCCGGCGGCGGGCGCCTGGACCACCGTCG
The DNA here is from genome assembly GCA_025454255.1 of Desulfobacterales bacterium. Classification (GTDB taxonomy): domain Bacteria; phylum Desulfobacterota; class Desulfobacteria; order Desulfobacterales; family SpSt-501; genus SpSt-501. The sequence goes on along the minus strand of JALOOU010000150.1, from coordinate 1,898 downwards.
GCGTGAAGCTCGGCCAGCCGAGGTGGGGGTCGCGGCCGAAGGCGTTTACGGCCTCCGCTTCAAGCGCGTGGAGCCCCCGGAGGAGTTCCGCCACGGCCGGGGAGGTATTCAGACCGGCCAGCGGCATGGCGCCGTGGCTCATCTTTCCGGCGATATGGAAGCGCGCGCGCAAGGCGCCCTTCTGGGACGTGCAGATCATCCCGTCCTGGGGCTCGCAGATCACCGCGGCGGTGACGCGGTCGGCGTGCCCCCGGCGGATGAAATCCTGCACCCCGATCATCTGGTCCTCCTCGTCGCACAGAACGCCGCCGACGACGCTGCCGGCCAACGCGACCCCGGAGCGCTGGATGGCGGCCATCGCGGCCAGCATGGCGGCCAGATTGCCCTTGGTGTCATTGGTGCCCCGGCCGTACATGCGCCGGCCGACGATCTGGGCCCCGAACGGATCATAGGCCCATTGCGAGACGTCTCCCGGGGTGACCACATCGGTATGGCCCTCGAACATGAGCGTGCGCGGCCCGGGACCGCCCGCGTGCGTCACCACGACGTTCGGGCGGCCGGGGGCCACTTCGTCCATCTGCACCTGGAAGCCCTGGGCTTGCGCCCAGCGTGCGACAAACTCGGCCGCCGTCTTCTCGTTGGTGCCGGCAACGGGGTCCCAGACGGAGTTGATTCTAACCAATGAAGCCGTCAGCCGAATCACTTCCTCGGGGTCGATGGCGCTCAATACTTTTTCTACAAGGTTCTCTTGTATCATTTCATTCCTTTGACGGCTTCAAGCTTTAAGTTTTACGTGTTAAGTTTTAAGCAGTTGAGTTTGGCCTTTTTCTTAAAACTTAAAACCTAAAACTTAACCCGGTTTCTTATCTTACCCTCACCATCTTCGGGTCCAGCGTGTCCCGCAGCCCGTCACCCAATAGATTGAAGCCCAGCACGGCCCACGCGATGGCCAGGCCGGGGAAGATCGCCATCCATGGATTGGTCTCCATGAACGTCTGGGCTTCGTTCAACATTCGGCCCCAGGAGGCGTGGGGCGGCTGGGTGCCGAGACCGAGATAGCTCAAGCCGGCCTCGGCCAGGATCGCCACCGCGAACTGGATCGTGCCCTGGATGAGCAGCGGCGAGAGGATGTTCGGCAGCACATGGCGCCAGGTGATGGCCAATTCGCCGATGCCGCTGGCGCGGGCGGCGGCGATGAACTCCCTCTCCCACACCACCATCGCCACCGCCCGGGTCAGGCGGGCGAAGACCGGGATGTAGAAGATGCCGATCGCGAGCATCGCATTGACCATGGACGGACCCAAAATGGAGGTGATGAGGATCGCCGTCAGCACCGCCGGGAAGCCGAAAAGAAGGTCCGAGAACCGCATGATGGCCTCGTCCGCCAGGCGGCCGTAATAGGCCGACAAGAGCCCCAGCCCCACCCCGAGCGTCAGGCCGATGGCGACCGTCACGAGGCCCACGATGATGGAGTTGACCGAGCCCGTCATGATCCGGCTGAGCGTGTCCCGGCCGTATTGGTCGGTCCCCAGCGGATGCTGCCAGGAAGGACCCTGGAGCCGGTCGGGCGCGTTCATCCGGTTTCCATCGTATGGCGTCCATACAATACTTATGGCCGCAGCAAGGACGACGATCGCCGAAAGAATGAACCCGGCGGTGAAGTTTTTGTTGTGGAAGAAGCGTTTCATAAAAACCGTTTTAAGTTTTAGGTTTTAAGTGTTAAGCGAAGGATGGATGTCCTTTATACTAATGATCATAAGTAGTTGCCTAACACTTAACACTTAAAACTTAACACTATCTTAGCCCTACAACGCTATTTAATGATCTTTAATGAGATTACGAAGGCGCCGCTTTCTATGTGACAGGTAAGCGCGATGGTTGCGTTCCTGTATCCAAAC
>JALOOU010000015.1 GCA_025454255.1 Desulfobacterales bacterium | reverse complement strand
CTCGGCGATGCGGCCCGCGCCTTTGGTGATGACGGCGAAGTTGATCACCACCAGAATCACGAAGACGATGAAGCCGACCACGTAGTTGCCGCCGACCACAAAGCTGCCGAAGGCCTTGATGACGCTGCCCGCGGCCGAAACGCCCTCGTGGCCGTTGAGCAGGATGGCGCGCGTGGTGGCGATGTTGAGCGAAAGCCTAAAAAGGGTGGTCAGCAGCAGGATGGACGGAAAGGAGGACAACTCCAGCGGCCGCTGCACGTACATGGCCACCAGCAGGATGATCAGCGAAAAGCTGATGCTGAACGCCAGCAGCAGGTCGAGCAGGATCGTGGGCACCGGCATGACCATGAACAACAGGATGCACACCACGGCCCCGGCCAGGGAGACATCGCTGTTTTTGGTCAAGAAGGGAATCGCGCCGGCGGCCGGTGCGATTTGAGCCGTGCTCATGGGCCTGGGATCCTCCGTTCAGGGTGTCAGCGTCGCTGCCGCAACCGAAGCCACTCTGTGCATTTTCCATGCCGCCTGCGCCGCACTTTTAAAAATCCTTGCGGGGTGCAGGTTTTGGGCCCGCGGACGGTATCGGCATGTAGTTAGGCAGTCGGCGTCATGGCGCCCCCCGGGGGCGGCCGCCGGCCGGAGGCACCGCGCGGCGGAGGTCGGCCGGCAGCGTGCAACGGGGAGGCCGGAGGCGCCGGCCGTGTTTCCGGCCGCGTCCGCCCCGGCGCATGCGGCCGCGGAGGCGGCCCGACAATTTTTTGTCGGCACCCGACGCCGGCGGTCTGACGGGGCGCGGGCATGTCGCCGCGGCAGGTGAACGCGCACTCTGTCGCGGGGCGCCGGGACTGGCAGCGGATCGGGGCGGGAAGACGCTCACGCTCAGCTGAACGCGGGCGCGGACGCGCCGCCGGCGCAGGCGGCGGGCAGCGCCATGGGGTCGGGCGCCGCCGTCTGCTACCCGGGCGGCGGCCCGCTGCGCTCGTCGCCGCGGGGTCACGCGCCGAGCTTGCCCTTGAGCCGGTAGATGTAGGCCAGCACTTCGGCCACGGCGCGGTAGAGCTCGACGGGCACGTAGTCGCCCAGCTCCGCCATCTTGAAGAGGGCCTGTGCCAGGGGCTTGTTTTCGACGATCGGCACGTCGTGCTCGCGGGCGGTCTCGCGGATGCGCTCGGCGATCGTGCCCGCCCCTTTGGCCACCACCTGCGGCGCGGGCATCTCCTCCGAGCGGAACTTGAGGGCGACGGCCAGATGGGTCGGGTTGGTGATGACCACGTCGGCCTTGGGCACTTCGGCCATCATGCGGTGGTAGGCCGTCTGGCGCTGCAGGCTGCGGATGCGCGCCTTGACCTTGGGGTCGCCTTCGCTCTGCTTGCGTTCGTCCTTGACCTCCTGCTTGGTCATCTTCAGGCTCTGCTCGTACTGCCAGCGCTGGTAGAGGTAGTCGAGCACCGCCAGCGCCAGCAGCGCCAGGCAGACGTAGAAAATGATCTTGAACGCGGCCCGGTGGGTGAAGGTCCACAGCGCGACGAGGTCATAGCGCACCAGCGCCGGGAAATCCTTCAAGAACCCGGACACCACCGCATACGCGATGCCGCCGACGATGAGGATCTTCAGGATCGACTTGACCAGCTCGACCAGCGAGCGCAGCGACACCAGCCGCTTGATCCCCGCAACCGGGTTCAGCTTGGAGAATTTCGGCGCCAGGGCCTCCGCGTGCGCCTCGAAGCCGATCTGGACGACGTTGCCGATGAACCCGACCACCAGCAGCGGCAGGAACACCGGCAGCAGCAGCAGCATCACCGTCTCGAACAACGCGTCGGCGAGCGCGCCGGCTTCGGCGATGGTCGCCAGGCGCAGCGTGTGCAGGTTGCCGAAAAAGCCGCCCACGAGCGCCCGGCAGCGCTCGAAGATTCCGCTGCCCGCAAAATGAAAGACCCCCAGGGCCGTCATCAGGATCAGCGCGGAGGGGATCTCACGGCTCAGCGCCACCTGGCCGCGCCGGCGCGCCTCCTGGCGCCGCTTGCCGGTGGCCCGTTCGGTCCGCTCCTGTCCGCTGGTCTCCGCCATGCGCTTCCCGCCTCAGGGCACGGCGCGCAGCAGCGCGAGCGCGTTTTTGGCCGTCGCCCCGAAGAGGTCCCCCATGTAGCCGGCCAGGTGCGGCAGGCTCAAGCCGATGAACAGCAGCCCGATGCCGATGTTGAGCGGCATCGAGACGATGAAGATGTTCATCTGGGGCACGGTGCGCGCCATCAGACCGAAGCCGACCGTGCTCAACATCAGGGCCACGATGATCGGCGCCCCGGCCTTCACGCCGACGATGAACACCTCGGCGCTCAGCCGGATCAGCCGCTCCAGCACCGGCCCGTGCACATGGAAGCCGATCGGGGGCACGATTTCGTAGCTCTCGACCAGACAGCGGATGAAGGCGTGATGGCCGTTGATCGCGAGAAATATCAGCGTGGCCACCAGCGTGTTGAAATGGGAGAGCAGGGCCACCTGCTCCTCGGAGGCCGGGTCGATCACCTCGGCGATGGCAAGACCCATCTGATAGCCGGCCACCAGTCCGGCCAGCTGCAAACCCTCGAACACCAGCCGCACGGCCATCCCGGCCAACAGCCCCAGCAGGATCTCGCCGGCCGCCGCCACCCCCAGGCTGAAGCCGTCCGACAGATAGGGCAGGCTGAAGGGGGGCAGCACCGGCAGCAGCAGCAGGCTGGCGCACACGGCGAACCCGATGCGGAAGAGCACGGGCACGCTGGGGGCGTTGAAGATGGGCAGGGACATCAGAAACGCGCCGGTCCGCAGAAAGACCAGAAAGAACAGCTGCAGCTGCGGCAGCGAAACCGCCAGAGAGACCATGGGCGCACGATCCCCGGAGCCGCCCGACTCAGCGGATGAACTGGTTCATGTTCATGAACATCTGCTCGGTGAAACCGACGATGGTCTGCATCATCCAGGGGAAGAAGAAGATCAGGGCCGCCGCCACCGCCAGCATCTTCGGGATGAAGGTGAGCGTCATCTCGTTGATGGAGGTGGCCGACTGGAAGATGCTGACCATCAGGCCGACCGCGAGTCCGGCCAGAAGCATCGGCGATGCCAGCAGAATGGTGACCTTGATGGCTTCGAAGAAAAACCCCGTAATGTAGTCGGCGTTCATCGTGCGTGCCTTTCAACCGAAGCTTTTGACCAGGGAGCCGATCAGCAGGTACCACCCGTCGGCCAGAACGAAGAGCAGCAGCTTGAAGGGCAGCGAGACCATGATGGGCGGCAGCATCATCATGCCCATGGAGAGCAGGACCGCCGCCACCACCATGTCGATGATCAGAAACGGCACGTAGAGCAGCAGCCCGATCTCGAAGGCCGTCTTGACCTCGCTGATGATGAAGGCCGGCACGAGCACGCTGGTCGGGACCTCCTGCGCGTTGCGCGGCCGCGGCACCTTGGCGATCTCGACGAACAGGGCGAGGTCCTTTTCGCGGGTCTGCTTGAACATGAACTCGCGCAAGGGGACGACGGCGTTGTCGAAGGCCTGCTGGTTGCCGATCTTGCGGTCCAGATAGGGCTGGAGGGCCTCCGCATTGATCTTCTGCCAGACCGGCGCCATGATGAAGACGGTCAGAAAGAGCGACAGCCCGATCACGATCTGGTTGGAGGGCAGCTGCATCGTGCCGAGGGCCCGGCGCAGCAGCGAGAGCACGATGACGATGCGGGTAAAGGAGGTGACCATGATCAGGATGGCCGGCGCGAGCGAGAGCACCGTCATCAACAGGAAAAGTTGAAGCACCACCGTGGAGCGCGAGGCGTCGTCGCCGGGGCTCACTCCGATCGAGAGCGCCGGGGTGGCGACCAGCGGATTCGGCGCCTGGGCCGGGGCCGCCGCCGGAAGAAGCAGCACCAGCAGCAGCGCCCACACGACGGGGGCCGCGCGACGCGGGCGTTGCCCCGCGGCATGCTTTGGCAATGACCTCCCGCCCTCACTCCTCATGCGCGGCGCCCCTCCTGCGCGCGGTCAAACGGCCTAATTGCTCGGCGAACGATGCCGCCGGCCGCGGCCCGCGCCGCTGGATCCGGCCCAGGGTCTCCGGGTCGTCGATCCGGTCGAGCAGCTGGATCCGGTCGCCGGCGACCCCCAGCACCAGGACCGCGCCCGGGATCTCCACCAGGGTCACCGCCTTCTTGATGCCGATGAAGTGCGAGGCGACCACCCGCACCAGGGGATCCCCGCCGACGGCGCCCGAGCGCTGAAAATAGCGCCGGGCGAGGGTGACCGCCGCGAACAGCCCGCCCAGCACCGCCGCCAGCGCCGCCAGCATCTTCAGTGCCGCGGGGAACAGCTCGGGCGGAGCGCTCATCGCAGCCTCTCGATGCGTTCCGTGGGGCTGACCACCTCGGTCAGGCGCACGCCGTATTTGTCGTTGCTCACCACCGCCTCGCCCCGGGCGATGAGCTTCTGGTTGGCGAAGATCTCCAAGGCCTCGCCGGCCAGCTTGGAGAGCTCGACGACCGAACCCTGTCCCAGCTTCAACAGCTCGTGCACCAGCAGCTTGGTTCGCCCCAGCTCCACCGTGACCTCGAGCGGCACGTCCAAAATGAACTCCATGCTGGCGGCGGCCGGAGCCGGAGATGCGCTGCCGGGGGCGGGGCCGGCGGCCTTGCGGCCGGCCTCAGTAGTGGCCCCGGGGGGGGTCTCGGTTGCGGTGGTCATCTTCAGACTATGCCTCCGTCGCGGTTGAGCGCTGCTGCGATTTCAATGGCCCGGCTGCCCTTGATCGCGCCGGGGTAGGCCAGGAACTTCGGCACGCGGTCGACCGCCACGACGATCTGGTCGTCCGGGCCGCTCGGCAGGGCAACCACATCGCCGACCTGAAGGCTCAGCACCTGCCCGATCGTCCGGCGGGTGCGGCCGAGCTCGGCGATGAGGGTGACCGGGGTGTTCATCAGCAGCCGCTGCAGCTGCCGGCTCCAAGTGTTCTCGATGTCCTTTTCGCGCTGGTACCTCGACGAGAGCTTCTCCTTGATCGGCTCGAGCATCAGCAGCGGGATGCAAAACTGCAGATTGCCCGAAAACTCCTTGCCTTTCACCTCAAACACGATCACGCGCATCACGTCGTGGGGCGACACCAAGTGCACGTACTCCGGCTTTGTCTCTGTTTTTCGGATGCCGATTTTAACCGGCTGGACGATCTGCCAGGCTTTCTGCAGCTGGGCCAGGACCTCCGTGGCGAACCGGCGGATCATGCGCTGCTCCACCAGCGTGAACTCGCGGATGCGGCTGACCGGCTTGCCCTGGCCGCCGAACATGCAGTCGATGAGCGAGAAGACCAGTCCCGGCTCGATCGCCAGCAGCGCCGCGCCGATCAGCGGTTCCATGGTGAAGAGGATGAAGCTCGTCGGACTGGACCAGGCGCCGATGCACTGCTGGTACTTCACCGTTTCGGTGGAGACGAAGCTCACTTCGATCGGCCGCTGCAGCATCGCCGAGAGCGCGGCGTTCATGAGGCCGGCGAACTTGTCGTTGACTTCCTCCAGCGCGCTGAACTGGTCGCGCCGCAGGGTGTTCTGCGCCGTGAGGTCGTAGGGCGCAACCTCCGCGGCGGCCTTGCTCTGTTCGAGGTCCACGTCGCCGCGGTCCATGGCGGAGAGCAGCGCGTCGATTTCCTCCTGGGTCAGGATCTGGTCGGGCATGGTCGGCCGGCTATTGGATGACGAACTCTTTGAAAAAGATCCGGGAGACCGCGGCGGTCCCCAGCATCCCGTTGATGGCGCCGATGATCTCCTCGCGCAGGGCGGTTTTGCCTTCCAGGGTGTTGATGTCGGCAAAGCGCTTGGTCGGCAGGATCATGAGCACCGCATCCCGCAGCTGGGGCACGCGTTTGCCGATCTCATCGGCCGCCGGCTTGCCGGCCGTTTCCAAATCCATCGTCACCCGCAGATAGCGGCCCCCGCCGGGGTCGGCCAGGTTCACAATGAAGGTCTCGAGCGAGACGACCGGTTTGACCTCCTCCGGCTTGCCCTTGCCCGCCTCCGGCGCGCCGCCCCCCTCGCGGGCCGCCAGTGCGTCGATGGCCGCGACTTTGCTCCAGATCATGAACAGGCCGCCCCCCATGCCGAGCATCAGCAGGAGGAGCACGCCCAACAGAATCACCGGCAGTTTGTTGGACATGGCTCGTGCTTTCCTTCGCCGTCGTCGGAAGTGGTTTGCCGGGTCGAACACCGGCGCCGGGGCGGGCCGACGGCCTCGGCCGGCCGGCGCACCCGTCCCCTGCAACCTCGATTAAAGCAAGGAGCATGCCATGCAACGGGAACAGGGGAGACGATCGCCCGCGGCAAACGGCGGAAAACAGGCGGGAAAAAAGGGACCGGGCGGGCGCCCGGGCGGCGGAGGGCCGGGCCGGGCGTTCGGCGGAGACGGCGTCGGGGGCCGCACGGCGCATGCAGTGGGGCGCGGCTGTCGCGAGATTTGACCGCGGCCAGTCAAGGCGTTGACGTTGGCAGCGGGCGGCCCGCCGTCGGGTCAGGCCGCCGGCAGCCATCCGGAGGCCCCAGGCGGCCCCGCGGACGGGCTCTGATGCATCAGGATGCGGCGGTACTGCACGATCCGTTGGGCCACCTCCTCCACCGGCTCTTTCACCAGCAGCCGGTCGCGGTTGATGAAGGTGATCACGGTGTCGGGGTTGGCCTCGACCGACTGGATGGTTTCGGCATTGATCTGCAGCACCGAGTTGTTCAATCGCGTCACTTTGATCATGGCAAAAGGCCTTTTGCCGTGAGGCAGTCGAATCTGTTGAGATCGGCTCGTCGCGGAAGCAGGGGGCCGGGAGTCAAGGCAGGTTCACGTGAACCCTTGACCCCGCGAAACCCAGCCCCCTATTTCTATCAGCGTTTGATGTTCATCAGCTCCTGCAGGATTTCGTCGCTGGAGGTGATCACCCGCGAGTTGGCCTGGAAAGCGCGCTGGGTGGAGATCATCTTGACGAACTCCTCGGCCAGGTCGACGTTGGACAACTCCAGGCTGCTGGGGCTGAGGTTGCCCAGACGGCCGGAGCCCGCCGTGGAAAGCAACGCCGAGCCCGACATCAGCGACTCGGCATAGAGGTTCTGGCCCATTTTGGTCAACCCGTCGTAGCTGGGGAAGTCGGCCAGCGCCACCACGAACTTGGGGACCAGCTCGCCGTTGGAGTACGCGGCGGTCACGGTTCCGTCCTCCCCCACCGACACCGCGCGCAGGCTGCCCGAAGGGTAGCCGTCCTGCGACTGGAACGTGGTGACCGAGGTCGATGCGTAGCCGGTCAAATCCCCGTAATAGAGGCCGTCGTCATCGAAAAGATCCCAGTTCATGTTCAAGGGGGTGGCGGCGCCGTTGATCAGGTGGAGCGACACGGTCACGTCGTCCTCCGGAAACGTCAGCAGGCCGTCGGCGTCGAAGGTGACGGGAATGCTCTCGTCGGCGCCGGCGCCGAAGGTGACGGCGGGGCCGTCGGCGGGGTCGCGGCCCACGCCGGCCGGAATTCCGCCCTTCACCGTCCAGGCCCCGGGCGTGGCCCCGCGGGTGAAGGTCAGCGAGAGCGGGATGGCGTTTCCGAGCGAGTCGTACACGCTCTGGGTCGCCGAGAACGACTGGCCCTCCACCGAGTTGGAATTGAGGTTGACGGCGAAGTTCATGTTCACCGTCGCGGAGGGGGGCGAAACGCGCTCGCCGGAGATGACGATGTCGGCCATAGCGCCGCGGTTGCCCAGTGCATCGATCACGAAGCCCTGCAGCTTGAGCCCGTCCGGGGTGATCATGTAGCCGTTGCGATCGAAGCGAAACTGGCCGGCCCGGGTGTAGAGCGGCGAGCCGGCCGCATCCTTGACTACGAAGAAACCCTTGCCGTTGATGGCCAGGTCTGTCGGGTTGGCCGTGTTTTCGAACGATCCCTGAGACCACTGGGTGGTGGCGTCCCAGAACCTGACTCCGCGGCCGACGGAGCGCAGCGCGGTCTCCCCCCCCAGGGAGGTGCTCAGGATGTTGGCGAAGGAGGCGCGGTTGCCTTTGTAGGCCGTGGTGCTGACGTTGGCGATGTTGTCGCCGATGACCCGCATGGCCATGGCATTTGCGTTCAGACCGGTGATCCCGGCGAAAAGTGATCCAATCATCGTGGTGCCCTCCCGGATTCGATATGAGTTGAAATGCTATTCGTTTTCGGTTGTCGCCGGCGCCGTGCTGACCTGCAGCACGTTGCCGAACGCCAGGCGCCGCTCGCCCACCATCAGCTGCGGGGTGCCGCCCTCGAGGGTGACGCCGCCGACCTGGCCGCGGATCAGGGAGTCGGCGGCAACCTTTTTGCCGTCGCTGCCCTCCGCCTGGATTTCGAAGGTGTAGAGGCCGTCCGCCGCCGGGCTCCCGTTGCGGTCGCGCCCATCCCAGACCAAACTCCTCCGGCCCTCCGGCTGGGATCCGCCGACCAGCTCCCGGACGAAGCCTCCGGTCGAATCGTAGATGCTCATCACCACCCGCGCGGCGGCCGCTTCCAGCTCGAACTCGCAGTGAACCGGCTGGCTGCCCTGCTTTTCGATGCTGTTGCCGCGGGCCAGAACCTGCTTGCCGATCAGGGAGACCGCCTGGGCATTGTTGATCGAGGCCTGGAAAAGATTGAGCGTTTCCAGGTTTTGGTTGATGTTGCTCAACTGCTCCAGCGAACTGAACTGGGCCAGCTGAGCGGTGAACTCCGTGCTGTCGGCCGGATTGAGCGGGTTCTGGTTCTGAAGCTGGGTGACCAGCAGCCGCAGAAACGCATCCTTGCCCATGCTTCGGGAGGCCCCTGCGGCCGCTGCGGACGCAGTCGCCGCCGCCGGTGAAATTGCATCGATCGCCATTGCCGTTCCTTTTCGACTCCGTTGCGTCGGCTCCCACCCGGCAGCCGACGGAGGGTTACACAAACATGTTGATAGTCGTTCGGCCGCTCTGGCCCCAGTAGCTCGCGAGCTCCTGCACCCGCGCCGCGACGGCCCCTACCTCAGCGGTGCCGGGCCCGTCCGGTCCGCGGCCGTTGCGCCGGCCCCCGGCCCGGTGCTGCCGGCCCGCGTCGCGGCGGGGATCGTCGGCGACCGACACCTCCACCCGCTCCACCTGAAGCCCCTGCTGCTGGAGGTCCGATTTGAGCTGGGGCAGGCTCTGCTCGATCAGATCCCGCACCATGGGCAGCTCCGTCAGGATCCGAACGGTCACCTGCTGGTTTTCGGTCACGATCTGCATGCGCACGTGGCCCAAAAACTCAGGCTTGAGATCGATGCGCGCCTCGCTCTGATCGCTTTTCAGATGAACCGCCGCACGCTGCACGATCTGCTCGACCACATTGCCTTTGGCGGCGGCGCCGTCCGCCTCGCGGTGCTTGGGGCCGGCTTCGACTCCGGCCTGCTTTTCCGCAGTCGGTTCAGGGTGCGGGGCCGTCCGCAGATCGCGCAAAATTGCGGCGGACAGGCCGTCGTCGCTCCCGTCCGCGACCGCGATCGCAGAGGGTGCGGACGGATCCGCAACCGGAGCCCGCCCGGTCTCGTTCGAAAGGGGCATCGGCTCAGCGCGCGGCGCTTCGCGTGCCGAAGCGGGCGATGCCGCCTCCGCCTCCGGGTGGCGTTGGGCCGACACCCTCGGCCCCGCCGGCGGGCGGGCGGCCTCGGCCGCCGCGTCGGGGCAGGGCTCCGCAGAAGACGGCCGCGGCGCCGCCGCCCCCGGGTCGGTGAAGCCCCGGGCGGCTTCTGCCGCTCGGCCCCGGCCCTGGGCCTCGCGCAGCGCGCCCGGAAGCGCGGGGGGCATGAGCTCGGGTGCGGCGGATTCCGCCGCAGGCCGCCCGTTCTCCTCCGCAAGGGCCTCAGGCGCCGCTGATTCGGCGGCCGCGCCCTGCCCCGCTGTCAGCTGCGCCAAGCGGCCCCAGGGAATTGCACTCAGAGCCTCGTGGGCCTGCGCCAGCCATTGAGGCATGCGCCCGGGAAGGTGGGTCGCCGAGGGCCTCTCGCCGGCGGGCGGCGTCGGGGTCAGCCCCTCTCTGAGCGGCGCCGGGACCTCGCCCGCTTCTGCCGCACCGGCGCCTTCACCGCTCCTCAGCCGGGCCAACAGCGCGTTCAGTGAATCGATGGGCAGCGCGCCGTCGCGCCTGGCACCCGCAGAATTCTCCGCCGCGGCCTCGCTGCCCACGCCACTGCTTGCAGCCGAAAAGAGGCCTTCCGCCGGTTGCCGCTCCTGCGGCAGCGGCTCCCATCCTTGGCCGAAGCGCACGCCGCTCTGCGCCGCGCCTTCCGGATTCTGTGCCATGATCGCCCGAGGATCGACCGCCGTCGCGCCCGTTGCGGCCGGGGCCGGGCCGCCGGCCGCTCGCAGCAGGCCCAGCAGCTGTTTCAACCAGTAGCCGGCCTCGGCGCCCGCCTGTGTGGCCCAGGCGCCCGCCTGGCCGGCAGCGGCACCAGCCGGAAGCGGGGTCGGGATCTCCTCCGGTCGGGCAAGCGGGGCGCCCGCTTCGGGCAAAGCGGCGGCGTGCAGCGTTTGCAGCTGCTTCAACAGATCGATGAAACGCAGAAACCCCTCGCCCTCGTCGCCGGCATCCGCCGCGGGCCCCTCCCCCGGCGGCACGGGCTCCTCCGGCGCGGCGAGCCTGTTGGCGGCGAGATTGAGGCCTTGAACCAGCTGGGCCAGGGCGTCCCAGGCAGGATCGCTCTCCGGCGGCGCCCACATCAGACCGCGACCCAACCCGCATGGCGGCCCTTGCGCCGCGTCGGCCGCCGCTCGGCCGGCGCCGGGCGGGCGTCCCCCGCCGGGGGCCCCGCCGTCTGGTTCGCTCCGCGCAGCGCGCTGCCCGGCGTCGCGCAAGAGGCTGTGAAAGGAGGCGGGCGAGGTGAATGCGGCCGCGGGCGAAGGCTCGACCGCAAACGGCCCTGAGCTTCCGGCCGGGGATGCGCTTTGCGAAGCCGGGGCTGCCGGATTTCCGAGGCTTGAAACGGGGTCAAAGCCGATGTCAACTGCCGTCATGTGTCGCCCTCGCGTCCTCCCGCATCTTCCTGCTGCTCGATCCGGGCTCCATTCTGCAGAGAGCATGCCAGGGGGAAGGCGGATCCGCCGGCAATCGGCCGGCCAGCCCTGGCGGCCCGCAAAAACGATTCGTAAACCGTGTGATTTCAAGTGGAACGCGACTTTCGGCGACGGCGGCGGAGACGCCGCTGCCGCAGCGCCTTAGCGGCGGTGGCTGCCGGCAAGAATTTCCCGGCAGGGCAAAGCTTGCCGCGGCGTTTCGGGTCAAGCGATCGTCGCCCGGCGGCACTCGGCCGCGCGGCCGGCGTTCGCTGCGCCGCCGGGCGAGCGCGGGGCGCGCACGCGCTAGCGGCGCTGGTATTGCTGGGCGGCGGCCTCCTCGTGCGCCCGCTGCTCCCTGGCGGCTTCGCCGCGCTGGTGCTCCCGGGCGTGCTTCTCGCGGAGCTTTTCGAGGATCTTGCGCTTTTTCATGGCCTCGACCAGCGCGTGGCGCTTCTGGAGGACGCGGCGCTCGGCGGCCGCCACGCGGCGGGCCTGGGCCTCGATGGCCTGCTGCAGTCGTTCGAGGTAGGGGGGGTAGAGCAGAATCTCATCGGCGCGGAAGCGCTCCTGCTGCGCCCGGTGCAGGTCGCGCCGGCACTGGTTGATGGCCTGTTTGGCGTCGCGCCAGGCGGCCTGCTCGGCCGCCAGCGCTTGCCGGGCTTCGGCCAGCTCCAGCTGCAGGGCATCCTCGGCATGCCGGCGCTGGTCGAGCAGGGTGTCGAAACGGAATGCGAACATGGATTCGGGCGCCGGCGTGCGGGCTCATCGTGCGGGGCGGGGCCGCGCTCGGCCCGCCCCGCGGCGGTTATGCTTTTTCGAACAAGGCGCGCAGCTGGGCGATGCTCTCGGCCAGCGGCACGCGTTCATCGACCGCCTGCCTGAGGTAGCCGTTGATCCGGTCGATCATCTTGACGGCGTAGTCGATCTTGGGGTTGCTGCCGGCGACGTAGGCGCCGATGTTGATGAGATCCTCGGCCCTGCGGTAGGTCGCCAGGGTCTCCTTCAGCCGGCCGGCATCGCGCTTCTGATCGGCGCTGACGACATCGTCCATCACGCGGCTGATGCTGCTCATCACGTCGATGGCCGGGTAATGGTTCTGCATGGCCAGGTCGCGGGCGAGGTTGATATGGCCGTCGAGGATCGAGCGCGCCGCGTCGGCAATGGGCTCGTTGGTGTCGTCGCCTTCCACCAGCACCGTGTAGAGTCCGGTGATCGAGCCGCGGCCGGCGCCGGTCCCGGCGCGCTCCAAAAGCTTCGGCAGCAGCGTGAAGACCGACGGGGTGTAGCCTTTGGTGGTGGGCGGCTCGCCCAGGGCCAGCCCGATCTCGCGCTGCGCCATCGCAAAGCGCGTGACCGAGTCCATCATCAGGTTCACCCGGCAGCCCTGGTCGCGGAAATACTCGGCGATGGCGGTGGCGACGAAGGCTCCGCGGGTTCGGATCAACGGCAACCGGTCGGAGGTGGCGACCACCACCACCGAACGGGCCAGCCCATCCGGACCGAGGTCCTTCTCCAGGAAGTCGTTGACCTCCCGGCCGCGCTCGCCGATCAGCGCAATCACGTTGACGTCGGCGGCCGTGTTCCGGGCGATCATGCCGAGCAGAACGCTCTTGCCGACGCCCGACCCGGCGAACACCCCCATGCGCTGGCCGCAGCCGATCGTCAGCAGCCCGTTGACGGCCCGCAACCCGAGGTCGAGCGGCTCGTGGATCCGGCAGCGCTGCAGCGGGTTGATCGCCTGGGCGTAAAGGGGATACTCCTCCGCCGCCGCCAGGGGGCCCTTGTCGTCGATGGGCGCCCCCAGGCCGTCGACCACCCGCCCCAAAAGCGCCCGGCCGACGCGCACGGTGGCCCGCTGCTGCCGGGCGACCACCCGGCAGCCCGGGGCGATGCCGCGGATCTCCTCCAGCGGCATCAGCAGGACCCGGTTGTCGCGGAAGCCCATGGCCTCGGCGGCCAGGCGCCTTTCGCCCCGGTGGGTGACGATGTCGCACACCGCCCCCAGCCGGCAGGCGGGCCCGGAGGATTCGACGACCAGGCCGACGACCTGGCAGACGCTGCCCTGGGCCTGGATCGGCGTGAGACCCTCCAGGCAGTCCCGGTAGCGGGAAAGACTCGGCGCGGTGCTCATGATCCGTGCGATCCGGCCGCGCGGGCGCGCTCGAACTCGGCCCGGAACGCCTCTTCCACGACCTGGAACTGGCGTTCGAGGCGGGCATCGATCTCGCCGCCGTCGGTCGCGATCAGGCAGCCGCCGCGGGTGATGCTCGCGTCGGGCTCCAGCTCGACCCGGCCGGCCTCCGGCCGCCCCGACATCAGCGGCGGGGAGACGTCGCCAAGAAGTTTCACGTCCTCCGGGTGGAGGCGAATGCGGATGCGTGCGGGGTTCTCCACCCGGTTGAGCGCCTGACGCACGATGGCGGCCACCGCTTCCGGGGCGACACCGATCTCGTGCTGCACGATCTTGCGCGCAACGGCCAGCGCCAACTGGACCAGCTCGCCCTCGAGCTCGGCGGCGGCCGCGCGCCGCAGGCCCTCGAGATCCCGGAGCAGGACCTGGACGCTGGCCAGCCCATGTCCCAGGCGCTGCCGGGCGGCCTCCTCCCCGGCCTTCTCCCCCTGCGCAATTCCGCTGCGCACCCCCTCGTCGAAACCCCGGCAATAGGCCTGCTGTTCGCGATCCTCGATTCCGCCCGGATGCCCCAAAATGCGGCGCATCGCATCCGGGTCCGCGCTGCGGCCTCCGGGCGCCGGGCTCACGGCCGAGCGCCGGAACTCGCACGCCCCCGCCTCGCGCCCTCGTCCCGTCTTGGCGCGCGAGAGCTCCGGGAACATGTAACAGGTGGAATCCACGTCTGAGCCTCCCCCCCGCTTCGGTCGTCAGCCGACCATCAGCTCTCCGCGCCGGCCGCCGATCATCAGTTCGCCTTTGGCGTCCATCTCCTGGATGATGGCGGTGATGGCCTGCTGCGCGTCGGTCACCTCTTTCATGCGCACCGGCCCCAGGGTGTCCATCTCTTCGCGCAGCATCTCCGCGGCGCGCTCGGACATGTTCTTGTAAACCTTTTGCTTGACCTCCTCGGAGGCGGCCTTCAACGCCACGGCAAGCTCCTTGGTCTCCACCCGCCGCAGCAGCTTCTGGAATCCGCGGTCGTCGACCTTCACGAGGTCCTCGAAGACGAACATCTTCTGCTTGACCTGGGCGGCCAGCTCGGGGTTGGCCTCCTCGATCTCGTTGAGGATGAGCTCGCTGGAGATCTCGTCGGTCTGGTTGAGAATCTCCGCCAGGCGATCGACCCCGCCGCCGACCTTGGCCGCGCCGGCTTTCTTGTGTTTCAGGATCTCGGTGAAGACGGTGTTCACCTCCTCGACCATGGCGGCGGCCACCTTGTCCAAGCCGGCGATGCGCAGGGCGACATCGCTCTTGACCTCGTCCGACAAACGCGAGACGACCGCGCTGGCCGTCTCCGTCCTCAGGTGAATGAGGACGATGGCCATGGTCTGGGGGTGCTCGTCCTTTATCAGCTCATAGACCTCCTCGGGGCTGAGCGCTGTGAGCGCCGCCAGCCCGTCGATGGCCCTCCCCCCGCCCTCATCCCCGGCGAGCTCCCCGGGCCGCGGCAAGGCCGGCGTCCCGAAGTGGCCCCGCTGGGCCATCAGGGTGAACTCGCGCGCCACCTGATCCACCACCTCCGGCGCCACCGCCTGGAGCTGGGGCAGATGGCGGCTGACCGCCTCGCGCTCCTCGGCCGTGAGCCGGCTGAGCAGTCCCGCAGCGTAGCGCTCGCCCATGGCCTTGACGAGAATCGCCGCTTTGACCGCACCGGAGAGCTGCCTGGGATCCATGCTTCACCGCCTCATCCGAACGACACGCGCTTGACGATCATGTCTGCTTGAGCCAGTTGCGCACGGCGCCCACCGAGGCCTCGCTGTCGCGCACGACCAGCTGCGATGCCTGGTCGAGATAGGGCAGGCTGCGCGCCCCGGCCATCTCGTGCTCGAGTTCGCCGACGGTCTTTGGCAGGTGCCGCACGATCTCCACCCCCGCCAGCGACTGCTCCGTCAGCCAGCGCACCAGCGGCTTGACGAAGACGAAAAAGCTCAAGGCCAGAAAAAGAGCCGCGAAGGCGTGCTTGTAGTAGGGCGCGGCCGCACCCAACCAGGCGAGCCACCCGGGTGCCGCAGCGGCCTCCTCGCCCTTGGCCCACTCGGCGACTTCGAAGGGGATGTTGACGATCTCCACCTGGTCCCCGCGCTCGGCATCGAAGTTCACGGCGCGCTTGACCAGGGCCTCGATCTTTTGAATCTCCTCGGCGCCGCGCGCGACGTACTGGCGCTCGGTGCCTCCCTCTTTCTTGGGCACCTGCTTGTAGGTGCCGTCGACCATCACCGCCACCGACACCCGCGTGAGTTTGCCCGTGGGCTCAATGATCCGGCTGGTGATCTTGCCGATCTCGTAGTTGACGGTGCGGTCCTGCTTCTCGTAGGCGGCGGCCGACGGCCCGCCCGGGGGCGAGGCCAGCGTCTCGGCCCCGGGCGTGTTGGAGCGCACGCCCGGCACCCCCTGGGGCGCGGGGTCGGCATTGCGCGAGTTTTCGCTCAAGCTCTGCTCGCTGCGGATGACGCGGTTGTCGCCGATGAAGTGCTCCTCGGTCTTCTCCATGCGCTGGAAGTCGAAGGCGCACGCCAGCCGGACGATGGCCCGGCCGTCGCCCAGCGCCTGGTCCAGCATGGACTTGACGCGGCCCTCGAGGCTCTTTTCGACCTGGGCCTGGTACTCGAGCTGGTCGACGCTGAGAGCCCCGGGGGCGCTCCGGGCGCGGTTGCCGGCCAGGAGCCTGCCGCTCTGGTCCACCAGGGTGATGTGCTCGGGGCTCAACCGCGCAACGCTGGAGGAGACCAGGTGGACGATCCCGTTGATCTGCTCCTGGCTGAGCCGGCGGCCGTGCTTGAGCCGCACGGCCACCGAGGCGCTCGCGGGCTGCTCGTTGTCCACGAACAGGGTCTTCTCGGGCATGACCAGGTGCACCCGGCAGCCGTCGACCTCGGCGATGCGGCTGATCGTTCTTGCCAGCTCGCCTTGGAGGGCCCGCTGGTAGTTGACGTTCTGGGCGAATTCGCTCATGCCGAGCTTGGTGTTGTCGAAGACCTCGAAGCCCACCCCGCTGCCCTGCGGCAGCCCCTCGGAGGCGAGCTGCATGCGGATCTCGTGCAGGCTCTCGGCCGGGACGAGCACGCTTCTGCCGTCGGCCCCGATGCGGTAGGGGATCTTCTGCTCCTTGAGCCGGGTGACGATCGCGCCGGCGTCGTCCGGGTCGAGATTGGCGTAGAGCGGCCGCAGGTCCACCCCGCCGGACCAGGCCATCAGCAGGGCGAAGCCCCCGATCGTCGCCAGTAAAAGCACCAGCAGGGTGATGCGCTTGCCGAGGCTCAAACCGCCGATCAGAGCGCTCACTTGTTGCAGAAATTGTGGAATGGCGGACATGGGGTCTCCCGGTTAAATCGGCTGCCGCATCAGGGTTTCATATGCGTTGAGCAGCTTGTTGCGGACCTGCAGGGCCAGCTCGAAGGCGACCTCCGCCTTCTCCATGGCGATCATGGTGGTGTGGATGTCCGCCTGGCGGCCGGTCGTCAGATCCTCCAGCGACCGGTCGGCCTCGGCCTGAAGCCGGCCGACCTTGTCCAGCGAGGACTGCAGCATGCTGCCGAAACTCTCCCCGCCCGCCGCCGGCCGACTCTCGGCGGCCTTCGGCAGTAGCGTGCCTGCCCCGATCCCTGAGCTCCATTCGATTCCGTTCATGCGACTCTCCCGGTTGGCTGATGGTTAAATAAGGCCATGGTTCCGCGCCGCCGCGGGGCCGCCGCGGCGCACGAGCGTTGCATTCAGTTTACTTGCCGATCTCAAGCGCCTTGAGCGCCATATCCTTGGCGGCCTTGATGGCGGTCACGTTGGCCTCGTAGCTGCGCGTGGCGGAGATCATGTTGACCATCTCCTCCATCATGTTCACGTTGGGTAGCTGAACGTAGCCCAGCGCATCGGCATCCGGGTGGCCGGGGTCGTACTTGGTCACCGGCGGGCGGGGGTCGTCGAAGACCTTGACCGCCCGGACCTCGGCCGCCTGCGGCCCCTGGCGCGCCCGCAGCATGTCGCGGAAGGAGCCCGCCCGCGGCCGCGCCTCGAAGACCACCTCTTTGCGGCGGTAGGGCCCGCCCTCGGGGGTGCGCGTCGTGTTGGCGTTGGCCAGGTTGGCCGAGATCAGGTTCATGCGCATGCGCTGGGCCGAGAGGCCCGAGGAGCTGATCTGCAGGGCGTCAAAGGTGTCCATTACGGTTTGCCTCCGCTGATGACGTTTTTAAGGCCTTTGAATTTGCGCGATATGAACTGGGCCGACGCCTTGTACTGGATCGCGTTTTCGGACAGGCTCCCCATGGCGCGGTCGAGGTCCACGGTGTTGCCGTCGGCCCGCAGGTCGAGCCCCGGCGGCGGGACCGTCTTGAGCGTGACCCGGTCGGCGCCGCTGCGGCCTACGGGCAGGTGGCCGGGGTGGGTTCGCACCGGCTGCACCCGGCCGGCCTCGGGGCGTTCCTTGCGCAGCTCCTCGGCGACGGCCACCTCGAAGGCCTTGTAGTGGGGCGTGTCCGCGTTGGCGACGTTGGCCGAAACCACCCGGTGCTGAGCCGAGCGCAGGTTCAGGCTTCTTTCCAGCAGGTCGATCGTTCCCCCGAAGATCATCGATGCGGAGGGCATGGCCTTTTCTCCGAACTTTCGTTGGCTCAATGCGCGGGGAGACCGCGCGCAGCTGATGCAGCAATTTCCGTACCACGGCCCTTGGCCGCCTTTGGCGCGGCAAGCGCCCCGGCGTGCTCCCGGTACTCTTTGAGCTTGTTGCGCAGCGTGCGGATGCTGATGCCCAGAAGCTCCGCGGCGCGCGTGCGGTTGTTCTGCACCCCGCTCAGCGTCCCCATGATCAACTGCCGCTCCATTTCCCAGACCGTGGTCCCGAGGGGGATCCCGCCGGACGCAGCCGCCTCGACCGTGCTGCCGGCGGCGGGCGCCAGCTGCAGGTGCCGGGGCAGGATCGTCTGCCCGTCGGCCAGCAGCACCGCCCGCTCCACGGCGTTTTCCAGCTCGCGCACGTTGCCCTTCCAGCGGCCGCGGCAGAGCAGCTCGATCGCCTCCGCGGAGAAGCTCGCCGCCGGCCGGTGCGCCTGGGAATTGAATTTTTCCATGAAATGACGGGCCAGCAGCGGGATGTCCCCGGGTCGTTCGCGCAGCGGCGGAATGCGCAGGGATATGACGTTGATGCGGTAGTAGAGGTCCTCCCGGAAGCCTCCCGCGGCGACCGTTTGGGACAGGTCGCGGTTGGTGATCGCGATCACCCGCGCCGCGACGGGAATCGGCATGCCGCCGCCCACGCGGTCTATCTCCCGCTGCTGGAGCACCCGCAACAGCTTGGCCTGGAGCGCAAGCGGCATCTCGCCGATTTCATCCAGCACGATGCTGCCCTTGCCGGCCAGTTCGAACTTGCCCACCTTGCGGGCTACGGCGCCGGTGAAGGCGCCCCGCTCATGGCCGAACAGCTCGCTCTCCGCCAGCGTGTCGGGGAGCGCCGCGCAGTTGACGGCCACATAGGGGGCACCGGGGGCGAGCCCGTGCCGGTGGATGTAGGCTGCCAGCAGCTCCTTGCCGGTGCCGCTCTCGCCGGCGATGAGAACCGTGGCGGAGCTGGGCGCCACTTGGCGCGCGGTGGCCAGAACCTCCAGCATGCGGGGATCCTGGGTTATGATGGCCCGCTGCGCCAGGTCCGGGTCGACACTGCGGCGCACGGGCGCAGGGGCCCCTTCGCCCGCGCTAAGGGATAGGGCCTTGCGCACGCTGGCCGCGAAGCTCTCCCGCGTGAAGGGTTTGAGCAGGTAGTCGCAGGCGCCGGCCTGCATGGCCTCGACGGCCTCGTCGACCGAGCCCCGAACGCTCGTCAGGATCACCGGGACGGCGGCCGCTCGGCTCCGCAGCGCCGCTATCAGCTCGATTCCGCCCATCTCCGGCATGCCGACCGCGACGACCAGCAGCCCGAAGCGCTCCCGCGCCAGCCGGGCCAGGGCCTCCCTGCACCCCGCTGCAGCCTCGGCGTCGAAGCCCGCCGCGCGCAGGTCTTGGGCGAGCGCGGCGCGGGCCCGGGGGTCATGGTCCACGATCAGTATGGGCAAGCGTTCCGGGGTCAAGGCACCCATCGCATGGGGCGGCCGGCCGCGGGCCGCCGCCGAAGTGAGCCTCGCGGGTGAGGCCGGAATGATTTCAGCAATTAGCATGCCACCCCGCCGGGGCCCCCGCAAAGCCTCATCCCGTCGAATTCCCCGTCAATTCCGCCTGTTCGCGCTCGTCACAAACTTGACGCCGGGAGGGGAGGCGGCGGCGGAAAAAACAAAACCCTCGGCGTCCTCTGCGGTGAGAGGTTCTGCCGAAGGCGGATGCGCAGCGACCGGGATGCCGGCTGCCTCACGCCCCGAGGGGCCGCAGCTGATGGCGTTTGATCTTTTCGACCAGGGTGGTGCGGTTCAGGTGCAGGAGCTTGGCCGCCTTGTTCTTGACCCATTGGGTTTTTTCGAGGGACTGCAAAATGAGGGACCGTTCGAACTCGGTCACGGCGCTGGTGAGGCAGATCCCCTCCTCCGTGATCCGGACCATGACCGGCGCCTCGGCCGAGCGGCTCGCGCTGCGCAGCTCCGGCGGCAGGTCGCGGCGCGTGATGTGGCCGCCGCCCTTGAGCACCACCAGGCGCTCGACCAGATTCTTCAGCTCGCGGACGTTGCCGGGCCAGGTGTGCCCCATCAGAGCGCTCAGCGCATCCTCGCTCAGGCCTTTCACATCGCGGCGGTTCTTGCGGTTGGATTCCTGCAGGAAGTAGGCTGCCAGCAAGGGGATGTCCTGGCAGCGCTCGCGCAGAGAGGGAAGTACCATCGGTATCACGTACAACCGATAGAAAAGGTCTTCCCGGAAGTGGCCCTTCTGGACCTCCTCCGACAGGTCCCGGTGGGTGGCGGCGATGACCCGCACGTCCACCTTTATGGTCTTGGATCCGCCGACCGGCTCGAACTCTCCCTCCTCCAGCACCTTCAACACCTTGACCTGCAGGTCGGGGCTCATGTCGCCGATCTCGTCCAAGAAAACCGTCCCGCCGTCGGCCAGTTCGAACTTGCCGGGCTTCGATGCCGTGGCTCCGGTGAAGGCCCCCTTCAGGTGGCCGAACAGTTCGCTTTCGAGCAGATTCTCCGGAATCGCCCCGCAGTTGATGGAGATGAAGGGCTTGGATCTGCGCCGGGACTTGTTGTGGATGGCGCGCGCCACGAGCCCCTTGCCGGTGCCGGTCTCGCCATTGATCAAAATAGTGCTGTCGCAGTCGGCGACCTTGTCGATCAGGTCGAAGATCTCGATCATGCGCTGGCTGCGGCCGATCATGTTTTCGATCCGCGGGGCGGGGGCGGAGTTTTCCGGCTCATTGGCGCGCACGGAAAACAGGTCCATCTGCTCCGAACTCGGTTTGCGGACGGCGACGCTGTGCATGGCATTCTCCTTGATGTCGGAACGATGCCTCGTCTCATTGCGGTGATGCGCGCGGCGGCTGTCGGCAGGGCGGGTGCCGTCGCAACGATTCGAGGCGCACCGGGCAGTGGAGCAATAAGCATGCCGTCAGGCGAAACGGCCGGCGACAGGAGCGGAGCGCCGGCCGCTCCGGGCGGAGGCGCTCTGAAACTCGACGTCAATCGAGGGGGCAGCGAAGGATCGGGGGCTACAACATTTTGCGCCGGGCGTTTTCTTCGGAAAATCCCGGCCGCCTGGTCTTCGCGCCCGAAGCGGGTGGGCGGTCCGAGGCGATTCTTTGCATTATGCGCGTCGACTGTCGTTCGATTGCGTTCCTGCGAGCGCAACCGGACGGAGCGAAGCCGACGCCGAGCGGCCCGCAGATTTGCGGCCTATCCGGCTGATTATCCACAACCATATGACATATAATGAAATTTGGGCTTGCCGAGTGCGCCTGAAACAGGCGCGGGTCGCTGCGGGCGTTGTGAAATCGTATGGACACGGAGCCCAGAGGCCGCCGATGCATTTTGCAAAAGCGCCTTCTCCTATTGCAATTATCAAATTTTGTCTATTTATTTCATCTAGTTGCAATATACCCCGGCTTTGGTCGCAGCTTTTCCAGCCGCCAGCGTGATCGATGGGCCCTTTGTTCCGGCGTACTTGACAATTATCGGCCATGCCCGGGCACAACTTTAGCTGAATTTTCGATTTGCGGGCCGGCGCGGCCTTTTGCGGATTCAGACTCGATTTCGTCCCGGCATCGGCGGGGCTCAGGTGAGAAAGGAGCGGATATCGTCGAACTCGGCCAGCATCGAGGCCATTATGCCGTCCAGCGCGGAGGCCTTGAGTCTGAGCAGCTCCCAGGCGGCTGGATCCAGCGGCGGTATGCTCCGGTCCCCGCCGCAACCGAGGTCCAGGGAGCGCGCCAGGATGTCGGCCAGGTGCACGACGGCGGCCTCCAGGGCGAAGGGCCCGGCTTCGACCGGGCGGTGGTGCAGGGCGATGATCTCCGCAAGCTTCACCGGCAGGTTCCAGCGCTCGGCCAGAAGCCGGCCGATCTCGGCGTGCGTGCACCCCAGGACCTCCTGCTCCGCAGCCTTGATCAGCCCGCCCTGCTCGCGCACCCGCTCCGCGATATGACTGAACTCCTCCGGCAGGAACATCATCTCGATCAGCTTGCCGATGTCGTGCAGCAGACCGGCGACGAAAAGCTCCTCCAGTTTCTCTTGGCCCAGAAAGCTGCCGATCGTCTTGGCGCCGATGGCACAGCCGAGCGAGTGGTCCCAGAGCAGCTCCTGCTCGCGGCGCACCTTGGCGCTGCGGGCGGGAAAAAGGTCCAGGACCGAGGTCGTGATCAGCAGGTTGCGGATCGCGTCGAACCCCACCAGCACGGTGGCCTGGGTGACGGTCGAAACCCGCCGGGGGAAGGAATAGTACGAGGAGTTGACCAGTTTGAGCAGCCGGGCCGTCAGCACCTGGTCGTCGGTGATGATGATCGAAAGGTCTTTGGCGGCCGCGCGCGGGTCGTTGACGAGCTCGGTGATCCTGAGCACCGTGCGCGGCAGGGTCGGGAGGTCTTTGACGCGGGCAATGACCCGCTGGAGGTCAGCCGTTGCCATGGGGGGTGTTTCGCCGGCGGCTGCGCCCGGCGGACTGGCGGGCGGCCGCCTCCATGATCGCGCGCATCACCGGGTCGCCGAGGAGATCCGCAAACTTCGCCCGCAGCCGATCGTCGGGCACGTCCGCGGACGGTGCCGCCGCCTGGGAGGCGCCCTCCCCCGCCGCGGACTCCTTCACCTCGACTGCGGCGACCCCCCAGGTTTTGAAGATCCGCAGATGCTTTTCGGTCAGGCGCCGTCCCGCCTCCAAAAGCAGCCGCTCCGGGTGCGTGTAGACCGGCCGCGCCAGGGTCATCCCCGGTTTGACCTCATCCAGGTTCAGTGTCGGCATCGTGTCGCTGTCAGAGAGAATCGAATGTCCGGCCGAGGCGCTCATGGCCGCACGGCGTCGCCGTATTCCACTATCATAGCACAAACCGGTTGTAGGCCAAAGCCCAACCCGTCCCTGCGGCAGAGCGCTCTTCCCAGCGGAGCCGTTTCCGGCATCCCCCCTCCAAAAAAAAGCTAAAGTTTTCCCCGCGGCGAGCGATACTCTTTGCGAAGGCGGCAGAGACGACGGTCTGAAAGGAGGGGGAAAAGACTCGACCGGGCTGCGCCGGAAACCAGACTGGAATCACACGTCACCACCCATTGGCAAGAATGCCAACATAACCAAACCAGAAAAGGAGAACACGGACAATGGCGATGCAACCCATCTCTCTAACCTCAGGCATGCGGGCCAACCTGGTCAGCCTCCAGAACACCAACAGCCTGCTGGAGATCACCCAGAAACGGCTCGCCTCCGGCAAGCGGGTCAACAGCGCTCTGGACGACCCGGTCGCCTACTTCACGGCCGTGGCCCACGAGCAGCGCGCCGGCGACCTGGCGGCCCGCAAAGACGAAATGGCGGAATCGATCCAGATGGTCAAGGCCGCCGACACCGGCATCGAGGGCATCCGCAACCTCATCGCCGCCGCCAAATCCCTGGCGACCTCGGCCCTCTCGGCCGAGACCTCGGCCGACGTTCAGACGCTGAGCAGCCAGTACCACGAGGTCCTGAAACAGATCGACAAGCTGGCCGGAGACTCGGGCTACAAGGGCGTCAACTTCCTCAACGGCGACTCCGTCACGCACGAGATCAAGTTTGACGAGGTCGGGGATTCCAAACTGACGATCACCGGCTTCGATGCCACGTCCGAGGGCAAAACCCTCTCCCTGATGACCTTTGCGGCTGGCAACTGGTGGTCGGAGACAGGCACCGGCACGGCCGCGGCGGCGCCGTCGATCAACGCCGCCATCACCCAGCTCGACAGCGCGACCCGGGCCCTGCGGACCGAGTCGAGCAAGATGTCGAACAACCTCGGCATCATCACCGCCCGTCAGGAGTTCACCCAGGGCATGATCAACGTCCTGAAAGACGGCGCGGCGTCGTTGACCAACGCCGACATGAACGAGGAAGGCGCCAACATGCTGATGCTGCAGACCCGACAGGCTCTGGGGACGACCTCTCTTAGCCTCGCCTCCCAGGCGGCCCAGTCGGTCCTGAGACTGTTCTAATCAAGGCAAGCGCCCCAACCCGGGAGAGGGGGGACTCCCCTCTCCCGGATTTAGCCGAACTCCCTGGTCCAATCTTTGCATTAACACCGAGCCATGGCGCTTAAAATCACACTCAAAACGGGCGAGCGCATGATTCTGGGCGGGGCGGTGGTCACCAACGCGAACGCAACCAGCTGCGACCTGGTGATCGAGAACAAGACCCCCCTCCTGCGCCAGAAGGAGATCATGACCGAGGTGCAGGCCGACTCGCCCTGCCGGCGCATCTATCTGTCGATCCAACTGATGTATATCGATGAGGCCAACCTGGCGACCTACCACAAAACCTATTGGGACCTCGTGCGGGACTTGACCCGGGCGGCCCCCAGCACGGTTGGCCTGATCGATGCCATCAGCGAGCAGATTTTCCGGCGCAGCTACTATCATGCGCTCAAACTCGCCAAAAAGCTGATCGACTACGAACAGGAGGTAATCGCACGTGTATCAGGCACCGCTGAAAGCGTATGACCAGGTTTGCCGAACGACGATGAGCGGCCGCGAGGCGGAAGCTGCCGTTTTGACCAAAGCCGCCGGAAAGCTGAAAGAGTGCCAGACCCAGTGGGGCAGCGCCGACGGCGACGAGCGCCTGAACGCGGCCCTCAAGTTCAACCAGCGGGTGTGGAGCATATTTCAGGCCGAAATCGACCGCGAGGAAAACCCCCTGCCGCACCAGCTCAAAGTCGACCTGCTGCGGCTGAGCGCTTTCATCGACAAACGCATTTTCGAGATCATGGCCTACCCGGCCCCGGAAAAGCTGACCATCCTCATCAACATCAACCACAACATCGCCGCCGGCTTGCGGTCCAATGCGGCCTCGCTGCAGGATGAAGCGGCCGCCGCCTGACCATCAGCCCGGCAGCCGCGCCTCGAGCCCGTGCGTCCAACCATCCGGACGCCCGGGCCTCTTCCTTCGGCGGCAGCCGACCGACCCCCGATGAAGGCGCCGTCCTCCCGAACCCTAATGGATTTGGCCCCCGCCGCGACCGGGCGGCAAGATCTGCCGGCCGCGGCCGCATGCTACCGCGAAGCGATTCTGATGGAACCTCTCCTGCCAGAGGCGCATTTCAACCTCGCGCTGGTTTCCAAACGCGCGGGCCGGACGGCGGAGGCGCTCGCCGGCTTCCGGCGCGTGCTCAGGCTGCAGCCGGGCAACAGCCAGGCGCTCTGCCACGTGGCCGACCTGCTGTGCGCTGCCGGGGATTGCGCGTCCGCCGTAGTCCACTACCGCGCGGCGCTGGCGTTTGACCCCGAGTTGAGCGAAGCCCGCAACAACCTGGGCAATGCCCTGCGGATCCTGGATGAGCTGCCCGCTGCGATCGATTGCTTTCGAACGCTGGTGCGGTTGCGCCCCGACCTGGCCGAGGGGCACTACAACCTCGGCAGCAGCCTGCTGGCCGTCGGCGAGCCCGAAGCGGCAGCCGCTGCGCTGCAGGAAGCCCTGCGGCTCAAGCCCGGCTATGCCGAGGCCTGGAACAATTTAGGCCTGGCCTGCAAGGCCCTGGCGCGCTACCCCGAGGCGATCGAGTGCTTCTGCCTCGCGCTGCGCCTCAAGCCCGGTTCCGCCGAGGCGCGCTGGAACCGCGCCTATGCGCGGCTTCTCACCGGGGATTTCGCCCGCGGGTGGCAGGACTTCGAGGCGCGCTACGACCTCAATCAGTGGCGCTTGTTCTACCCGTTCCGGCGCTCGAGCCCGCGCTGGGGCGGCGAGACGCTGTCCTCCGGGACGATCCTGGTGCACGACGAACAGGGCCTGGGGGACACGCTGCAGTTCGTGCGCTATTTGCCCTGGGTCAGGCAGCGCTGCGCCCGGGTCATATTAGAGACCCAGGCGCCGCTCGTCGATGTCTTGCGCGGCCTGCCGGGGGTCGACGAGGTCCGGGCGCGGCCGGATGCGGCGCCGGCCGACAGCGGCATCGATGCCCACATCGCCCTGATGAGCCTGCCGCGGATCACCGGCACCGCGGCCGAAAGCATCCCCTGCGTGGTTCCCTACATCTGGCCGGAGATCGATAAACAGCGCCGCTGGGCCGCGCGGACAGCGGGGCCCGGGTTGAAGGTGGGCATCGTGTGGGCCGGCCGCCCCGCGCACCACAACGACAAAAACCGCTCCTGCCGGCTTCAGGAGTTGGCCGGGCTGTCCCGCATTCCGGGGCTGCGTCTGTTTTCGCTCCAGAAGGGGCCCGCCGCGGCTCAGCTCCGCGAGCTGGGTCTCAACGGCGTGATCGACGACCTGGATGCGGAGCTCGGGGACTTCACGGACACGGCCGCCGCCGTGGCAACTCTCGACCTGCTGGTTTCAGTCGACACCGCGGTGGCGCACCTGGCCGGCGCCATGGCCCGTCCGGTATGGGTGCTGCTGCCTTTCATCCCGGACTGGCGCTGGCTGCTGGGGCGCACGGAGAGCCCCTGGTACCCGACGATGCGCCTGTTCCGCCAGGACCGGGCGGGCGAGTGGGGCTCGGTCCTGCGGCGCGTGGAGCGCGCGCTGCGCATCCATCTGGCGGGGGCCAACGCGCGCGGAAGAGCCGAAAGCGCAGGGCTCAGGCGGAACGGCGGGGGCGCCGATCCGCACCCCTGGGCGAGCTGCCGCTGATCGCCGCGAGCAGGCGCTCGGCGCTGTGCGTCCAGGTGAACCCCCGCATCTCCTCCCCTGCCCTCTGGCCCAAGCGCTTTATGTGTTCCCGGTGGTGGTAGGCGAATTCGATCGATGCCACCAGCTCCTCCAGCGACGGCTCCTGCCAGCGGGCGAAGGGCCGCCGGTCCGGCCCCGTGAGCACCCAGTCGCTCAGCTCCGTCAGCAGCAGGGCGTTGCGGCCGTTCACGACGTCGGTGTGGCCGCTGGTGAAGGAGGCGATCGCAGGCTTGCCGCAGGCCATGTACTCCATCAACACCAGGTTGGTCCCGCCCTCGCAGCGGTTGGGGAAGACACCGATGTCGGTGCAGCGGTAGAGCTCGCGCTGGAGCGCTGCCGGCATCAGCTCGCAGGTGACGATCCGCGATGGGTCCAAGCCGTTCAACGCATAGGTGCGCTGCATCAGCTCCTGGTAGGGGCCGGGGCGCAGATCGAAGCGAATGTGCGGGGAGCGCTCCATCAGGCGCATGGACTCCGGCCAGATGTTGTACCAGCAGTTCACCAGCCAGATGTCGGGGTATTTTGCCTGCAGGATCCGGACGGCCTTGAGCACGAGGTCCTGGCCCTTGCGCAGCTCGAACTTGCCTCCCGAAAAGATGACGAAACGGTCCCGTTCCGGACCGTCCTCGAACGGGAAGAAAAGCTCGGGGTCGATGCCCTGGATCAACACCTCGCAGTTTTGGATCCCCCGCTCCCGCATGCGCTCCACGCACCAGGTGGAGCCGCCCAGGACCAGGTCGTAGCGCGCGGCGTTCGCCAGCGAGTGTGCGGTGAGTTCGTTCTCGAAAAAAGTGTAGCCGAAGTTTCTGCAGCCGCGCGCGGCTTCGAACATCGGGAAAAAATCGACGCCGGTCAGCGCCTGGAACAGGTCCCCGTGCAAATGGCCGTTCCGGGCGCTCCCGTCGGCCGCGCTCAGGACCCGGCAGTCGGTGAGCCGCGACAATTCACGGATCAGGTATCGGCTGCAGACGCCCCAGCCGTAGTGGTCCCCCCCCACCAGCCCGAGATAGAGGGGCTTCGGCGGGGCAAGCCCCCCCCCGGCCGGAAACGGCCCGGGCCCGGCCCCGGGCGTCGACCCGCTGCCGCTGTCGCGGCGCTCTCTTTCACCGGCCGTGGCACCGGAAAACGCTCCGCCCCCGCGCTCCGCATTTCTCATCATAGGCGATCCTTCGGCAACCGATCCATGCCGGGAGCAACAAAGCAATATCAATGCCAACCCGCGATCGAACTCGGCGCCCGCTCCTTCGACGGGACCCGTCAGGCGTTTGACGTCCCCGGGCGATATTGCGGCCCCGGGGGGCGCCGGCAGGCTTCTGCGGAGCCTGCTTTGTTGCTCCGGCGGGAACTAATGTCCGATGCTCGCGGCATCCCGCATCGAGGCGCAGCAGGACGCGCGCCGCACCCTCCGGCATCCGCCCGCGCCGCGTCCGCGTGATTGCCGGGGCGATACAAAGGCATGGTTATTGCTGTTCAATCCTTTCCGACAACCAGCCAGGCGATCTTCTACCGGAAAGGATCGAGACGTGCCGACAAGCCCCTATGGTCACATCGAGGCGTTCACCGTCTTTCTGATGCAGTCGCGGCCGGGTTCGATCCTGGACATCGGCCTTGGAAACGGCAAGCTGGGCTTCGTTGCCCGGGACCTGCTCGATGTCATGCTGAACGAGAGCTATCGGAAAGCGGACTGGAAAGTCAGAATCGACGGCATCGAGGTTTTCGGCGCCTACATCCAGGACCACCAGCGTGCCATCTACAACCACATTCTCATCGGCGACGCCTATGATCTAGTGGACACCCTGGGCACCTACGACATGATCATCCTCGGCGACGTGCTCGAACACTTCCCCAAGGAGAGGGCCCTGGCCTTTCTGGACAAATGCGCCGCCCATGCCGCGAAAAACCTCGTGGTGTTCATCCCCCTCGGAAATAGCTGGAAGCAGCCCGCGATCTACGGCAACCCCTTCGAAACCCATCGATCGGCCTGGTTTTTCGATGAATTCAAACCCTTTTCCAAACGATACGCGCTCTACAACTATCCGGTCGGCCCCTACGGGGCTTTCCTGATCGACCGCGACGATTACGCCGCCTGCCGGGCCGATCAGTTCACGCAGAGAGCCGCCCGCGCCGGCAACGGTCTCCACCCGCTGCGCCGGCGCTTCCATTTGAGCCGCGAAAGCGTGGGCCGGATCGATCTGCAGCCGCTTTCGCGCCACGTCGCCAACGCCGAGCACATGAAGTACTTCTGCGACACGGAGTTCGCCGAGCACTACCGGCTGATCGCCCACCTCAGCACCTGCTTCGACCATGCGGCGCTCTTCGACATCGGCTCCAACAAGGGGTACTCCGCTCTGGCGCTCTCCTTCCACCCGTCGAACCGCGTCATCTCCTACGACATCGTCGCATGCAGGGAGCTCAGATATCCCGAGCAGCTGTCGCGCATCGAATACCGCATCGGCGACGTCCTGCAGGACCCCCGCCTGCTGGAGTCGCCTTTCATCATGCTGGACACCAACCACGACGGCGCCTTCGAACAGCAGTTCTACGACTATTTGAAAGCCCACCGCTACCGGGGCGTTCTTTTCTTAGACGACATCCACCTGAACACCGCCATGATCCGCTTCTGGGACGGCATCGCGGAGTCGAAGGAAGACCTCACCGATTTGGGGCACTACTCCGGTTCAGGGATCGTCGCGTTCGAGGACCGATAGCGCCGCTTTCAAAACCGCCGCCCCCGGCCGTTAGACGGGGTTATGAAACCGGTTCCAATGCGTCCGTCCGGCGGCGCGCCGCGCGGACGTCCGCTCAAACCAGCGCCATCTGGCTCCTCTGGGATCGAGGTCGACGATGAACAGCCCGCTGTTTTCACTTTCCTTCGATTTCGGCTGCCCCGCCGATTTCGCCGGGGCGCAAGCCGCGGTGGAGGCTCCCCGCTGCCATCCGGATGCGTTTTATCGCTATGCCAACGCCCTTGCCGCGAATTCCCATCATCAGCTTGCCGGCGAGGTGTTTCTGGCGGCAACCGCACAGCGCTGCACCGCCTCCGCGGAAGCCGTTTTCCGCGCCGGCGTATGCCAGCTTTTGAATGGCGCATTCGGAGAGGCGGCCTTGACGCTCGAAGCGGCGCTGGCCGCCTTTCCGGAGCGCTGCGATCTCCACTCCTGTTTGGGGGTGGCGTATTATCATCTCGGCTTGATGCACCGGGTAAATACCCACTGGTGGGCTGCATTCCAGATCGACGCAACCGTAGAAACCCGCTCGATGGTGAACCGCTTCCTTCGCGACGAGCACCACCCCGAGCGTTTGGCGCTGGTGCCGATCTGCACCGGCAAGGGCATCGACGTCGGATGTGGAAACCGAAAAACCCACCCGGGTGCAATCGGGGTCGATCTCATTCCGCCCGGTTCAAAAGGCACGGCGGGATGCGTCAGCGGGAAAATATCAGTTGCGGATGTGGTCGCATCCGGCGACCATCTGCCCATGTTTGCGGATAACGAGCTCGACTACGTCGTCCAGGAATGGAAACGGATCGTGAAACCGGGAGGTCTGATCGGAATGGTGGTGCCTGACGACGAAGTGTGCGACACGATCCGGTTGGATCCCACCCACAAACATGTGTTCACCCAAGCGAGCCTTGCACGCGCCATCGACCTTGTCGGCGGCATGCGCATCATCCAGCTGAGTCCGCTGCTGAAGAGCTGGTCATTTTTGTGCGTGGGGCAGAAAGCGCACCCGCCGTCGGAGGATACCGCTCGCTGGTTCGATTACGAGGCCGCTGTGCGCCGGTTCGAAAAAGATGCTGTCCTGCAGCGCGCGCAAGCTTATGAAAACGCCGGCGATATCGGGAAATCCGCTCAAATCCGCATTTACATGCAACGTCGTCGGTGAAGGCGCTTCCGTGAACGGGGCCGGTGCTCCGCGGCCCCATCACCGACACGGGCGCGTCCCCTGCGCCCCGAATTCTCGTTTGACCCCATCCAGAAAATAGCGGGCCCTCGCGGTCGTAAAATGATATTGCCGCAGATGCAAACGGCCGTTGGCGATGAACTCGCGGGCAGGAAGGCTGCCGTCCAAAACGCGGTCGGCTGCGCGTTGGAGCTGCTCAACGCCCGAAAACTTCAATATGCTCTCCTCGGACGTAAAATCCACCGGAATGAAAAGCGGCAGCTGCTGCGCCGCGTGCACGGCGTTGCAGGCGGCGTTTTCCCAGAATCGAAAGGTGTCGCCGCCGGCTCCCGCAAGCGAGAGCACGATGCGGCATTTTTGAAGTTCGCGGTAGTACTCGTCGCGGCCGAACCTTCCCGGCGGAAGCGGGTTGTTCTCCGACGGCACCACGGAGGCGCTGAAAAGAGCGTCCGGATAGCGGGCAGCCAGCTGCTCGAGGAACCGGTGGCGCTCGCCGTCATGGGTGCTGCCGAGAAACCCGATGGAATAGGTTTTCGGCTGATCGTCGTAGGCGACGATCCAGTTGAAGATCTCCTCGGGCAAGGCCATCGGCAACGGGATGCTGTAGTCCGCCCCAGCCGTTTCGCGCCGGAACACGACATAGCGCCCCGGCCGGATCGGCACCGGGCGGTCCTCGCCGTCGATGATGGCCAGCGGCGAGCGGCTGTTTTCCAACAGCGGCATCCATTGCCCGGCGGCGCGAACGTCCGCGACGATGCAGTCGAAGAAGCCGCTAGAAATCTTGGCGGGGATGTCGTCGCGGTCGATCTGCCCGTTGTCCTGCGGAAACCATCCGGGGCACAGCTGGTTGGCCGGGCAGACGCCAAGCCCTAAAACACCCTGGTAGAGGCACTCCTTGCGGGGATGCTCGACCGCCGCCGGCCCCAGCAATTTCCGCAGGCCGTGCAGCAAAAGATCCGGGACGTAGTTCGGGTAGGGGTGGGTCAGAAACAGAAGCTTCATGGCGCAGGTTGGCCCTTTTCGGGGAACCATTTGTCCAGGAACCGCTGTCGGTTGGCGGCCAGCACCTCGTTGCGGTACACGCGGCGTCCGAAATAAGAGATCGGAGTATTCTCCCGCGCGCCGGAAACCCCCCAGTGGTGCTCGAAGCCCGTCACCGGCACCGCGTAGCAGGCGAGCTCGGACTCGATGACCTGCAGCCCCATGTCCCACTCCTCCATGAAGCAGGGGCTGTACTGAACGTCGAACTGCAGCCGGTGTTTGAGAAAACGCTCGCGGTGGATGGCGAAGAAGAAGCCCGAGACGTCATGCGTCCGCACCGGTTCGGCAAATCGTCCCTTTTCGAAGTAGCGCACGATGCGCAGGTTGCGGAAATCCAGATGCGACCCCTGCGGCCCCACGACGACGGCGCTCGGCAGGTTGAAGAGATACCCCTCGAGCTGGTCGATGGCCGCCGGCGAGACGTGCAGGTCGGCGTTCATGATGAAAACCGCCCGCCCCTCGGCCAGGTTGATGCCCATGTTCCAGGAGCGGCTGACCCCCGCATTCAGCTTGTTGAAGCAGAACTTGTCGATGCGCGGGTGGTGCTGGAGTTCCTCGAAGACCTTCCGGGAGTTGAAGATGCAGATCACCTCGCCGGGCACACCCTGCAGATCCTGCAGCAGAGAAGCGATGTTGTAAGGGCTGTGGGGCGAGAAATCCAATACGGGGATGACAAAGCTGCGGGAGGCCGCCGCTGTCGTTTCCGAACCGATGGGGCCGCGGTTGCTGATCATAGGCTGCTCTGTGCAGGAGATCTCTTGATTGTCTTAAAAGTGCTTTCATGACCCCGTCTGACGGCTGGGGGTCCCGCCATGGCGGGATTGCAGGCCTCTCGAACCTGCTCACAACCTATTAAGGTTGCTGCGCTTTCGATTCGGCCTGCGCCTTGCCCGCATCCGTGATCCGAGGTTTTGAAACCACTTATATGCATTCCCATCACGCGGGAAGATCGATCCACCCCAGGGTGGAAGCAATCCGCATGCCAGATCAGGCTCAAAGAGGCGCGCCTCTGTTCCCAAAAACGCCCGCCCGAGGCGCGCTTAACCAGAATCCCCCATTTCCGGATGGGCACTGAATAGGAGCCGATCACCGGAGCGCATGCTGCCGGGGGGCGCCATCATGGGTCCTTCATGTTATGCCGTTGGGTCAGATAATTGACGCCCTGGGCACCGCTGCCGCGCCGCGCCATGCCGGATGCCCTGCCCTGCGCCCGGTTTGCCGGCTGCAGCCGGACGCACGGGTCGGTATGCATTTTGCTTTTAATTTTCGGGCCCCGCTGCGGCGTGCACGCGGCTGAGGATTCAAGCGTCCCCTGGAAACGGAATCGATGCATCAAGGCTCCTCCCTATCGCGCGGCATGGAAGGTGATGGACCTCGCATGGCGGGCGCCGGGCAGCGCGAATTCGGCTGGCTGGCCGCAGACCGCGCCGAGTCCCATTACGAGAGCGGAATTCTTCACCAGGGCCGCGGAGAGCTGGAGCAGGCCGCCGAGCGGTTTGCGGCGGCGGCCAGCCTGGCGCCGGCCGATCCACGTTTTGCCTTCAGCCTGGCCGCTGTGCGCCGGCTCCAGGGCCGCGCGGCCGAAGCCGCACGGCTTTATGAAAAAACACTTGCGATCGACCCGGGTTGCGCCCAGGCGCACTACAATCTGGGCGTCATCGCCATGGAGGACGGCCGCTTCGAGTCCGCCGCGGCGCATTTCACCGAGGCCATCGCACGTGAGCCGGGCCTGCCTCAGGCGCACAACAACCTCGGCGCCGCCTGGATGGCGCTCGGCCGTGTGCAGCAGGCCGCCGCAAGCTTCAACGCCGCCATCCGCCTGGACGCAGGCTGCGTTGCCGCCCATCACAACTTCGGCCGCCTCTGTTTTGCAGGCCGGGAGTGGGATAAGGCGATTGCTCATTTTCAGCATGCCCTCGAGCTGGGAGCGGACCCGCAGTCGGCGCTCCTCCATATCGGTTTGTGCCATCATGCCAACGGAAACCTGGATGCCGCCGAAGGATGCTATATGCAGCTGCTGGAAGCGGACCCGAACGACGTCGAGGCCCATTTGAACCTGGCACGGCTTTCCCTCGACCGAGAGGATCCGGCCCGCGCCCGGCACTGGTGTCTGAAAGC
The DNA here is from genome assembly GCA_025454255.1 of Desulfobacterales bacterium. Classification (GTDB taxonomy): domain Bacteria; phylum Desulfobacterota; class Desulfobacteria; order Desulfobacterales; family SpSt-501; genus SpSt-501. Next base: position 8,775 of record JALOOU010000015.1, on the reverse strand, counting down.
CGCGTCGATGCAGCCGGAGCGAGCCGATGCTGTTCTGCGCTCGGGCCAGATACTGGAGCAGTGCGGCTATTTCGAAGAGGCGCTGGCGAGCCGGGACCGCGCCCTCCGCCTTCGGCCCGAGGACCCCGGGATTCGGTTCGATCGCGCCCTGCTCCTTCTGCGGATGGGGCGTTTTGCCGAGGCATGGCCTGATTACGAATGGCGCTTTAAGCGCCCAAACTGGCCGCAGGCCTACCCGCACCGCATCTCTGCGCCGCGCTGGGACGGGGCCCCCTTTGGAGGCAAAACGCTGCTCGTCCACTGCGAGCAGGGCCTCGGCGACACCCTGCAGTTTGCGCGCTACCTGCCGCTCGTGAAAGCGCGCGGCGGACGGGTGCTGTTCGAAGTGCCGGGGCCGCTGGTGAAGCTTTTTCAAAGACTGCCCGGAGCCGACGAGCTCCTCGAGCTGTCTGCGGCCGCAATCACCCGCAGGCCGTTCGACCTTCATATCCCCCTTCTGAGCTTGCCGGGTCTGTTCGGCACCACGGTGGACACGGTGCCCGCCAACCTCCCGTTTATCGCTCCTGAACCCGCCAAGGTCAGCGGCTGGCGGCAGCGGCTGGGCAGCAACACGGTCAACATCGGCATCGTTTGGGCGGGAAGCGCCTGGCACCACAACGACGGGCAGCGCTCCTGCCCGCTTTCGCTCTTTCTGCCGCTGGCGCGGATGCCCGTCATCCGCTTGGTCGCTCTCCAAAAAGGCGAAGCGGCAAAGGCGGTCGACCGTCTGCTGGAAGGGGTTCCTTTCGTGAACGCCGGGCCGGAGCTGCAGGATTTCAGCGACACCGCCGATCTGGTGGCGGCGCTCGATCTGGTGATCACCGTCGACACGGCCGCGGCCCATCTGGCGGCGACCATGGAGACGCCCACGTGGGTGGTGGTGCCCTTCCCGGCCGACTGGCGCTGGATGCTCGGCCGCGAAGACAGCCCGTGGTACCCGACCCTGCGTCTTTTCCGCCAGACTCGCCGGGGCTGCTGGCAGGAGGTGTTCACCGCCGTCGAGCGGGCGCTGCGCGAGTTCATCGCAAAACGGCGGGCGCGGCCGGCAGAGACTCTACTAAGGCCGGGTGCACCTGATAGCCGCGATTCGTCTCATGCTGAAAGGCCTGGAAATATGACCAAGAGCGCACCGCATCCAACGGATCCGAGCTCGCCGGAGAGGGCTCCTGCGGCGACTATCCCCTCCGATCCGAACGTACCCTTCGCATGGCTGGATGCCGCCGAAGCCTGCGAGGCCCGAAATCGGATCCCGGAGGCGATCGACTGCTATCGCCGGGCGTTGGCCTTGGACCCGACCTTGGCGGATGGACACTATCATCTGGGCAACTTGTATCTGGATCAAAAAAGATTCTCGGAAGCCGTCGCCTGCTTCGATCAGGCGCTGAAGGCCAGGCCCGAATTCCCCGAAGCCTTTTTCAACCATGGGGTCGCACTGCTCGGGCTCAATCGCCTCCCGGAGGCCGATGCCTGTTTTCGAGAGGCGGTTCGACTGAAGCCCGACATGACTGCAGCCCACTACAACCTGGGCTTCAGTCTCCAGAAACAGTCCCGCTGGCGGGAGGCCGTCGCGAGCCTGCAGCGCGCGGTCGCTATCGACAACCGCTTCGCACAGGCATGGAACAACATGGGGACCTGCTTCCAGGAGTTGGGGCGCAGAGTGGACGCCATGTCCAATTGCCGGCAGGCCGCCGCCTGTTATCAGAAGGCGCTGGAGTGCGATACTCAGGATGCGGCCGTGTTCTGCAACAACCTGGGGAAACTCCACCAGGACCTCCATGATATCCCCGCGGCGATTTCCTGGTACCGGAGAGCCATCGCCCGGAGGCCCGAATATGCCGAGGCCTATTTCAACCTGGCGACGGCCCAGCTTTTGGCAGGCTCCTTCGCGGAGGGCTGGACCAATTACGAATGGCGCCTGCGGCGAGGCGATTGGCAGCGCTTTTATCCACGCAGGTTCACCCTTCCCCGCTGGGATGGCTTCCCTTTTAAAGGGCGAACGCTCTGGGTGCACACCGAACAGGGCCTGGGCGACACGCTTCAGTTTGTCCGCTACCTGCCGCAGGTGAAGGCGCTGGGCGGCAAAGTGGTGTTCGAAACGCGCAGGACCTTCTTCGATCTTTTTTACAAGTTGCCGGGCGTCGACCGCCTCGTGGAAATGGGCCCGGCCAGCGATCCGGAGAGCGAAGCCGACCTGTACGTCCCCCTCGCGAGCCTGCCGGGAATTTTCAAGAGCGATCTCGGCTCCATTCCAGCCGATGTCCCCTACCTGGCGGCACCTGCCGACCGGCTGCAGCGCTGGGGAAAACGGCTGGCGGGGTCGGAGCTGCGGGTCGGCCTGGTCTGGGCGGGCAGCGTGGTCGATCCGAACCGCTCTCTGCCGCTGGCATGGTTCGCACCGCTGACCCGGATCCCCGGGACCCGGTGGTACGGTCTGCAGAAGGGCGCGGCCGCCGATCAGGCGCTGGCCGAGGGCCTGCCGCCGGGGATGGACCTGTCGCTGATCGGGGTCGAGTTCGAGGATTTCGGCGACACGGCGGCGGCGGCGGCCTGCCTTGACCTCATCCTGTCGATCGACACCTCGGTGGCCCACCTGTCCGGCGCCCTGGCCAAGCCGACCTATCTCCTGCTCGACTATTGCTCCGATTGGCGCTGGCTGCTTGAGCGCGAGGAGAGCCCCTGGTATCCGACGATGCGGCTTTTCCGGCAGCAGCGGCCGGGCGACTGGAGCGCGCCGCTGACACGGGTGGGCCGGGAGCTGGAGACGCTGAGCGCCAACCTGGCCAAAGCATTGACCGTGGAAGGTGCGGCGGGGCTCGTGGCGGGGATCGATTTCTACCGCCGCCAGGGGCGGGCGGTGGAAGCCTTGGTTTTCGCCGAACGCCTTAGGCGGAGGAGCGCATAGCTTTTTTCCGCTGCAGCTCCGATTCCGGGTCGACGGTTTCAAGCAATCTCAAAATCCGATCGTCCGCGCAGTTCGCCGCCACGGCCGCCCGGAGCAGTTTCGCGCAATACTCCGCATGGGGGGCGGATAGAAGCCGCCTAGCCAGATCGAGGAAGGACTCCGCCAGGTGGGGACCCAAGGCGGTGGCCTGGAGCGGCTGCAGCGCGGCAAGCGACTGCCGGGTCTTTCCGCTGCAGGCGTGGGCCGCCGCCAGGATAAAGCGGGCCGGCAGATAATCGGGATGCCGGTTTACCAGCCGTTCGATCGCCCTGGAGGCCGCGGGCGCCCTGCCCAGCAGCAGTTCGGCGATGGCCCGGTTGAAAACGGCCTCCTTGAGGGTGGAATTGAGACGGCCGGCGCTCTTGGCGTGGTCCAGGGCCTCGGCGTAGCGCCCCAGCTGCCAGCAAGCGCTTCCGAGGTTCAGGTGCGCCTCGGCGGACCGGGGCTCCTTTTCCAGGTAGCGCTGCCAGAGCTGCGCAGCCTCGGCATGCCGTCCCAGGTGACTGGATTGGATCGCCGCCTCGCGGATGGCCGCCGCATCAAACGGCGCGGATCCGAGCTTCTTCTGGCCAAGCTTGCGGTAGTCCCGTGTTTTCTCGAGCGTCTTGGCTGCTTCGAGCTTGCCGTAATGGTGCACCGCGACGCCGCATTCGCGGATCGGGATCCCAAGCTCCCTCAGACTGGGCTCCACGAGCTCATGCACCGGAAACGAAAACCGGACGCCGGCCACTCGGGGAAAGAGCCTCACCTTGTCGCTCGGAAACCATCCCAGGCCCCGCTCCTCATTCGGGTAGGCGCCGTCGTTCGTCTGCCAGCCGACGGTGCTCGCGTGGAAGGAGTAGTTGCGGGTGCGGAGGGTGTAGGCGACCGCCTCCGTCCCGGCGCCCCGCAGAAGGGCTTCAAACGGCTCCCTGTCCCTGGCCGAGATCACCTCGTCCGCGTCGAGCACCAGAACCCAGCGGCGACTCGCTGCAGCAAGCGCGGCGTTGCGGGCGCGGGCGAAATCCGCCTCCCACGGGACCTCGATCACCCGGGCGCCGAAGGCGGTTGCGATATCCCGGCTGCGGTCGGCCGAGCCGGTGTCCGCCACGACGATTTCATCCACAAGGCCCTTCACGCTCTGCAGGCAGGCCGCCAGATGGCGCTGCTCGTCCTTGACGATCATGCAAAGCGACACGTCGCGGTCCGCCGGCGTGGTCCCGCGCGGCCCGATGCGCCCTCTCACCGCGAGGGCGGCCGCCAGAATCCCGTCGTCCACCCCGAACTCGGCCATGGCCGCTTCGATGGCGTCCATGGCCTGCGGAAACTTCTCCTGCCGCAGCAGCAGGTCGATGCGCAGAAACTGCAGCCGTCGGTTGTGCGGATGTCGTTTGAGGGCTGCGGCGAAGACGCTCTCGGCCTGTGCGAGGGCACCCGCAGCCAGGGCCGCGGTGTGGTAGGCCAGCGCAGCGGGAAGCGGGTCTTCGGGGGTCAGGATATCGCGCGCGAGAGACTCGGCCGATGCGCGCCCGGCCCCCGACGCGCAAGCGGCGTCGGGCCGCTGTTCGGAGGATGGCCCGCAGCGGGTTCTTTCCACCGCAGCGCCCGCCGCCTGGCCGGCCGAGCTGCCGGTCATATCCTGCTCGGCGGAGGCTCTTTCCATCAGAGCCGGCGACTCCATCAGGCAGCCTTGACGGCGGCCGCAGCCTGCTCGAGCTGCGCGAGCGCCTCGGCGTTCGAAGGCTCAATCGCCACGACCCGTTCGAAAAATACACGTGCGTCTTCGGTCTGATCCAGAGACCGGCAGAGCTTGCCGATCGCCATCAACGTGTCGATATCTTCGGGATGAGTGGTGAGAATGTCCACATAGACTCTCAGCGCATCCTCGGCGCGGCCGAAGCCGACCCAATAGCAGTCGGCCAGGTTTTTGCGGAACGTCGCATCGTGCGGCTCCAGCCGCACCGCGTGTTCGTAGTGCTTGAGCGCCTTATCTTTGTCTCCGGCCCGGTAGGCCAAGACCCCCAGATCGTTGTGGCCCAGGGCGAATTCGGGATGGCTTTCGGTCAGCCGCCCGAGCAGCTGCAGCGCTCCGCCCCCGTCGCCCTCGGAGGCCAGACGCAGAGCTTCGGCATGCAGTTCCCGGGCCTCCGGAGGCCGGGCCGCCTCGGAAGCTTCCAAATCGATTCGCTCCAGCCCCTCGCGGGCCTCCTCGTTCCAGGGCTCGAACGCCAGCGCGCGTTCGAAAAAAACCCGGGCGTCATGGTTTTGGCGGAGCATCGCACAGATCTTTCCCAGCGCCGTCAGCGTTTCCGTGTCTTTCGGCGCCGCCTCCAGGACCTTGACATAGATCTGCAGCGCATCCTCGATTCGGCCCTGCTCGACGAAAAAGAAATCGGCCAGATTCTTTTGAAACGTCAGATTATCCGGCTCGATTCGGAGGGCCTCCTCATAATGGCGCAGCGCGCTATCCGGATCTCCTCGGCGATATTCGAGAACCCCCAAATCGTTGTGCGCCAGGGCCGACTGCGGAGACCGGGCCAACAGGCGCTCCAACCGTTCGCAGGCCTCGGATAGTTCGCCCGCTTCCGCCAGCTCTTTTGCCTCGGCATGCAGGGCGACCGCGTCGGCGGCCGTCGCGGGCGGGCGCATCGTGCGCCCGCTCAGGCGGCGGTTGTTTTCGGCCGCTTCGGGGTGCATGGGGTCGACCTCGAGCACCTTGCTGTAATAGCGCCCAGCCTCTTCAAACCGCTGCAGGCTTGCCAGGATGTTTCCGACCGTCATGAGCGTCTGCACATCGTCCGGGCGCAGCTGCAGGACCTTGCGGTACAACCGCAGCGCATCTTCGATGCGCGCCGATTCCACGTAGTAATAATCGGCCAGAATCTTTTGGCAATCGGGGTCCTCGGGCGCCGCCGCCGCCGCCAGCTCGTAGTGCCGCAGGGCCGACTGCTTCCGCCCCGCCCGGTAGAGCAGCGATGCGAGGTCGTGGTGCGCGCGTCCAACGCCTGGAAACGCCTGGACGATGTTTCGCAAGGTCTGTTCGGCCTCCTCCGGCCGGCTGGCGTGCAGGAGCGGCTGAACGGCCGCATACATGGCTTCGACATCTGTCATTGGATGGCCTCCGCTAACGGTTGCGCCGCACACCGGCTGTGCGGCGGATTCGGCGATCGCCCGAGCCCGACCGTCGCATGGTCCGCTGCTGCTGCAATCGTTCGGGGGCGCTTCATCCGCAGCGGCTGAAGTGCCGGTTTGATCCGATATGGAATTCGCAAGAGGCATCCGACGGATGATGGGCTTGCTGCGAAGCGCGCGGATACGCTCTTCCACTCTTTCAGCGGAATGCCGCCAGGTTAAGTTTGATCGAATCCATCCAGCGCCCCAAGAGCCTTTTTCGAGCGCTTCGGTTCGATGACTCACCACATGTTGCATCAACTGTGCCAGACGTCTCTGGTCAGGCTCGGCCAGCCGGGGAAAATCCACGGTTGCATAAGCGCCCACCCGCTTCTCAGGCAGAACCACCTCCCGGGCCGGGATCAGGTAGCCCGAGCGCTCGTCGCAGAAATCCATGGCTGCTCCGTGGCCGGTGACGATGACCGGGCGGCCGCAGGCCATCGCCTCTGCGATCGGCAGACCGAAGCCCTCCCCTCGGTAGGGGGCGACCAGGCAATCGCAGGCGCTGTATAGCCCGGCCATTTCCCGGTCGCTGAGCGTTCGTTCGATGTAGTCGATCTCCGGATTGCGCGCATCCGCCTGCAGGCGGCGGATCCATTCGCGCGCAGTCTGCCCTTTGTAGAAACTCTCCCCCCCCATATCCTTGACGACCAGGCAGACATCGTCCTTGGAGGTGAACGTCCGGGTGTAGGCTCCGAGCAGGATGTCGATGCCTTTGCGCGGGATGGTCCCTCCCGCGAAGAGGAACTTGAACGATTTCGTCGTCTGGAGCGGATAAGCCGGCGCAGCCGGGTTGAACAGGTCGATGTTCACGCCGTTCGGAACGACAAACACCCGCTCCGCGGGCACACCGCTCGTGATGAAACAGTTTCGCACATAAAGGCTCGGAACCCAGACTTCATCGAGGCCGGCTGAGATCCGGCGGACCCACTCGACGGGCAAGCTTCCGAACTCCCACGGCTGGATCATGACCCAGTGGCCATCGGGCGGCGGTGTGAAGTCGGGCGGCCAGCGGTGGCGAACATGTACATCGGCCGGCTGCTCGAAGCGTTTATTGAAACGGGCCGAAAGCTTCTCGAAGCGCGGGTCCGCTTCGTCGCCGAACACATGCCGCTCGCACGGAAGCAAGGACAGCTCGCATCCCGCCGCGATCAGCGCAAGGCATAGCTCGCGGTTGACCAGCGCCAGCGAGTGATGAACGAACTGGGAGCCTTCCCAGACGATTCGTCCGCCGTGATTTTCCTCTTTTTTATTTACCTCCAGCGCTTCTTTGTACTGCCATGCGGCTTTTATGGCATCGGCCATCAGCGGAACGGCCTGCGAAGGGCTTAATAGAGATACCCCCCGGGAGGCCATGGCCGTTCTCTCAGAGAGCGGCATGTCGAACGCGCGGCGCATGGCATGACGCACAGCGTTGACATCGAGCAGAGGCATGGATGCCCCCTTGTGGTTCGGCTGGTAGCATAGCATCTCCGGCGTCAATGGCCTTTTGGCATGGGGATCGACAGGGATTCCGACATACCACGCCGCCGGCTTGCCGAGGAGACCCTCGGGGATGATGACCATTCGGCGTCTCACCCGGGCTTCGCTGATCGGAGCGGTCAAGGCCGTGTCCGTTGAGATATAGGCGTTGCAGCTGTCGATCAGGCTAACGATGTCGGTTCGGGTGCCGAGGTCCTCATCGATGATGATGCTCGCTTCCGAACCCGTCTTGAGGCGCAGTGCCGCCACAAGATCTAACAGGTCCTTTCTGGGTTTGCCCGGTACCTGATGCCAGGAAGGAAAGTTGACTTTCAGGTAGAGCTCGACGTTTTCCGTCCGCTTGAATTCCTCCAGGTAGGCCTCGATCAAGGTCTCCCAGCGGCGCCGCGGCAAAAACAGTGAAATGTTCAAGAAGCGGAAAGACTTTTCCGCGCCAACCGTTTCTGCACAAGGCGGCGGCAGCATCGGATTTTCCAGCCAGTGGTGGGGCCAACAAACATAGCGAACTCTTTCAGGAGGAAACCCTGCTGCGATAAAAAGTTTTCTCTCGGCAGCATCATGAAGCCAAATCTGGTCCATTTTCCGGCACACCGCCAACATCTCGGCCGGGGCCGACTTCCCATCCGCGCAGCAATCGAAAACAGTCGTGGCCAATATCCTGACGCTCGGTTCCGGCAACTTTATATCCAGCCACCTGCGGCTGGGGACGTGCGAGACGATCAGGGTCACCGGGGGGATGACCGGCGTTGATTCGAGCGATCGAATGAGGGCGAGGTCGCAGTCGTCGATCCCGCCTTCAACCTGGTTCACGGAGATGACCCTGACCCTCGCCCCGGCTTTATGCAGGGCGATGACATTGGTTCTGGCACCGACGCCGAAGCCGCTCCGGTTATAGAACGGGGCGACCCAAATAATCGTACCCGGCAGCAGCTGATCCTTCTCAGGCAATATGGCCTCCCGCGCTTCTTAAACCCAAAGAATCAAATCGATGAAACTTCGTCGCCTCAGCTCACAGCATAAAGAACGGTTTCCCCGGTGAACGACGTATAGTTGCGCAGATAAAATCGATAGCCGAGCCCCAAGCCGTCGAGATAGAGGGGGACATCCCAGAGGTGGTTCGGTGAATGATACACGCAGATTGCCAGGTCCGGCCGGGATTCCCG
>JALOOU010000149.1 GCA_025454255.1 Desulfobacterales bacterium | reverse complement strand
CCTTTGGCTGCCAGCTTTTCCACAAAACTGGGAGCGGTCAGAGAGGCGTAGGAGGTCAAAACGACAATCGGCCCCGACCCTGTGAAAAAGATTCCTGCTTTCATGGCGTCTTCTCCTTTCCGGGAGCAGTTTTTCTCCCCGCCGGTGTTGGTGCCTGTCGGATGAAAACCATCGCCTTGGCCGAGGGGTAACTATCCATCATCCCCGGCCGCACCGGTTCTCTCCCAATTCACCTTGGTCCCTTGGTTTCATCCGACGATCTCCTCATATGCCTCCATGGTTCATGGAGCACCCGGAAGAACCATGCCGTTTAATTGAATTCTCAATCAATTCAAGGCGGTTGTCTATAGAGGGACCACCTCATTCTTCACGGACAAATGCTCAGAGACGTGACGAATTCCCACTGAGGGGGGAAAAAACCGAATCCATCCCCCTCCATTTCCGATGAGATGGTGAACCAGGCGATCGGGCAGAATCAATTGGGCGCGGGGCGGCCTGCCCCTATAACCGGGCGGCGGGCCGGGGTGGACGGATGGCGGTCACAGAGTCATGGTAAGCATGAGCGGGGACCGCTCACGACAGGAATCCGAATTCATAAGCTTCATAGGTCGTCGCACCCTCCAGCAGCGGATCGACCTTCGAATGCAGCTCCTTTCGCTGGCTGCTGTCGAACCACCGTTGCCAATCCTCCCATGTCCGCCAGGTGCTGATCACCAGGAACTCATGCGGGCTTCCCATTTTGCGCAGGGTCTCACTCGAAATGTAGCCCTCCTGCTCGAGAGCGAGCATGCGCAGCCTGCGGAAGGTGGCGACGATGAAATCGGTCTTTTCCTTGTCAGAGGGCAACCGCCGTTTGATCAAAATTTTGACTGCCATGGGGACCTCCTTCCAATGATCAGATAAAAGCCGAAAAGGTTTCCCGCCTGAAGCAACGGCAGCGGAGCAGAACACCGGGTCGACGTTGACGCCTGTGGCTTGCTTGATCCGGCGATATGGAAAAGGGGCTGCTGGACTCCATTCAACTATACCTCTTTCAGATCGGAAAAAGCAAATGCCTGTTCCAGGTCCGGAACCGGGGAGGCGACGGAAAAGCCTTTTGGTAGGCGCTGCCGATGGCGGGCAGTTTTTCCTTATGTCGTTTCCGGTTGGACGGGGCATTTTCTCGGAGGAGCTACCGCAGCCGGCTGCCGGATGTCGCGAAGGCAGCCGCCTCTCTCCGCGGTGGGTTGCAAAGGGTTCCTGAGAACGGCTATTGCACCTTGGGTCGAGTCGGCCTAAAATCTCAAAAAAGGTCGTTTCCCTCAACCCCATTAAGAGGCAGGGCGGCATGCACCGCCGGCCGAAGTCGATCGGAGCCATGGCGAACACTCATTTCCCGCTTCTTTTCCAGCCCATTCGGATCGGACGATTGGAATCGAAAAACCGGCTGCTCATGTCCGCCATGAGCATCCATTTCGGCGTGGACGAGCGGGGCCATGTGACCGAGCAGCTGACCCGCTACATGGAGGCTCGCGCCCAGGGCGGCGTCGGGATGATGCTGGTGGGCGGCGGCGGGGTGCACCCCACCGGAGTCGAACTGCCGCACCTGCCCGCCCTGTGGGAGGACGACTGCATCCCCTCACTGACAAAGATGGCCCAGGCGGTCAAACCGCATGACACCCTGCTCGGTATGCAGCTGATGCACGGCGGGCGTCAGTCCTATCACGACCTTAAAGTGGCCCCCTCGGCCATACCGGCCCCGGCCTTGGCCAAGGGGATCCCGCGCGCGCTCAGGCTCGATGAGATCCCCGTCATGGCGGCGGCCTTCGGGGATGCCGCCCGACGCTGCCGGGATGCCGGTTTGGATTTCATCGAGGTCCACGGGGCCCACGGCTATCTCATCAGCCAGTTCCTGGCGCCCAACTCCAACCGTCGCAACGACCGCTACGGGGGGAGTTTCGAAAACCGCACCCGTTTCATGCTGGAGGTCCTCGAGGATATTCGGCGCAAGTGCGGCCCGGATTTCACCGTGGGCATCCGCATGAACGGAGAGGATTACATCGAGGGGGGCTGGGGGCTGGAGGAGGCCCTCCGGCTGGCGCCGCTCCTGGAGCAGGCCGGGGCCGACTACCTGCATGTCTCCGCCGGGGTTTATGGGAGTCGGCAGTTGACGATCCCCTCCATGTACGTGGAGCACGGCTGCTTCATCCACCTGGCGGAGGCGGTGAAGCGCACGGTCGCGATCCCGGTGGTGGCGGTCGGCCGCATTAAGCGCCCGGAGATGGCCGAGGGGATCCTTCGGGACCGGAAGGCGGACATGGTGGCCCTGGGCCGCTCGCTCCTGGCCGACCCGCAGTGGCCCAACAAGGTAAAACACGGCAGCCTGCGTTCCATCCGCCCCTGCATCGGCTGCTGCCTGGGGTGCATTCATGCCGTCTTCCAGCTCGAACCGGGCGGGTGCGTCGTCAACCCGGACGTGGGGCGGGAGTACCTGCTGCCGCAGGCGGTCGAGCCGGCCGCCGCCCCCCGCAGGTGCCTCGTGGTGGGGTCCGGACCGGCCGGGCTCGCGGCGGCCCGTATGCTCGCCCTGAGGGGCCACGCGGTCACCCTCTGCGATCAGCAGGCCGAAACCGGCGGCGCCCTGCGGCTGGCCGCGAAACCCCCCGGCCGATCCGAGCTGATGGACATCCTGAACTATTTCGCCGCCGAGCTGGCGGGCCTCGCGGTCGACCTGCGGCTGAACTGCGCCGTGACCGCGGAGCTGCTGCAGGAGGTGGACCCGGAAGAGGTCATCCTGGCCACCGGCAGCCTGCCCGACACCCCGATGATCAAGGGTCTTCTTCGAACCGGGATGCAGGTCGGAACCGTGACGGAGGTGTTAGCGGGTGTCCAGGCGGCAGGGGCTCACGTGCTTGTGTGGGGCGGCAACCAGGCCGCTCTCGTCCTGGCCGACGACCTGGCCGCTAAGGGCAAAAACGTCGTTGTGCTCAACCGCCGCGATCACTTCGCCGAAGATATGTCGAGCAACGATCGTTATTATCTCCGCGAGCGCCTGAAACGCGGGGGGATCGTGCTGCACAAGAACGTACAGATCCACTCCTTCCTCGAGGACGGGGTCGATTTCAGCTCAAGCGGGCGCAGGCAGGAGCTCAGGGGGTTCGACACGGTGGTGCTGGCGGACACCTTTGTCAGCCTGCGCGAGGCCGCCAATCTCACGAAGGGGCGCCCTGCCCGGGTGCATTTCATCGGCGATGCGAAACAGCCCCGCCACCTGATGTATGCCATCAGCGAGGGCGAGGAACTCGGACGCGCGCTCTAGCCCCGCCGGCCATGAGCAGATAGTGAGATGCCCTTGCCGCTCCCGTCTTCCCGGCGCGCGATCGCCCTGCTGCTGCTGACGGCCCTGCTCTGGAGCACCGGCGGTCTCTTCGTTAAGCTCTTGAGTTGGCATCCGTTCGCGATATTCAGCGCCCGCGCAACCATTGCGAGCATCGTTTTTCTGATCTGGCTGCGGCGGGCCCCTCTGCGGATCACCCCGGTTCTGGCCGCCGGCGCCCTGGGCTATATGGGCGCCCAGTTCTTTTTCATCCTGGCCACCCGTCTGACCACCGCCGCCAATGCCATCTTCCTCCAGTACACGGCACCGATTTATGTGCTGATTCTCGGGGTCTGGATCTTGCGGGAACGGCCGCAGCGCATCGACTGGATCACGCTGGTCGTCATCCTGGCGGGGCTGCTGCTCTGCTTCGGTCAGGAGCTCACCGGTGAGGGGCTTTACGGAAACCTGGCGGCCGTTTCGAGCGGAGTGGCCCTGGCCGTCATGATCGTGAGCAGCCGGGCGCAGAAGGAGAGCCACCCGGCCCAGATCTTTTTGATCGGAAGCCTTATAGGCGCGGTGATCGGCCTGCCGGCGGTGCTCCAGGAGAGCTGGAGCATGGCGGATCTCGCGATCCTCGCCTACCTGGGGGTGATCCAGACCGCCCTGGCCGCAGCACTCTATTCCATCGCCATCCGGCAGGTCCCGGCGCTCACCTCCACCTTGATCCTGATGCTGGAGCCGGTCCTGAACCCCCTCTGGGTCTTCCTGGTGATCGGCGAAACCCCAGCCCCTCTGGCCCTGGCAGGCGGGGCCGTGGTGCTCGGTGCGATCGGCGTGAGGGCTGCGGCGGGGGATCGAAAACGTTCCACCAACCGCTGTTAGCGCACGTACGCGTTGTAGGGCGCCAGGTTTTCACGAAGCAGGTGGGGGATCGGCAGGTGATAGGGGCAGCGCGGCTCGCACTCCCCGCACTCCACGCATTTCTCCACGCTCTCCATTTTCGGAAACCTCGAGCGCCGTGGCCCCCAGCCGAACTTTTTTCATATGGCCGCCGCTCATATTCGGCTTTTGATGCCGCCTGCGGCAGTGCTTCGTCAGCGAGCAACCTCCTTCAGCATGAGGATGGAGCATGGCGCAAAGCCTTGGGATTTGAAAAACCGATGCGCTCTTTCGTTGTTTTGACCGCTCTCCAGAAAGATCCGGCCGATGCCGGCCTTTTTCATTTCCGCCTGCAGCCAAGCGAAAACCGCGCGGCCGACCCCCTGCCCCCGGCTCTCCCGCTTGACGATAAAATCGGACAGGACCGAATAGGGCACCTCTCCCATCGTCTGAATCTTTACGATCAAAAGGGCTGAAATCTCTCCTGCGGTCGTTGCAACCGCCACTTTGCAATCATCGCCGGCCACAGGTCCCTTCTCAAAATAGGAATCGAACTCGTCCCGCAGAATTCGTGGCAGAGCGGGGCTCCACCTGCCGCGGTCCAGCGCTCGCCCGGTCTGGATCTCCCCGTGTGAAATATAGGATGGATCGACATTTTCGATAAAAAAGGAGATCAGCGCCTGGATCCGCTCTTTGTCGCGGCACCATTCGATTTTCACTTGAACCCTCGACTCCCGGCACGACGCCGTCAACCAGAGCACATTTTTTTCGGGTATCCCAGCGGCATTACGTAAAGCGGGAACACCTTAATGCGAATTTCATGACGCGGTCAAGATGGTTCTCGCGACGCCCGGGACCGACGGTTCTTACCCTTCCCCGCATCCTAACCTTTTTGTCATTTTGCGGCCATGCTGCGGTCAGCCGACCCGATTATCATTTCGACACAAGAACGCCGGAAT
>JALOOU010000148.1 GCA_025454255.1 Desulfobacterales bacterium | reverse complement strand
TCACCGGCACCGTCAGCCACTGCCACCCCTGGGCGGTTTTGATGCGATTGCGGTTCTGCCATTCGTTCTTCTTGAACTGCACGCAGTCGAGGTAGCAAAAGAGGTCGGCCGCGAGCATCTTGTCGAAATAACCCAGCCAGGGCAGGTATTGGGGCTGATGAATGGCGACGATCATGGCTGCGTTCGGGTCCGCCTCCGCTCCCGGGTTCCCTCGCCGATGAAAAAATGCTATCATGATTCGATGGGTTAGGCAAACCGGAAGGGCAACACGATCAACCCTTAGGCACTGTAATCCATAAAAAAATTGAACAGCTTCGGCGCCATCCATCGAGCGGTCTTTCCGGCCGCAGAGCTCGTGCTGGGCATGGGGATCGCCCAGCTGCTGGCCGGCCTGCAGGTGCACCTCTCCAATCTGCGCCTGCTCTCCGAGATGGCGGCCGTTACCGCCGCGGGCTTCCAGCCGGTGCCGAACCTCCACGTCATGGCGCTTCTGCCCGGCAGCGGGGCCGCCTTCGGCGGCGGGCTGTTCTTCACCCTGAGCGTCGGCGCCGGCCTCGCGCTCGCCGCGGCCGCCGCCGGCGCGCTGGCGGCAAGCGGGTCGGCCCGCCGCGGCCGCACCCTCGCCGCCGCCGCCCTGTGGGCCCTGGGCGTGCTGTCGATCAACGCTGCGGGCTTCAACCTCTGGGCGAGCCTTTATCTGCTCATCGTCCCGCCCCCCGTCTTTGCCATGGCGTGGCTCTCTCTGCGCCGCGAGCCGCCGGCCTGGAGATCGCTGCTGATATCCCGCGCGCTGCCGGTGGCCCTCCTGGCGCTGGGCTGGTCCACGCAGTACGACGCGCATCTTTTCAGCGACCTCAGAGACCATCTGCTCATGTCCAACCCCGCGGGGGAGCGCGTCAGCTCCTTTTACTACCGCTACACCCTCTACGCGGCCGAGGCGTTCAAGTCCCGCCGCCAGAAGCAGATCAACACCCTCCGCATCGCCCCCGGCCCGGCGGACAGCCGCCGGGGGCCGGTGGCGCAGGCGCTCATCCGCAGCGACTGGCTGCCGGTCGCATCGGCCGCCGCCCTTGTCCTCGATATCGACGCGGCCGAGGGCCGGCTGCGGTTCAGCGAAAACGGCAGGCCGCTGGCCGAGGTCGCCATCGAGCGCTTCCTGGCCGACCCGCGCGCGGTCCTGGACCAGGTCGCCGACCGCTGCGACCGCTGGGCCCCGTTCCGCAGCCTGGCCTTCTGGGGCGTGCTGGCGGCCTTTCCGGCCGCCCTCTACCTGCTGGTCTTTGCGCTGCTGCGGCTGGGGGCCGGGCTGCTCACGACGCCCCGCCGCGCCGAGCTGGCCGCCGCGGCGCTCTGCCTGCTGGCGGGCGCCGGCATTTTGGCCGCATTCGCCGCCGGCCGCGCGGGCGCGCCCGGCCCGGAGGGTCTTGCCGCCGGACCGGCCGAGGGCGCCTGGCGGCAGCAGGCGGCCGCCCTGAGGGCGATCCACGAGACCGGAGCCGATATCTGCACCCTGCCCGGATGGCAGGATCTCGAGGCCTCCGCGCGCCCGCAGGTGCGCTATTGGTTCGCGAAGGCCCTGGCCCGAGGCCGCTGCCCCGAGGCGTCGGCCGCCGCGCTGCGCCTGCTGGCCGACCCGCACCTCAACGTGCGCACCATGGCCCTGGAGGCCCTGGCCGGCCGGGGCGAGCGCGGCGCCGTCGGCCGGGTGGCCGCCTTCATCGCCGACTCCCGCGACTGGTACGATCAATATTACGCCTACCGTGCCCTGAGGTCCCTGGGATGGACGCAGACCGGCGCGCCCTGAACGCCTGCATCCTCGCTGCGACCGGGATCCTGGCGGTCGAGGCTCTCGCGGCCCTGGCCGTCGCCCGGGCGGGGCTCCCGGCGCCGGCCGCCATCGGCCTGGCGCGCGCGGCCGACCTGGCGCTGATCGCGCTCGGCATGCGCGTTTTCGGGCTGGGCCGGGGGGAGATCTTCCTGCCGGCCGGCGGCCTGGCCCGCGGGCTGCGCCGGGGGCTGCTCTGGTCGGCGGCGTTCGGGGCTGCGGCGGCGCTCGGGTTCGCGGCCGCCCTGCTGCTCGGCGCAGACCCGCTGCGGCTCATCCGCCCCCCGGAGGCCGTCCGCGGGCCGGAGGCGGTGCTGTTCTTCGCGGTCGGCGGCCTCATCGGGCCGCTCGCGGAGGAGGTTTTCTTCCGCGGCCTGCTCTACCGCAGCCTGCGGCCCTGGGGGATGCCGGCGGCCGTCCTGGGGACCACGCTGCTCTTCGCCCTGCTCCACCCGGCTGCAGCGGGCATCCCCGTCACCCAGGTCATCGGCGGGCTCCTCTTCGCCGCCGCGGTCGAGGTCGAGAAAAACCTCGTCGTCCCGGCCACGGTGCACGTGCTCGGAAATCTGGCGATCTTCGCGCTGGCCTACGTGGGGTGAGGATCGGCGGAGGACTTCGGGCCGGGCGGCCGCAGCAGGCCCAGCAGCTGGCGGGCTCTCAGCGCATAGAGCTGCCAGTCGCGCCGCTCGCCGCGCCCGGCGAACACCTGCCGCAGCACGGCGGGCCGGGGGAACATGCTCTCCAGGGCGAGCTCGGCCTGCCGCAGGCCGCTGCCGGCCCGCAGCAGCGCCAGGGAGGACCATTTCGGCAGCGCGCCCCGGGTGCGCCGCCTGAGCAGGTGCCTTTCCAAAGACGAAAGGCGAAGATCGGCCGCGCCGGCCGCAGCCGGCGGGCCGCCGGGGAGCAGGCCGAGCAGGTAGACCACCACGGCCGGCAGGCGCGGCTGGCCCAGCTCCAGCGCCCGCCTTCGGAAAGCGTCCCACTCCGCAGCCCGCCACCGCCCTGTCAGGCGGCTCAAGTCCGCCAGCCAGACCAGCCGCTCCCAGTTGTGCTTGATGGCGTGCAGGGTCAGGAAGGCCGCCTGGTCCGCGGGGCAAAGGCACCTCAGCTCGCAGCCCTCGTACATCAGCCGGCGGCCGTTCGCGAAAATCCGGCGCTGGTCGATTTTAAGGAGCCGGCGCCGCGCGCGGATCCGCTCCCCGCCCATGATCTGCGTGCGCAGGTCGATCAGCAGATCCCCTTTCCGGAGGAGCCGGGGATAGCGCGGCGTGGCTTCGAAGCCGAGGCAGCGCAGCGCGGCCTCGGCCCGGTCGAGCTCATCCGGCAGCACCCACAGGTCGATGTCGCTCACCGGGCGCAGCCCCGGGTCGGGGTAGAGATCGACCAGCAGGGAGAGCCCCTGGATCACCGCGGCGCGGATGCCGTCCGAATTGAACGCGGCGAAGAGCCCCCGCAGGGCGGCCATGTGCCGTGTATTCGTCTGCAGCGTCAGGTAGTAGGCGGACCGAAGCCGGTTCCGGGCAGGGCCGGGCAAAATTTCCGTCCGCCCGGTCCGGTTCAACGCCCGCCACAGCAGACCCGCCATGCCCTCCGCCAGCGCGCGCGCGACCAGCCGTTGGCTGACGGCAGGCCCGGCCGCGGCAGGCACCCAGGCCGGCGCCGGGCCTGCGGCGTACCCGGCCGCCCACAGCAGCAGCTTATCCTCGATCGGTGTCGGCTTCATGACCTCCAGCGCTGCCCCCGTGCCGATCCCGCGGAAAAATCAGAGGCCGATGAAATCGAGCACGCCGGCGTCGGGCACGAAGGCCAGCTCGGCGCATGGCACCGCCGCGGTCAGCGCATCGAAGAACTCGAGCGTGAAGCCCATCCCGCCGGCGTCCCAGAGCGGCGGGAAGGAGCATTTCAAAAGCTCGCGCACCGCGTGGGCCTGGCCCATCGGCCGCAGCGCGTTCCGTTTTCCGTGGCGCAGGAAGCAGATCCTCTCAAGCGGCACCCCCCCGGGGGCGGCGCACGGCGCATCCCCGTGCCAGGGGGTGCCGTAGAGGTAGTGCGCGCCGTCGCGGCGCCGCACGACGACCCGGTCGTCGCTCAGCACCCGAGCCCCCGGCCGCTTGGCCCACAAGCGGGAGAGCGTGCTCTTGCCCGCGCCCGACTCGCCCGCGAACACGACCCCGCGGCCGTTGAGGGAGACCCCGCAGCCGTGCAGGATCGCCCCGGCGCCGCGGGCGAGGCGGGTGATCGTCAGCAGCTCGAACGCCGGCCCCAGAAACGGGTCCCGATTGCTGCCGCCGAGCCAGAGCCGGGCGCTTTCGCCCGCATCCGGCAGGCAGAGGGTGCGCTTCAGCTCCGGGTAGCCGTGGTAGATGCCGAAATGCGAGGCACCCTCCGCGCGCTCGAGGAACCAGATGGGCGGGCTTGCGAAAACCGGTGCGCCTCTGGCCGGGCAGGCGCCGGCCGCCGAAACGCGCACGAGAAACCCGCTGCGCTCCGGGGCGAGAAAAGCCCGGTAGGCGGGGGGGGCCGTCAGCGGCCCGTCGGTCGAATCGCTTGCGACTGTCAGCGGCCAGCCGGCCAGGCAGAGTGAAAGCAGGTTCGGCATGGGGCGGGAGGATGCCTCCGGCAGGAGGCCTCAGGAGCCGAAGGAGAGGCAGTAGTCTCCGAAGCCGTCGTCGCACGCGCCCACCGTCGGGCCGCCGGCAGGCCCCTTGCAGAACCCGAGCACCGCGCACTTGGCATCGAGCTTGATGCGCGTGACGACAGGCTTTTCATACCTTTTTTTCGGCTTCTTCTCCTCCATTGCATTTGCCTCGCGAATCAGCGGCACGTGTCAAGAACCGCATCGATTGTTTTCATCTCCTGCACGAAAGCCAGCAGGTCCGCTTCGGCCTGCTCCCGCGGCACATCGTATTCCGCGGTGATCAGCCCCGCAACAGCTTTCAGGTCGCGCGCGCCGTCCAGGCTCTGCCACGCCAAGGCCGCGCTCTCGTTCAGGCTGAAGATCGAGTCCAGGTCCTCGACGTTGCCCTTGATGGGCACCAGGATCGTCTCGCCCTCGATGCGCCGGAAGACGAAATCATCGCTGCGGCGGTAGATTGACTCGAGTTCGGGCATCATTCGTCCGTGCAACCGGTTCGACCATTGGGACCCATTTTACCACGAGGCGGTTCCGTTCTCAACATGAACTTGTCGGCAAGCCCGGCGGGGTCGCTCCCGCATCACTCTTTTCGTTTGCGGCCGAGCAGCAGCAGGCAGAGCAGCAAGGCCATGACCGCCAGCGGGGGCAGCAGCCCCGGGGCGCGCTCGAGGGCGGCGCC
>JALOOU010000147.1 GCA_025454255.1 Desulfobacterales bacterium | reverse complement strand
GCCGGCGGCGGGTGCGGATCTCCTCTGCGCCGGCCTTCACGTCGAACCGCCAGCCGTTTCCGATCTTGACGATCGGGATCGGCAAAATCCATTCGTCCGCCCCCACCGCCAGGTGCACGCGGCTTTCCGCGTCGGCTACCATCTTATGAGACGTGTTCCAGGCTGCGAAAAAGGCATCGACATCTTCCCGATCGACATCGTCCGGGGGGATGAAGCGCCTCCAATTTTCGCCGAGTGCGACCCGCAGCGCCTGGCCATCATTCTTTTCCACCGCTGCGACCCTTGACATCGCAGGCGAACCCTATGATCGGGTCTTTCATTTGGGTAAAATCACAGCAGAAGCCAAGGTGACGGTAAAATAGCCCGAACTGTTTTAAAAAAGCTCTCGGTTCCTTAAGGTCCAGTCATCACTTGTCCGGGTGCAACTCCACGCGGCGGTTCATTGCACGCCCCTCCAGTGTATCGTTGGACGCCACCGGATTGGTCTCGCCGAACCCCTTGGCCCGGACGTGCTCCGGCGCGATGCCTTGTTTGATGAAATAATCGCACACGGCCTTGGCCCGGGCTTCCGAGAGCCTTTGGTTGTGCGCCTCTGAACCCGTACTGTCGGTAAAGCCGCTAACCTCGCCGGTGATCTTCGGGTTTCTGCTTCGATTTTAGTAGGTCGGATGTTGGGTTCAATGCGCAAGGATTGGTCGATTTTTTCATTTGGTTTCGACCGCCTTGGGTGCCGACCCCTTCGTGATGATGCCGCCCCAGATAGAGCTGTTTGGAATGGTGATGACCTGGTTGTCAGCGCACAGAGTGGTCGACACCAGGCTCATGGCAGACACCGTGCCACTGGTTCCCGCTACGTTGACGGAGTCGCCGATGTCATAGGGCCGATAGAGCAGGATCATCAGGCCCGCCGCGAAATTGCTCAGCGTGCCCTGCAGGGCAAACCCCAGAATGAACCCGGTGGCTCCGATGGCTGCCAGGAACGGCCCGATGTTCACTTCCAGCATGGAAAGGGCGATCACCAGCCCCACGACCAGCGTCACCTTGCGGATGCTGTTCACAATGAAATCTTTGAGCAGTTCGGAGGCTCCGCCGATCTTCGAGACCGCTTTGCGGATGGCCGTTCCAACGATGGCCGCCAAGACTTTAAAAGCGACGATCGTGAGGATGAACATCAGAATGTTCCTCACCCACCGCAGCCCTCCCTCCGCGGAAGTCAGCCAGCCGGCCACGAGCTTCCAGCTGCCCTGGGCATCCGTTGCGTCGACTTTAATGCCTGAAACCGTTTTGAGGTATTTATCGTAGACATCCGCCTCTCCGCCCTTTTTCCGGAGCTCCTCGACCACCGCTTGAACGCGATCGATCAGGGCGGTCTGCCGCTCCTGCAGCTGAGTGGCGTCAGACAGGAGTTTGGCCTTCGCGTCGCCATCGGCCTTCATCGCCTCGATTTTGTTCCGGCCGACCTGAGTGACATGCTCCTTGAGCACCCCCAGCCATCCGTTGGCCTCGACCTTGAGGTCGTCCTTGGTCAGCGGCCGCACCAGCAGCTCCAACTCTTTGACGGGGACCTCTGGGTTGGCCGTCGTCGTCGGCTGCGGCTTCTCCCCTTCAGCCAATACCGGGCCGGACCACAGAATCGTGATCACGGCCATGGCCACTGCGCCGAACCGCAAAGAACTCCAGGCGGCTCTTGGTAATATCGTGTTTCGAACCATGTGATACCCCCATGTCTTTCCGTATCGTCGGTTAATCCGTTTTTTTCTGCTCTTGGCTTCGCGAGAAAGCGCTGCACCAAAATCGGGCCGTTTTCGAAGGCGTCATGACTTGGAAGCGCCGAAGGCAGGAGGGTCCCCCACCGTAAAGAGTCTGATCAGAAGCATCCCGGCAATGAAACCGCCGCACTAGAACCCGCCGCCGGTGCGGAAACCCCCGCCACCGATTTCTCCGCCTCCTCCACCGGAACCACCGCCCCCGCCGAAGATGTCCGGAAAACTCCCTCCGCCGCCCCTGCCGAAGCCGCCGGGGAAAAAGTCTCCACCGCCGCCCTGACCTTGCCGGTGCCGGGGCGGCCGGAACTCCTGCTCGCGGCCGATCCGACCCCACACGTCCTGTCCCGACGCTCGACCGGACATCAGCAGGGCCAGGAGCGCCGCCAGGTCGAGACCGCCTGGGAAATAGGAATGCCCGGAGTCGTAGCCGCTGCGCCGAAAACGCCGCCGCAGCTCCTCGATCTCCTGAAAGCTCTTCTGCTGGCGCTGCAACTCGGATTGCAGGCGTTCGATCTCGGCCGAAAGAGTCTGCTCCGCTTCCTTGAGGTCGCGGATCCGGCTGACGATCACGTCGTCCTCCGGCCGGCTCGTCGTTTGGGCCTCCCGAAGCAGATTGGCCAGAGGCTCGTTCTTGATTTCGGAGACCTGGAGCTGTAGGGCCTGCTGAGCGAGCTCGTCGGAGGCGCCGGAATAAGCCGCCCGCTTCTCGATCAGGGCCTGGTGCTGTTTTTCCGCCGCTTCGATGCGGGCCTCGATGCCCTCGATCTCCTTGCGGGTCGCCAGCAGCGCCTCGTTCTTCTGCCGCAGGCCCTCGACCTGCAAGGCCTGCTCTTCCAGGCTCCGAAGTTTTACGGATTCCTGGGCCGCGATGACTTTCTGCCGTTCGGCATGCTCCCGCAGCCGCAGCGGCAGCTCGGTCAGCATGAAATAGTTGCTGCGGGCGTCCGCGAAGTCGATCAGCTTCGCCACCCAGCCGTCCAGCGCACGGGTCAGACCGCCGCCGGTGTAGTCCGGAGTCAGGAAGCGACGGTTCCACAGGTACATGAACAGCGCATCCTCTCGGTAGGGCCGCCCCTTTTCTTCGCGGTCGGCCTCGGCCTGGGCGGCCTTGGCCTCGGCGCGCTCGGCCTTGGCCGATGCCTCGCCGGCGCTTTTCTCCTGCGCCCGATACGGTTCCTGCGTAGCGAGCTGCGCGCGGATGTCGGCCGCCTGCCGGTCGATCTCGGTCACCAGCTCGTCCCGGCGCCGCACGACCGCTTCGCGTTCGAAGGTGAGGGCGGACTGCCGGGCCACAATCTCTTGGATCCCGGCCTCCAGCTCGTTCAGCTCCCGGGCCCGCCGCTCCAGCAGGCTCAGCACCGCGCGGTCGGTCTCATCCAGGCGGGCAATCACCCGGTTGGCAGTCAACTCGTCCAGCCGGAACCTGGCCAACCGGCGGAACTCCTCGGCGGTCTGGTTGCGGATCTCCGTGAGCTGCCGGGAGGCCTCCGCCTGGCGTCGATTGATGGATTCGATGACGTTTTGCGCCGTCGCAACGTGCTCGTCGATGACGTTCAGTTGGTCCCTTCCGTGAATCATGACCCCACCCTCTACCATTCGGCGATCGCGGCGCCCGTGGTGGGCACGCTGTATTCCGGCGTAAGAAAGCCGCGCTTTTTGGCGCCCACCTGCTTACGGTTCACGATGCCGTCGGCCTCCTTGTCCCGCCGCACCTGCTCGTAGGCCTGCTGATCGACCCGCAGCCCCCACTCGCTCATCGTCCGGACCTTGCCGTCTTCCTCCGAGGTAATGGGCAGCTTGAGCCGCTGCCCGCTGGCGGTAACCGCCTCGACGATTAGGTAATAGTTCCGCGCCGTGCGGCTGTGGGCCGGGGTGCGCCAGACGCCGCTGGGTGTGCCCGGCCGCGATACAATCTGGATGGAGTATTCCTGCCGCAGCGTGTCATGGACATATTGCAATGCCTGGCGGGCGGTTCGCAGGGTTTCGAAGTCGCCGGCCTCGGCCGCCGTGGAGGCGTTGGCGTAAAGCGCCTGGATCTTTTCCTCAACCCCAGGCTCGCGGGCTTCCTTCAAGGCAGCGGCGCGCAGCGAGTCGAGGCCCCCTGCCTCGTCTTTCAGGGCAAGAATGGAATCTATTGCGGACTGCGCCGTGTCGAGGTCTTTCTGGGCGAGGTCGAGAAGCCCGTTGCGCTCGTTGAGCCGGCGCTGGGCCCCTTCCGATTTTGCCGCCACGTTGGCGGCGTCGATACCGCCGACTGCCGGGAGTTTTTCAACGGCATCCAGCCGGGTTGCCGCCGTGGCCATCCCCAGGCGGGCCCGATCCGCAAGACGACGGATCGCGGGCGACTCTGCCTCCGACACCTGACCCAGCGCCTTCTGCAGAGTTTTGCCGGTGCTCTCGACCCGGGCCCGCAACCCCGCCATGCGCTCCTGCTGGGCGCCGGCCCGGCCGGCCAGCTCGCGGGCCAGCTCGGTTCGCTCGCGTTCGGCCGGCAGTACGTAAAGAAAGCGGTACCCGGCCCAGACGGCCGCCAAGACGATCAGCAAGATTGCTATGCCCTTGGCCCAGCGGCCCCGGTTGACGTAGACATGCGCCAGGTTCGTTTTCAGGTTCTTCTTCGGCGGCCGGTAGGCAAAGCGCTCTTCGCGCATGGCCCGCACGCCCTGGGCGACCACCTCGTCCGAGACCGCCAAGCCCTGGTCAGCGTAGGTCTTCTTGAGCTTTTCGATCAGCTCCCGCTCCCGGTCTTCGGACTGGAGTTCCTGATCCACGAGCGAGCGCTGGTGCCGAAGCGTGTCCACCACGTCCATGGCCAGCATGACTTCGTCAAGCTCGAATTTTCGGGGTTCGGTGGGTTCAGGCATTTACCAGGGCCGCTCCTTCCCGAGCCAGTTCCGCCATGCGCCGCTTGCCTTCCTCGACCGCCCGGCTGATTTCGAGTTCATTGCGCGCCGCCAGTTCGCGCATTTCAGCGATGAGGGCGCGCGACTTGTCCTGGAAGCTGACCACCGCGTCGACCAGCTTCTTGACCGACTCGGCCTTGAGCGTCGGTCCGTATCCGGCCCGCAGCGCATCCTCCTGGACCTTTCCGCCCACCTCGGCGATGGTCTCCAGGCTCTGATTGACCCCTTCCTTCATGGCTTCCAGGGTGCGGGTGCTCTCGTGCAGCCCTTGCAGGCTGATGAACGAGGCGTTCAGGGCGGTGAAGACGGTTTCATTGGTGCCGAAAAACGACACCGCCTGCGAGTAGACCCGCTCTTTGACGTTGGTCGACTGCATCAGCCGGGCCATGACCACCTCGGTGGTGTTGTAGCTGACCGACAGGTTCTCGGCCAGGTCCTTGGCGATCTGGTAGCGCTTGTCCTCGTCCTGGAGCTCGCGC
>JALOOU010000080.1 GCA_025454255.1 Desulfobacterales bacterium | reverse complement strand
GTGGGCGGACGTGGACTTCGCCAATAGCCGGGCCAGGTTGTGGACGCGAAAGAGAATGGGCGGGAGCTTCGAGTACGACTGGCTGCCCATGACAGCCGAGCTCCGCAAGACCTTAATGGTTTGGTGGGAAGAGCGTCCAGTGAAGGACCAACCCAATGTGTTCCTCTGCCTGGATCAGACGGAGTTTTGCCGGGACTTCTACGGGAAGCCCTTCCTGTACCGGCTGCATGTCATGAAGCGGTTATGCGATCGGGCAGGGGTCACGCAGTTCGGGTTCCACGCGATCCGCCACCTGTCAGCTTCTATCCTGTTCAAGCTGGGGTATGGGGTCGGGGTGATTCAAACGATCCTGCGCCACCAAAGCCCGAACACGACCGAACGATATCTTCGGAGTGTGGGGCTGGAAAAAGTTCGCGAGGCCTTGGAAGACCTGAAGCCGGGGCAAGCGAAAGTGGTGAAGGTGGTGAAGTTCCCGCGTGTGCCTCAGGAATCGGAACCAGCAGAAGCAGAAAATAAAAAGCCGTCTGAGGAGCCGTCAACTCCCCAAACGGCGATGGCAAAGAGGGCTGATGCGAGCTAACTCTTTGTTTTTACTGGTGGTCCCAACGGGACTCGAACCCGTGTTACCGACGTGAGAGGCCGGTGTCCTAGGCCGCTAGACGATGGGACCGTGTGACCTTGCATAAAGTCGGGATTCTCTACAGGAACTGCGGGGAATTGTCAATCGGAATTCGCCGGCCGGTGCGCGCCATTCCCCCGCACTCCTCATGCGCCCTGCCTTTTCCCCTTGCGCATCCCTGCAAGCAGGTAGACGATGAATCCCACAAACGGGATGGAGGCCACCACCCACCACAGGGCCTTGTCGCGCGTTGAGCCGAAATCCCTCTGGGCCACGTCGACCACGGCCCAGATCGTGCCGATGAAGAACGGAACGCACAGGGCGAGAAAAAACACGATCGACTTCAGCTCCTCCATGCTCACTCCTTTAGAATATCGGCGACCTTCATGACGGCGGCCACGTAATAGGAGCTGGGGTTGTAGGCATGGACGGCTTTCTCCTGCTGCTCGCGCGGGCCGCCGTGGCGCCAGCCGTGGCGCTTTAAGTAGTTGGCGATGCTCGCGATGGCATCGGCGTGGGTGCGCAGGTCCACGCGGCCGTCGCCGTCCCCGTCGCGGGCGTAGGCGATGATGCTGGTGGGCATGAACTGCGCAAACCCCACCGCGCCGGCGTATGAACTAGTGATGGTGACGGGGTCAATCTGCTCCCGTGCGGCATAGGTCAAAAGGGCTTTCAACTCCCGGTAGCCCCACTCGGCCCGCCGGCGCACCCGCTCGTCGTAGTGCGCGCGCGAGATGCGCCGCTCGCTGGGGATGATTTTCCAGAAGGTCTCCTGCATGCCGGTGTCGGTCAACGCGGCCAGGGTGGAGAGGATGTTGAGGGCCGAGCGGCTGCCGGAGACCATGCCCAAACGGCTTTCAACGAGCAGGATCGCGGTGATGACGCGGGCCTCCACGCCGTAGGCCTGCTCGGCCTCCGCGAGCGGGATGCGCTGCTCCTGCAGGTAGGCGCGGGCCTTGGCGACCGACTCCGGCGTGCTGAACTGGTCGTAGTTCAATCGGGCTTCGCTGTGTACGAAGAAACGCGAAACGCCGTCGGCCTCCAGGAAGACTTCGCTGCGCCCGTACAGCTGCGATACGGTCTCGGGTGCAAATCCGTCGGCGACCAGGCGGCTGCGGACCCCGGCGAAGGGGTCGGGCTGCGCCTGAACGGCGGCGGGGGCCGGGGCGGCTAGGGCGGCGGCCAGTGCCAGGCCGAGCGCCGCCACCCTGCGAAAAACGGCGGAAACGGTCATTGCCGCGAGATCCTCCTTGGGGATGAATGCCGGGGTCGTCCGGGCCGGCGGCTTGATCCGGGCGGCGTCCCGTGTTACTCGGTCGCCATCATACCACGGCCGATGCACATTGGGAATCGTGAAAAAAACCGCCAAGACCATTTACAGCTGCCAGTCCTGCGGCTACCAGTCGCCCAAATGGCTGGGCAAATGCCCCGACTGCGGCGGGTGGAGCAGTTTCGTCGAGGAGCGCCTGGCGACCGGCGCCCTGGCCGTCAAGCGCAACGCGGCCGTTTCGCCCTCCGCCCCGGTGCCCATCGACTCGATCGACATCGATCACGAGCAGCGGATGTTGACCGCGATCCGGGAGTTCGACCGCGTGCTCGGCGGCGGGCTGGTTGCCGGCTCACTGGTGCTGATCGGGGGCGACCCCGGAATCGGCAAGTCCACCCTGATGCTCCAGGCCCTGCACGGTCTTGCGGGGCAGGGGCGCAAGGTGCTCTATGTGTCGGGCGAGGAGTCGATCCGGCAGATCCGGCTTCGCAGCCGGCGGCTGACGACGGCCTCCCCCAACCTGCTGGTGGTCTCGGAGGTGGAGGTGGATTCGGTCCTTTCGATGATCGAATCGGTCAAACCCGAGGTCGTGGTGGTCGACTCCATCCAGACCATGTTCAGCCCCGAGCTCGGCTCGGCCCCCGGCAGCGTCAGCCAGGTGCGCGAGGCCACCGTGCGGCTCATGCTGACCGCCAAGCGCAGCGGGGTGCCCATTCTTTTGGTGGGCCACGTCACCAAGGACGGGGCCATCGCCGGGCCCAAGCTCCTCGAACACATGGTCGATACGGTGCTCTATTTCGAAGGCGACCGCAACCAGATCTTCCGGGTGCTGCGGGCCGTCAAAAACAGGTTCGGCTCGACCAACGAAATCGGGGTCTTCGAAATGAAGGAGCGCGGACTGGCGGAGGTGGCCAACCCGTCGGCGGTCTTCCTCTCCGAGCGGCCGGCCTCGGCCCCGGGCTCCGTGGTGACGGCCAGCATGGAGGGCACCCGCCCGATCCTGGTGGAGATCCAGTCCCTGGCAAGCGGCACGAGCTTCGGCACCCCCCGGCGCACCATCCTGGGGCTGGACCCCAACCGGGTGGCGCTTTTGGCGGCCGTGATGGAAAAAAAGATCGGCATGCACCTCATGGGCTATGACATCTTCATGAACGTCGCCGGTGGGGTCAAGGTGGTCGAGCCGGCAGTGGATCTGGCCGTGGTGGCGGCGATCGCTTCGAGCTTTCTCGACAAGCCGGTGGCCGCGCGCACGGTGATCATGGGCGAGGTGGGGCTCACCGGCGAGGTGCGGGCCGTCGGCCAGGCGGATGCCCGGATTGCAGAGGCGGCCAAGATGGGCTTTACCCGCTGCATCGTGCCCCGGGGCAACCTCAAACGGCTGGCGCCCGCGGCAGAGGTGGAGGCCGTCGGGGCCGAGACGGTGACCGAGGCTGTTGCGGCCCTTTTTTGAAGCTGGCTTCTGCGTTGACTTCAAAATGCAGGCCGGTGTATAGAACTAGATTTATGAAACCAAGGCGCGCGGCGGCCGTCGGCGTCCGCAATCCACGCAAAAAACGTGGCGCTCTGCGAACAGGAGGGTGGGACGACGACCCCTTCACGCGCCGGGCGCAGCGCGAGAATTTTCCGGCGCGCTCGGTCTACAAGCTGCAGGAAATCCAGAAGCGATTTTCCATCCTGCGCAAGGGGGACCGGGTGCTCGATTTGGGATGTGCGCCGGGCTCCTGGCTGCTCTACGCGGCAGAGGTTGCCGGTTCCGCGGGCCGGGTGGTGGGGCTCGATCTGAGCCCGGTGACGATTGCGCTTCCCGCCCACGTTACGGTGCTCACCGGGGATGTGTTCGAGTTGGCGCAGCGCCCGGCGGATTTCTGCGAGGAGGCGTTCGACGTCGTGCTGAGCGACATGGCCCCCGCCACCACCGGCAGCCGCGGGGTGGACGCCGCGCGCTCGTTCAACCTGTGCACGGCGGCGCTCGCCGTGGCGCGCCGGCTTCTCGTGCCCGGCGGGGCGTTTGTCTGCAAAATATTCCAGGGCGAGGATTTCAAGCGCTTCATCGACGCCGTGCGGGCCGACTTCGCGGAGCAGCGCGTATTCAAGCCCCAGAGCAGCCGCAAAGCGAGCAGCGAAATCTACCTTGTCGGAAAGGGCAAGAAATAGGAGGGCCTCATGTCAGGTCACAACAAATGGGCGAGCATCAAACATAAAAAAGGCGCGGCCGACGCCCGGCGCGGCAAGATTTTCACCAAGCTGATCAAAGAGATCACGGTGGCCGCCCGCATGGGCGGCGGCGATCCGGCGGGCAACCCCCGGCTGCGGGCGGCGGTTCTCGCCGCCAAGGCCGAGAACATGCCCAAGGAGAACATCGAGCGCGGCATCAAAAAAGGCACCGGCGAGCTGGAGGGGGTCAGCTACGAGGAGAGCATATACGAGGGGTACGGGCCGGGCGGGGCGGCCGTGCTGGTCGAGTCGCTTTCCGACAACAAGAACCGCTCGGTGGCCGAGATCCGCCACATTTTCACCAAAAACGGCGGCAATCTCGGGGCCAACGGCTGCGTGGCCTGGATGTTCAAGAAGAAAGGCTTCATCGCCATTGACCGCAAGGCTATCGACGAGGAGCAGCTGATGGAAAAGGCTTTGGAGGCGGGGGCCGAGGACGTGCGCGACGAGGACGACAGCTGGGAGGTCATCACCGCCCCCGAGGATTTCGAAGCCGTGAAGGCGGCCATCGATCAGCTCAACGTGGCCTGCACCACCGCCGAGGTCACGATGCTGCCAGACACCACGACGGCGCTGGTCGGCAAGGAGGCCGAACAGATGATGCGCCTGATGGACATGCTGGAGGACTGCGACGACGTGCAGAAGGTCTACACCAACGCCGACATCCCGGACGACATGGTGGCCAAAGCATAAGCCGGCCGGCTACAGGAGCTTCACCACCACCAGCGTGACATCATCCTCCTGGGGCGCCTGCCCCCGAAAGGCCTGCACCGCATCGATCACGGCCGACTGGATCTCCGCCGCCGCCCTTCCGGCATGGGAACGGATGAGTTCGCGCACGCGCCCGTCGCCGAACAATTCATCCGCGGCGCTGCGGGTTTCGGTAATGCCGTCGGTGCCGATGACGAGCACCGTGCCCGGTTCCCACCCCTGCCGCTCATAGTCTTGATAGCGCGCCTCGGCATCCACCCCCAGCGCCATGCCCTGCCCCCCGAGATCGCTGAATGCGCCCGAGTGCGGATCGTAGATCACTGCCGGTTCATGGCCGGCGCGCACCCAGCGCAAGGACCGGGCGGCCGGATCGATTTCGAGGAGGAACATGCTCATGAATCGGCCGGTCGGGGCGCCGTCGCGCGCCAGATGGCGGTTGACCTCTTCGACCAGCCGGGCCGGCTGAGCCGCCGCATTCGCCTTGGCGATCAGAAACGCGCGCGCCGAGGCCATGAAGAGGGCGGCGTCCACGCCGTGCCCGGACACGTCGGCCACCACGACCCCGACCCGGCCGCCCGCCAGAGGCAGGTAGTCGTAGTAGTCCCCGCCGGTCTCGTCGCAGTAGATGCTGGTGCCGGCGATGTCCAGTCCGGGGATGCGGGGCGGGCCGGCCGGCAGCAGGTTGCGTTGGACCTCCTCTGCGAGCTTGAGCGAGGCGATCAGCTCGAACCGGTGGCGCAGCCCGGCGATCATGTGGTTGGTGTGTCCCGCGATCAGGCCGAACTCATCCCGCGTGGCGACCGGGACCATGCGGCTCAGGTCGCCGCGGCTGACCCGCTCCAGGACGCTGGTCTCGTTTTCGAAGAGCAGCTTGAGGTTGCGGGAGTAGGAGACGATCAGGTTGATGACCAGCGCCAGCAGGACCGCCGCGATGAAGAGAATCTCTAAGGTGACCGACAGGATCGCCTGTCGGGTCGCGGCCGGGTCGGTCCCCACCTGTGCCAGCCAGGACATGTCGCGGGCGATGACCGAGAGGTTCACGACCGACAGGCAGACGGCCGCCGCCACCGCCACCAGGGAGAAGCGCCGGGTCATCGAGTAGAGGCGCTTGGGCGGGGGCTGTCCGGCGTTGGTCTTGAGCGCTTTTAGGATGATGCGCCGCTCGCGGTCCAGGGCCATGTCCAGTGCGATGAAGAACCCATAGATCAAGGTGCCGTAGACCAGGCTGAGCGTGCTCAAGGCCGGAAAGCCGTACATGAGGATGTTGAGAAGCGCTGCGGCGAGACCGGCCCCCAGACTGAAGCTCAGGTCGAAGACGAACTGGCGCTGCGGCTGCCGCGACTCGCCGACCGATTCGACCAGCCGCGCTTCGGTCTTGAACCGCACGGCAAAGGCCAGCGTGTAGGCCGCCAATAGGTTGATGCCCAGCCACACGGGGGGCAGCGATTCCATGAAGGGTCAGACCTGGCCCCCGTAAACGGCGAGAACGAAAACGGCGACGGCGTAGTGGACGATCAGGCGCATCGGGCAGCCCTTTCAGCAGGGTTGATGGGCAGAAGTTCGCTAACTGGTCAGAGTTTATATTAATTCAAGCCGGATAGGTGTCAAACGCCACGCCGCCGGCGGTGCGGATAGGCTTTGACAACCCTTCGGGCGAAACGCTATAAACCTCGGACCGGATACCGGGGCGAGCACGAGTTGCGGGAGAACGGGGCGGCATGGATTTTTTCCTGTGTGTGTTGGGCATGGTGCTGATCGTCGAAGGGCTCCCCTATTTCGCCTTCCCGGCCAAAATGAAGGAGTTCATCCGCAAGGTCGCGGCCGCATCGGATGCGAGCCTGCACCGCATCGGCCTGGCGCTCATGGTCGCGGGGCTGATTCTGGTCGCCCTGGGCCGGATGTGACGCGGACGGCCGGCGATGCACTCCCTTTCAGACTACGACTACGAGCTGCCGGCCGGGCTGATCGCGCAGTCACCTGCCAAGCGGCGCGACCGGTCGCGGCTGCTGCGGCTGGAGCGGCGGACCGGCGCCCTGTCCCACCACCGGTTCGAGCGGCTGCCAGAACGGTTGACGGCCGGAGACGTGCTGGTCGTGAACGACACGGCAGTGATCCCGGCGCGGCTCGTCGGCCGCAAGGCGACCGGCGGCAGGGTCGAGGTGTTCATCCTCGACTACACCGGCGGTGTGCGGCGGGAAGGCACGTTTGCCTGCGACTGCCTGGTCAAAAGCTCCAAACCGCTGCGGGCCGGCGCCTGCATCCAATTCGGCGAAGAGTGGAGCGGCCGGGTGACGGCGATCGAGGGCGGTTTTTGCAGGGTGGAGTTCAGCGGCGCCGGGGACATCGACCTGCTGCTCGACCGCCAGGGGCACGTCCCCCTGCCGCCCTATATCCGGCGCTTGGATCGGCCCGAGGACCGCAAGGCCTACCAGACGGTGTATGCGGCCGTCCGCGGGGCGGTGGCTGCCCCCACTGCCGGGCTGCATTTCACGCCCGAGCTGCTGGAGGAGATCCGGGCCAAGGGCGTGGCGGTGGCTTGCATCACGCTGCACGTCGGATACGGGACCTTCGCGCCGGTGCGCTCGGCGGACATCCGCACGCATCGCATGCACGCCGAGCGCTACCACATATCCGCATCGGCGGCCGAAGCGGTCAACGCGGCCCGGGACGCCGGGCGCCGGGTGGTGGCCGTTGGCACCACCGCGGTCCGCACCCTGGAGTTTGCCGCCGGAGACGACGGGCGCGTCCGCTCCGGGAGCGGCTGGTGCGATCTGTTCATTTATCCCGGCTACCGCTTCAAGGCAATCGATGCGATGATCACCAACTTTCACCTGCCCAAGTCCACGCTGCTGATGCTGGTCGCCGCCTTCGCGGGCCGCGAGCCCATCCTTGACGCCTATCGCGCGGCGGTGGCCGAGGGCTATCGGTTTTACAGCTACGGGGATGCGATGCTGATCGAGTGAAGGGAAGCCATCGGCAACGATCAACGAAAATTAACGAGCCCTGCGGCGGTGCGGGGCGTCGGCGAAAACCCAAGCAACGCATGCCGGGTGACCGGTGAGGCGCATTGCGCAACGGGTGCAGCGTGACAGGCACTTTCAGCTTTGAAGTCCTCGCTCAATCGACGCAGAGCCGGGCCCGCGCGGGGATCATGCAGACCGCCCACGGGAGGGTCGAAACCCCGGTTTTCATGCCGGTCGGTACGCTCGGTTCGGTCAAATCTCTGACGCCGGAGGATCTGATTGCGGCCGGGGCGCAGATCCTCCTCGGCAACACCTACCATCTCTACCTGCGGCCGGGCTGCGAGGTGATCGAAGACTTCGGCGGCCTGCACCGGTTCATGCATTGGCGCGGACCCATCCTGACCGACAGCGGCGGGTTTCAAATCTTCTCCCTGGCCCGCCTGGCCAAAATCGATGCGCAGGGCGTGACCTTCCAATCCCACGTCGACGGATCGAGCCATCGGCTCACCCCGGAAAACGTGATCGCGATCCAGCGGAGTTTGAATTCGGACATCATGATGTGCCTTGACGAGTGCGCCCCCTATCCGGCCGGCCTCGATCAGCTGCGCCGGGCCGAAGCGACAACGTTTGCCTGGGCCGGCCGCTGCCGGGAGGCCTGGCGGGATGCGGGGGAAGGGCGCCAGGCGCTCTTCGGGATCGTCCAGGGCGGGATGGACCGAAGCCTGAGAGCGCTGTCGGCCGAGCGGCTGGGCGCGCTGGATTTCAGCGGCTATGCCCTGGGCGGCCTGAGCGTCGGGGAGCCGCGGGAGTTGATGCTGGCGACCGCGGAATTCAGCCTGCCGCTGCTCCCGGAGCACAAGCCCAAATACATCATGGGGGTCGGCACCCCGGAGGACCTGGTCGAGCTGGTCGAGCGCGGGGCCGACATGTTCGACTGCGTGCTGCCCACCCGCAACGCCCGCAACGGACAGCTCTTCACCCGCCGGGGCACGCTCACCATCTCCAACGCCTGCCACCGGCGGGATGCGGCGCCGCCGGACGAGAGCTGCGCGTGCTACACCTGCCGGAACTACTCGCGCGCCTACCTGCGCCACCTGTTTCTCTCCCGCGAGCTGCTGGCCTACCGGTTGAACACCCTGCACAACCTGCACTTCTTTCTGAACCTGATGCGGGGCATACGCCACGCCATCCTGGCGGACGAATTCGGCGAGTTCAAAAAGCGGTTTCGCGCAGAGCGCGAAATCTGATATGAAGGCCATACGGCTTCGACTCCAGATGAGACAGGGGGTGCCGCCATGAGGCAGAAGGTTCAGCAGGCCATCGACAAGATTCGGCCGTCCCTCCAGCGCGACGGGGGGGACGTGGAACTGGTGGATGTGAAGGAGGGCATCGTCACGGTGCGGTTGACGGGGGCCTGCCGCGGCTGCCCGATGTCGCAGATGACCCTCAAGAACGGCATCGAGAAGTTTCTCAAGAAGGAGATCCCCGAAATCATCTCGGTGCAGGCCGCCCGTTAGCCGGGGAGAGCCGACGTCGCAACCGATTGAACTGTCCAAGGGAGGGGCGCGATGAAAATTTTAAAAATCGATCATCTGGGGGTTGCCGTCAACAGCATCGCCGCGGGCAAAAACTTCTGGACGGACGTGCTGGGCCTGCGCTTCGAGGGCGCCGAAACCGTGGCGGAGCAGAAGGTCACCACCGCTTTTTTCCCGGTCGGGGAGAGCGAGGTCGAACTGCTGGAATCCACCGCGCCGGACGGGCCGATCGCCAAGTATCTGGAAAAAAAAGGCGAGGGCATCCAGCACATCGCCTTTCGCGTCGAGAACCTCGAGGCGGCCCTGGAAGAGCTCAAGGCCAAAGGCATTCAACTGATCGACGCGAAGCCGCGCCGGGGAGCCGGCGGCGCCAAGATCGCTTTCATCCACCCCAAAGCCGCCAGCGGGGTGCTGGTGGAGCTCTGCGAGCGGGACTAACCGAATTTGCTGCACAGCGCATAGGGCCCCGCGCGAACGCATGCCACCCGAGGCGATCCGCCCTCGCTTGCCCTGTGCCAATTGAAGGAGGAAACAGAATCCATGGCCCAGCATCCCGACACGCCGCAATGGAAAGAGCTCGCGTCCAAGGAACTGCGCGGGAAACCGGTCGAGTCGTTGAACTGGAAGACCCCCGAGGGGATCCTGGTCAAGCCGCTCTACACCGCCGAGGACCTGGAAAACCTGGAGCACCTGAACAGCCTGCCAGGCATGGCCCCTTATGTGCGCGGGCCGCGGGCCACGATGTATGCCCACCGGCCGTGGACCATCCGGCAGTATGCCGGCTTTTCAACGGCCCGGGACTCCAATGCCTTCTACCGCCGCAACCTGGCCGCCGGTCAGATGGGGCTCTCGGTGGCATTCGACCTGGCGACCCACCGGGGCTATGACTCCGACCACCCGCGGGTGTCCGGGGACGTGGGCAAGGCCGGTGTCGCGGTGGACAGCGTCGAGGACATGAAAATCCTCTTCGACCGGATCCCGTTAGACAAGATGTCGGTCTCCATGACCATGAACGGGGCGGTGCTGCCGGTTTTGGCCGGCTACATCGTGGCGGCCGAAGAGCAGGGGGTCGGCCAGGAGAAGCTCACCGGCACGATCCAAAACGACATCTTGAAGGAGTACCTGACCCGCAACACCTACATCTATCCGCCCGAGCCCTCCATGCGGATCGTCTCGGACATCATCGCCTACTGCTCCCAGCGCATGCCCAAGTACAACACGATCAGCATCAGCGGCTACCACATGATGGAGGCCGGCGCCAGTTCGGTGCTGCAGTGCGCCTTCACCCTGGCCGACGGGCTGGAGTATGTGCAGGCCGCGCTCAAGACCGGGCTCGGCATCGACCAATTCGCGCCGCGGCTCTCCTTCTTCTTCGGCATCGGCATGAACTTCTTCATGGACATCGCCATGCTGCGGGCGGCGCGGTTTCTGTGGCATCGGCTCATGAGCCGCTTCGACCCCGCGGACCCGCAATCCTCCATGCTGCGCACCCACTGCCAGACCTCGGGCTGGAGCCTGGCGGCCCAGGACCCCTACAACAACATCATCCGCACGACGCTCGAGTGCCTCTCGGCGGTGCTGGGCGGGACCCAGTCCCTGCACACCAACTCCTTCGACGAGGCGATCGGCCTGCCCACGGACACCTCGGCCCGCATTGCGCGCAACACCCAGCTCATCGTCCAGGAGGAGTCCCAGGTGTGCCGCGTGGTGGACCCCCTGGGCGGCTCCTACTACGTGGAGGCCCTGACGGATGGGATCATCCGCGAATCGATGAAGATCCTGCGCGAGGTGGAGCAGCTCGGGGGCATGGCCAAGGCCATCGAGACCGGAATGCCCAAGCTGCGCATCGAGGAGGCGGCCGCCCGCCGCCAGGCGCGGATCGACCAGGGGCTGGACGTCATCGTCGGCGTCAACAAATACCAGATCAAGGCGGACGCGAATCTGGAAATCCTCGAAGTGCCGGCGAGCGTGCGCGACGAGCAGATCGCCCGCCTGAAGCAGATCCGGGCCGCGCGCGACGAAAACGCCGTCAAACAGGCCCTGGAGGTCCTGGCCCAAGGGGCGGAGCGCGGTGCCAACCTGCTCGAGCTGACCCTGCCGGCCATACGCCTGCGTGCGACCGTCGGCGAGGTCTCCGACGCCCTGGAGCGGGTCTTCGGCCGATTTGTGGCCACCACCCAATGCATCTCCGGCGTCTATTCCGCGGAGTTCGGCGACAGCGAGGTCATCGCCTCCCTGCGGCGCCGGACCGAGAGTTTCATGGAGCGCGAGGGCCGCCGGCCGCGCATCCTGGTGGCCAAGATGGGCCAGGACGGCCATGACCGCGGGATGAAGGTGATCGCCACGGGATTTGCGGACCTGGGCTTCGACGTGGATATCGGGCCGATGTTCCAGACCCCGGATGAAGCCGCGCGCATGGCGGTCGAAAACGACGTGCACGTGGTCGGCGTCTCGACTCTGGCCGCAGGGCACAAGGCCCTGGTTCCGGAGCTGGTGGCGGCCCTGAAGCGGGAGGGGGGCGGGGAGATCCTCGTGGTGGTGGGCGGGATTATTCCGCCCAAGGACTACCCCATGTTGCGCGAAGCCGGTGCGGCCTGCGTCTTCGGGCCCGGGACCGCGGTGACCGCCGCAGCGAACGAGGTGCTGAACGCGCTGGAGAGAAAGCGATAACCGGTCGGCGCGTCGACCGCCAGCCCGTCGGGGAAACGATTTCGACCGGCGGACGGATGCTTATCCGTATGTTGAAATCGCTCAATCTCCAAACCTACATCGACGGCGTGCTCGCGTGCGATCGCCGGATGCTCTCCAAGACGATCACGCTGATCGAGAGTTCCCTCTCCGCTCACCGGGAAGCGGCCGCTCTCATCCTCGAGGCCCTGCTGCCCCGTACAGGGCAGGCGGTGCGGCTGGGCATCACCGGGGTGCCGGGGGTGGGCAAGAGCACCTTCATCGAGAGCCTCGGGACGATGCTGGTCCAGGAGGGCCGCCGGGTCGCGGTGCTCGCCGTGGACCCCAGCAGCGCCGTGAGCGGCGGCAGCGTCATGGCCGACAAGACCCGCATGGAAAAGTTGGCCACCCTGAAGGCGGCCTTCATCCGGCCCTCGCCCTCCGGCGGCACGCTGGGAGGGGTGGCGCGCAAGACCCGCGAGACCATGCTGGTGTGCGAGGCGGCCGGATTCGATGTCATCATCGTTGAAACCGTCGGGGTCGGCCAGTCGGAGACCACCGTGGCCTCCATGGTGGATTTTTTTCTTGTGCTCCTGCTCGCCGGAGCCGGCGACGAGCTTCAGGGCCTCAAGAAAGGCATCCTGGAGCTGGCCGATGCGCTCGCCATCAACAAGGCGGACGGCGGCAACATCGATGCGGCCCAAAAGGCGGCCAAAACCTATGAACTCGCGCTGCACCTGCTGCAGCCCGCCTCGGTCCACTGGAACCCGCCCGTATTGACCTGCAGCGCCCGTGAGATGACCGGGATCGAGGCCATCTGGCGCGAAGTCCTGAGGCACCGCGAGGTGCTCTCCGGTTTCGGGGAGCTCGAGCACAAGCGGCGGCGCCAAGCCGTGGACTGGGTGTGGTCGCTGGTCGACGAGGGGCTCAAGCAGCGCTTTTTTTGGCACCCCGCAGTCAAGCAGCACCTGCCGTTGATCCTGCGGGAGGTGGCGGGCGGCCGGATTCCGGCCACCGCCGCCGCCGAACGTCTGCTTTTTTTTCTTGACAATAAAAGCTGAACATACCATTCAATCCTTTTTAGTCCATCTATGAAAGGAAGAGGATGTCATGGGCATCGTCGAGGACAAAATCAAGGACCTGAAGGCGCGTGAGGCCAAGCTGCTCGCCATGGGGGGCGAAAAAGCCGTGGCCCAGCACAAGGAGAAGGGCAAACTCACGGCGCGGGAGCGGCTGAACCTGCTGTTCGACCCGGGCACCTTCCGCGAACTGGACATGTTTGTCTCTCATCGCTGCGCGAATTACGGCATGGAGCGGGTGCAGATCCCCTCCGACGGGGTCATCACCGGGCATGGGCTGGTGAACGGCCGGCCGGTGTTCGCCTTTTCCCAGGATTTTACCTCGCGCGCCGGCAGCCTCGGGGAGATGCACGCCAAGAAGATCTGCAAGGCCATGGACCTGGCGCTCAAGGCCGGGGTGCCGTTTGTCGGCCTGAACGATTCCGGCGGCGCGCGGATCCAGGAGGCGGTCGACGCCCTCTCCGGATACGGCCAGATCTTTTTCCGCAATTCGGCCAGCTCAGGGGTCATTCCGCAGATTTCGGCCATCATGGGGCCGACGGCGGGCGGCGCGGTCTACTCCCCGGCGATGACGGACTTCGTCTTCATGGTCAAAAATACCAGCTACATGTTCATCACCGGGCCGGAGGTCATCAAGGCCGTCACGGGCGAGGAAATCAGCTTCGAGGAGCTCGGCGGGGCCAAGACCCACAACGAGAAAAGCGGTGTCGCGCACTTTGCCTGTGAAAACGACGCCGACTGCATCGAGCGGATCAAGACCCTGCTCGCCTATCTGCCGTCGAACAACATGGAGGACCCGCCGCTGGCGGCCACGGGGGACGATCCGCGGCGGGTGGCGCCGCAGCTGGACAGCATCATCCCCGACAACCCGAACCGGGCCTATGACATGAAGGAGGTGATCCGGGCGGTGGTCGACAACGGGGAGTTCTTCGAGCCGCACCAGTACTTCGCGCAGAACATCATCGTGTGCTTTGCGCGGCTCAACGGCCGTCCCGTCGGCATCATCGCCAACCAGCCCAAGGCGCTGGCGGGCTGCCTGGACATCAACGCCTCGGACAAGGCCACCCGCTTCATCCGCTTTTGCGACGCGTTCAACATCCCCCTGCTGACCATCGCCGACGTTCCCGGCTACCTGCCGGGGAGCCACCAGGAGTGGGGCGGGATCATCCGCCACGGGGCGAAACTGCTCTGGTGCTACTCCGAGGCCACCGTGCCCAAGCTCCTGCTGGTCACCCGCAAGGATTACGGGGGGTCCTATCTTGCCATGTGCTCGCGGGACCTGGGGGCCGACATGGCCTTTGCCTGGCCCACGGCCGAAATCGCGGTCATGGGGGCCGAGGGCGCGGCCAACATCATCCATCGCAAGGAGATCACCGAGGCCGCCGATCCGGCTGCCAAGCGCAAGGAGAAGATCGCGGAGTACGAAACCCTTTTCTCCAACCCCTACGTCGCCGCCGCCCGCGGCTACATCGACGCGGTCATCGTGCCGAGCGAAACCCGCCCGCGGCTGATCGATGCGCTCGAGGCCATGTGCGCCAAGCGCGAGCTGCGGCCGCCCAAAAAGCACGGGAATATCCCGATGTGACAAGCAAGGTCGGCCGACCCGGTTGACCGGAGACGTTTGAAGAGGAGATCATGACGGACATCCAAAAAAAAATCGCCGCCGCGCTGGCCGCGGTGACGCAGTTTTTGCAGGAGGAGGAGCTGGCGGCGCTGTCGGCCGCCGCTCCGGCCGCGGACGCAGCGCCGCCGCCCGGCCCGAAGCTGTGGGCGTTGTACGGCCGGCAGAACCAGATGCAGCTGCGCAATCTGATGCAGCTCAGGGCCTTCGGCCGGTTGGGATGACATCACTGCCGGGCCTCGGGGCTTGCCGGGCCGGCCGCACCGTTTGCTAAAAAGATCAAAAGGAGACACCCGCGATGAGCCATGAGAATGCCGTGACGATGACCCAAATGAACTACGCCGCCAATCGCCCCAAGGCGAAGAACGCCGTCAAAATCGAGGACCTCTCGCTGCGCGACGGCCACCAGTCGCTGTTTGCGACCCGCGGCCGCACAGCGGACATGCTCCCGGTGGCCGAGATGATGGACCAGGTAGGCTTTTGGGCCATGGAGGTCTGGGGCGGGGCCACGTTCGACACCATGCACCGGTTTCTGAACGAGGACCCCTGGGAGCGCATCCGCGTCCTCAAAAAGTACATCAAAAAGACCCCCTTCTCGATGCTGCTGCGCGGCCAGAACCTGGTCGGCTACCGCAATTACGCCGACGACGTGGCCAAGGTCTTCGTGGAGCGCGCGGCGGCCAACGGCATGGACATCTTTCGCACCTTCGACGCCCTGAACGACTACCGCAACTTCGAAATCGTGGTGCCGGCCATCAAGGCCGCCGGCAAGCACTTCCAGGGTTGCATGTGCTACACCCTGACCGAGCCGCGCCTGGGCGGTGAGGTCTACAACATCGACTACTACGTGAAAAAGGCCAGGGAGTTGGAGGCCATGGGCGCGGACAGCATCTGCATCAAGGACATGGCCGGCCTGATCGCCCCCTACGATGCCTACGAGCTGGTGGCGGCGCTCAAGAAGGCCGTCAAGCCGCCCATCCACCTGCACAGCCACTTCACCTCGGGCATGTCGGCGCTCTCCATGCTCAAAGCGATCGAGGCCGGCGTGGACATCATCGATACCGTCATGGCGCCTTACGCCTACCGCACCTCGCACGCCGCCATCGAGCCCCTGGTGATGGCGCTGCTCGGCACCAACCGCGACACCGGCTTCGACATCAAGCTGCTGGCCTCGATCAACGAGGTGCTCGAGAAGGAGGTCATGCCCAAGTACAAGCACCTGCTCGACGACACCAAGATGTCCATCATCGACATCAACGTGCT
>JALOOU010000079.1 GCA_025454255.1 Desulfobacterales bacterium | reverse complement strand
CTCAAACTTGCGGCCTACGGCTTTTTAGGGATGAGCTGGCCCACGGAATACGGCGGCAAAGGGTTGGGGCCCACCTACGACTTCATTCTCCTCGACGAACTCGGAAAACGCTGGGGGGCGCATGTCCCGCTCGATGTCGGCTATACCATGGTAGGACCAACCATCCTGCGCCGAGGCAGCGAAGAATTGAAAAAGGAGTTCTTGCCCCGAATCATCAGCGGAGAAATTGAGTTTTGCTTGGGATATACTGAGCCCAATGCCGGCTCGGACCTGGCGTCTTTGATCATGGAAGCCGTCGAAGATGGGGACTCTTTCGTCATCAGTGGTCAAAAAACATTCAACACCGAATGCCACTATGCAGAATACCACTGGCTAGCCGCCCGAACAGATCTGAACCCAGAGTCCGCCCGCCACAAAAGCATCACATTGTTTGTCGTCGACATGAACTCGCCTGGTATTACTGTGAGGCCGATGAAGACGATGTCCGGTGAGCTGACCAACGAAGTTTTTTACGACAAGGTGCGTGTACCCAAACGCAGAGTCGTCGGAGAAATGAATAAAGGTTTCTATTATGTTATGGAAGCCATTGCCTCGGAAAGAAATCAGGTGTTCATTCCCGCTCGATTAATGCCGATTCTCAATGAGATAATTCGCTATGCTAAAGAAACCCCCTTTAACGGAAAGCCTTTGTCCGCAGACAGTCTGATCCGTGACAAGCTCGCCCAGGTAGCGATTGAACTGGAAGTAGCCGGTGTTCTTGCCGATCATTCTAGGTGGCTGGAAAGCAACCACTTGCCGCTAACGTACGAACCTGAAGTCACGAAAATTTTTGTATCTGAAGCTGAACAAAGGCTGGCCGCTATCGCCATGGAAATTCTGGGTCTGTATAGCCAGCTGATGGAAGGATCGCCACGTGTTCCTATTCGAGGTAGAATTTCATGGGAATACCTACACTCCTTCATGACCACCCTTGGGGGCGGGACCAGTGAAGTCGGCCGCAGCGTTATCGCCCAACGGGGTTTGGGTCTTCCGCGATCCTTCTGATCCCAGAGACCGCGATCACCCCTGACTGCAGAACCACGAACAGGAGCGTGCTATGGA
Source organism: Desulfobacterales bacterium (assembly GCA_025454255.1). Lineage (GTDB taxonomy): Bacteria > Desulfobacterota > Desulfobacteria > Desulfobacterales > SpSt-501 > SpSt-501. The sequence goes on along the minus strand of JALOOU010000079.1, from coordinate 19,469 downwards.
CTTTGTCATCACCAAAGAGCAACAGAGAATGCAGAAGGCGGCCCGAGAAATGCTCAAGGCCAAGTGCACAAATGAGTTCGTCTGGGAAATGGAAAAAGATGTAAAAGGGTACACGACAGAATTTTGGCGTAAAATGGGGGAGTTGGATTGGATGGCGCTGATCATTCCCGAGGAATATGACGGGGTAGGCGCCGGGTTTTTCGATTTGATCCTAATGATGGAGGAATTAGGACGCGCCTGCTCTCCAGGGCCGTTTTTCTCAACCGTCGTGCTGGGGGGACTAAGCCTTATCGAATTCGGCACGCCAGAGATAAAAAAGGAATTGTTGCCGAAGATTGCCAAAGCGAATATTGCCATGACGCTCGCTTTGACTGAACCCCAAACAACCCAGTGGGCCCCCTGCATCATTTCCACGGCGGCTACCAGCCATAGGGAAGGCTATGTGATAAACGGCATCAAGCTTTTTGTCCCCGACGCGCACGTTGCCGATTATTTCATCTGTGCAGCCCGGACCTCGGGCAGCGCTGCTGATAGAAATGGGGTAACGCTTTTTTTGGTGGATGCTATGAAACCAGGCATCAAACTTCAGCCTTTGAAGACCATCGCCGGTGATAAGCAATTCGAAATGACCCTCGCAGATGTTAGTGTCCGATCGGCAGATATTGTCGGAGAACTAAACAAGGGCGGCGAACATCTCGAATTAATACTTCAGTATGCTGCCATCTCAAAATGTGCCGAAATGGTGGGGGGGGCAACGAGAGTGCTTGAAATGTCCGCGGCGTATGCCAAGGAGCGCAAGCAATTCGGAAAACCCATCGGTAGTTTCCAGGCAGTTCAGCATCATTGCGCCAACATGCTGATCGATCTGGAAGGCAGCCGGTATATCACTTACAAGGCGGCATGGATGCTGGATCAGAAAATCCCGTGTCGCAGAGAAGTCTCTATCGCCAAGGCCTGGGTGTCAGACATGTACAAGAAAGTGACGTTCGGAGATGCCAAATACCACCGGAGCCTCGTAGCTGAATCATTGGGGCTTTAACGGTGGCTAAATAATACGATGGAGGTCATAGATGGAAAAGTTGAAGACTGGCCCACTGAATGGGGTCGTAATATTGGATTTCACATGGGTCCTGGCGGGCCCGCACGCCACCAAGACGTTGGCCGATATGGGCGCCACGGTGATAAAGGTGGAACGCTACAGCGACGGCTCTAATGAGCGTTGGCTGCCCTACCGGACTACCCATAACGGTGTGACACAGAGTTCTTACAGCATAAACGTCAATCGCGGGAAAAAGAGCATCTGCATTAATTTTAAAAAACCAGAGGGCATGCAAATTATCTTCGATCTTATTCGAAAAAGCGATGTGCTTATCGAAAACTTTGCTCCGGATGTCATGGAGCGGATGAAATTGGACTATCACTCAGTAAAACAGATCAAAAGCGACATCGTTTATTGTTCCATATCTTGTTTTGGCCATTGGGGACCTTACAGTCACAAACCCGGCTATGATATGATTGCACAAGGAGCTAGTGGTTGGTCAGACCAGAGCCTTATCCCCCAAATCGCCCCGGTCTCAATTGGAGATATGCTGGCCTCCATGCACGCAACTACTGCTATCCTCGGGGCACTGGTGCATCACCAGAAAACAGGCATTGGCCAAAATATCGACATTTCGATGATGGACTGCCTGTTTTCAATGCATGAGAATACGCTGCCTTGGTATCTGCTGAGCTCTGCGGTGGGCAAGCCGGTTAATCCGCCCCGGGTAGGTCCACATCACCCGGGGTATGCCCCTTACGGTATCTACAAGGGCCAAGACGGCTACATCGCGATCGCCTGCCTCACCGAACCAAGATGGCTCCCGTTAGTCAAAGTCATGGGGCCTGATTTTGCATGGCTGCTGACCGACCCAAGAGCCAAAGACGTTTCCACTCGCTGCTCAATGGCCAATGCGCCTTTTATTCACGCACAAGTGGAGAAGTGGGTCCAGTCATTAAACTCCGTAAGAGAGGCGGAACGCAACCTTGAAGAAGTAGGGGTTCCCTGCATTCGATGCAGATCCATTACAGAACTTGCCGACAACGACCCGCACATCCAGGCACGCGAGATGATGGTTACTGTTGAACAGCCGTTTATTGGACCGATGCGTCACTACGGCAGCCCCTTGAAAATGTCCGAGACTCCATGCGGGGTCAGAGGCTATAGCCCGTTTTTGGGAGAGCACAACCCCGAAGTGCTCTCCGAAATTTTGGGCTATGACCAGACTAAGATAAAAGAGCTTTATGCACAGCAGGTGCTCTATCACGAACCCTGTATAGAACGGATGGAGGAATGGCGTCGGCGGACCGCCAACGCTTGAACAAAAGCGAAGATGCCGGAGGGCCCAACGTAAAGATGGCAGGCCGCGAAACCACGGCACATCATAACAACGCGATCATGGAGAGAGAGGAAAGCATGCTAAAATTTGAATACCTCGATGCGATCAAGCGCAAAATCCGCCTTGATGACCTCCCCGACTTAGGGGTCCCAACGGGAAAGATGGTCTGCCGCGAAATCGATTCAGGCAACCATGAAACTGCAAAAGAACTCGCCCGGTATTTTGTTGCGGAGTCCAAAGGATTGCACGATCTCTATTGCGACTGGACCTATGACATTTTCGACAAAATCGCTCAAGCATACGGGGAGGAGGCAATGTTTGAGCTCATGCGAACAACCCAGAGCACCTGGATGATGAGGCGCACGTGGAAAGGGTTGTCCAAAATGACCCCCTTTCAACGCCTGGCACTGAATGCCGAGGTGTTCCGCGCCCACCGGTGCGGTCCGCACCAGGATGGAGCGCTTAACATCAGTGAGGATGATAAAAAGTATACGCTGTTATGCAATCCTTGCGGTAGCGGCGGCAGAATGCGGCGCGGAGACCCGGTCGACGGTACTCCTTCAAGGCTCGGCAAACCTTACAACTTCGGGAAAACATCAAAGCCTTACTGGTGGAGCTGGCACCTGGAGGGGGTCCCTTACTATTGCATCCACTGCGCCGTCAATGAAATTTTGATGATCGAATGGGGGGGCTGGCCGCTCTGGGTGACCGAATACACTCCCGATCCGAATAAGCCTTGCGCCTGGGTCTTTTACAAAAAGCCGGAGTATGTCCCGGACAAGTATTTCACGCGGCTCGGGTTTGAGCGCCCCAAGCTCGAAGTGCAAGAAGGCCCTACTCCCAGCCCGCCTGGTGCTTGATGGACTTGAGGGTGAGAACGAGGGCGGCTTTGAGGGTGTCGTTCACGCCCGTGCCGGCGGTCGCGCTGGCGGCGAAGGCGGGGGCCTTGAGCTGGCGGTTGTAAAAGGTGTTCATCTCCTCGACCGACATCAGCGGGACGCCGGCGTCGGCCAGATCGCGCTTGTTCCACTGCATGACCAGCGGAAAATTCAAAATGTTCAATCCGTAATCTTTTAGATTCTGCGCCAGGTCCTTGATCGACTCGATGTTCTGTTCGTGGCGCACGCGCATCGAGTCCGCCACGAACACCACGGTATCCGCGCCCTTCAGGACCAGCTTGCGGGTCGAGGCGTATTTGACCTGGCCCGGGACCGTGTAGAGCTGCACCCGCACCTCGCACCCCTTGATCTTCCCCAGCCCCATGGGCACGAAGTCAAAAAAGAGGGTCAGGTCCCCCTTGGTCTTGATGGAGACCATGTCGTCGATCATGTAGCGGCGGCTGTTCTGAAAAATGTACTGCAGATTGGTCGTTTTGCCGCAGCGGCCGGGGCCGTAGTAGACGATCTTGCACTCCACCTCGCGTTTCTTCAGATTAATCGTCGCCATAAGCCGCTGCGGGTATTTTAAAAAGCGTAGTTGTCTCTAAAGCTGGTTTCACAACCTCGGATCACGGTTGCGGGCAAGGCGGGACCCCCGGCCGGCTGCCTATCTGCATACGACCATAATAGAAAACCACCGGCAGGTAGTCAAGGAGTGAAAAAACGGACCCGCTCATCCTATCATCGGCAGCCGTTCGAAAACATTTAGAAAAATTTAATGGCGGCACGCGGTTGAAGCGCTCGGACCGAAGCCGCCGCTTCGGCCCGAAATTCCCGCGACGCGCGTGTGAAACCAAGCAGCGGGGTCAACCCGTGGGCGGAGCGGGGTACTCGGTGCTGTGGCAGGCGGGGGCGCCGGAGTCGACGGCCTCCCGGTCGGCGATCTCGAGGGCGGCCTCCAGCGCCGCAAGCGCCTCGTCCACCTGCGCCTCGGTGATGATCAGCGGCGGGGCGATCACCAGCGTGTCGTACCAGGGGCTGATGTACACCCCGCGCCGCATCGCCTCGGCCGCCACCCGGCCGGTCATCAGCGCCTTGGCGCTGAATTTGTCGGCCTTGACGTCGAAGGGCTCCCGGCTCCTGCGGTCCTTTACCAGCTCCAGCGCCCAGAAATGACCTATGCCGCGCACATCCCCCACGCTGAGGTGGCGCTCCGAGAGCTCGTAGAGCCGGCGCTTCAGGTGGGCGGCCACCCGCTGCGGCAACCCGGAGGCCATCAGCTTCTTCAGCTCGCCGACGGCAGCCGGGATGGCCGCGGCCGAAAGCGGGTGGAAGGCGTAGGTGTGGCCGTGGCAGAAGACCTCCTCCTCGAAGAACTCGGCCACCTTCTGCGAGGTCGCGGTGACTGCCACCGGCGTGTAGGCCGCGCTGGCGCCCTTGGCCGTGGTGATGAAATCCGGGACCACCCCCCAGTGCTCCATGGCGAAGGCGGTACCGGTGCGAAACCAGCCGCTCATCACCTCGTCGGCGACGAGCAGCACCCGATTCGCATCGCAGATCCGGCGCAGCATCGGGTAGTACTCCGGCGGCGGGATCAGCCGGCCGTTGGTGCCCACGATCGGCTCGACGATGACCGCCGCGACGTTGCCCTCCTCGCGGATCATGTAGTCCAGGTAGGCGGCGCACTGGACCCCGCACTGCGGGTAGGCCAGCCCGAAGGGGCAGCGGTAGCAGTAGCTGTCGGGGGCAAAACACACCCCCGGGACGGTGACCCGGGCCTGCTCCGCATACCAGCGCCGGGGGTCCCCGGTCAGCGAGATGCTGGCAGCGGTGGAACCGTGGTAGGACTTGTAGCGGGAGATCACCTTATAGGCCGGGGCGCAGGCCTGGCGCACCATCTTGACCGCGGCCTCGTTGGCCTCGGTGCCGCTGGTGGAGAAAAAGAACCGGTCGAGCCCCTCGGGCATCACCGTGCGCAGGGCCTCCACGGCGGCCATAGTGGCCTCGTTGGCGAAGCTGGGCACGATGTAGGGCAGCTTCTCGGCCTGCTTGACGATGGCCTCGATCACGGCCTTGTTCTTGTGGCCGAGGTTGGAGCACATGAGCTGGGAGGAAAAATCGATGTAGGCCTTGCCCGTATGGTCGTAGAAATAGATCCCCTCGGCGTCGTTGACCAGCAAAGGGGCCTTCCACCCCTTCTGCCGGCTCCACGTGTGAAAGCTGTGGGCCGCGTATTCCTGCACCCGTTTGGCTGCATCCGTCATGAGGCTTCTCCCTTTTTGCGCGCGGCGGGTTAGGCCGCGGCGCCGGCCAGCTTCGCCGCCCTGGCCTGGCGTTGTTTGCCTAAACCCCTGAGGGCCCTGGCCACCTCCGGCAGCGCCTTTATTTTTTCAGCCGCCTCGGCGTAGTAGCGCCCCGCCCGGGCCTCCAGCCGTTGGGCGAGCGCCAGCACCTCGGCGGCGCCCAGCACGGCGGCGCCCTCGCAGGCCTCGCAGAACGGGGCCCGGGTGAAGTCCCGAATGGGTTCAAGGATCATTTCAGTGACGTTTTCCCGGCGCACACGCTGGACCGTCTTGGCGTTTTTGCCGGCCTCGGCCGCAAGCTCGGTGAACAACGCCTTGTTCCCCGCGCAGGCCGGGTTGCCCGCGGCGGCTTCATAAAACTGCTGGTCCTGGCTCTCCAGCTCCTCGGCGAAGTTCAGAATGCTTCCAAAGTTCTGCAGTGGCATGTCGTTTTCCTCACAAATTAAGGAAGGGGCAAAATGGCGGCTTCGACCAAAGCCCCGGATTCAAGGCGCGCAAGCGGCGCGGCGCGCGGCGTGCGGTTCAATACGCCGCTGCGGCCGCGGCGCGCTGCGCAACGCCGAAGCCGGGCTTTCGTCAACGTCGCCTACAGCCAGCGTTCGATCACGACCTTGGTGTCGGTAAAAAATTGAAAGATCTCCTGGCCGTGGCCCTTGATGTCCCCGAACATCGACTGGCCCGCACCCCCGAAGGGGAAAAACGACATCGGCGCGGCGATCCCGATGTTGATCCCGACCATGCTCGGCTTGACCCTGTACTTGAATTCGCGCGCCACCGCACCGCTGCTCGTGTAAAGGCAGGCGGCGTTGGCGAACCCGCGGGTGTTGATCAAGTCCACCACCTCGCCCACATTCTTGCAGCGCACGATGCTCACCACCGGCCCGAAAATCTCCTCGCGGGCGATCGTCATGTCGGGCGTCACATCGTCGAAGATCGTGGGGCCGACAAAAAAACCGTTCGGCAGATCCTTGACCTTGGCGCTGCGGCCGTCCAGGATCAGCTTTGCCCCCTCGGCGATGCCCTTCTCGATGTAGCCCAGCACCCGCTGCCGGTGGGCGGCGCTCACCACCGGCCCCATGCCCGTCTTCTCGTTCAGGCCGTCGCCGAGCGTCACGGCCTGGGCGGCAGCCGTGAATTTGGCGATCAGCTCGTCAGCCACCCCCCCGACCGGCGAGAGGATCGAGCCCGACAGGCAGCGCTGGCCCGTACAGCCGAAAAAAGAGGTGATCAGCGAGGGCATGGCCGGGTCGAGCTTCGCATCCGGCATCACCGCCACGATGTTTTTGGCCCCGCCGAGCGCCTGGACGCGCTTGCCGGTCGCGCCGCAGCGCTCGTAGATGTACTTGGCCGTGGGGGAGGAGCCCACGAAGGAGACCCCGGCGATGTCGGGATGGTCCAGGATGCCGTTGACCACCTCCCTGGAGCCGTGCACCATGTTGACCACCCCCTCCGGGAAGCCGACCTGGTCGAGAATTTCGAAGACTTTCGTCTGGGTCATCGGCACCTGCTCGGAGGGTTTGAGAACGAAGGTGTTGCCGCAGACCAGCGCGTAGGGCAGAAACCACCAGGGAACCATGGCCGGGAAATTATAGGGGGCGATGGCGGCAAACACGCCCAGCGGCTGCCGGTGGCCGGTGCAGTCGATATCCTTGGCGATGTCCTCGAGCGTGTAGCCGCACATCAGGGTGGTGACCCCGGTGGCGTGCTCGACGTTTTCGATCATGCGGCGCACCTCGCCGCGGGCCTCGTCGATCACCTTGCCCTGCTCGGTGGTCAACACCCGGGCGATCTCCTCGAAGTGGTCTTCAAACGCCTCCTTGAGCCGGAACAGATACCGCGCCCGGGTCAGCGGCGGGGTCGCGCGCCACTCCGGGAACGCCGCCGTGGCGGCCGCTACGGCCTGATCGACATCCCCCCGGGTCCCGTAGGCCACCCGTGCAATTTTTTCGCCCGTGGCCGGGTTCCACACATCGCCGAAGGTCGTCGCGGCGGACTCCACCCACTCGCCGTTGATGTAGTTTCTCATGGTCGGCACGGTCATATGCGCTCCTCCTCGTGATCTATTGATGAAAGACAGGGATGGGAAACCGAGTTGCGATGACCCACGAGATTAGTCGAAGCTCCCGGCCTTGTCAAGAAGCTGCAGGGGTAATTGTGCGAAATTCTTTATTTCGTTGACAACAATAAACGAATTTCGATATTTATCAGGCAAAAAATATACTTATCTGTCAAAAACGACCCTGCTGTTTCTCCAGCCTGCAGGGCGCATGGGGTACTATGGGAAAAAACGGACAGGGCCGCAAGAGAGGCATCGACGCGATCGACTGCCGGATGATCGAGCTGCTGCAGCGCGACGGCCGGGTCGCCAACACCGAGATCGCCAAAACCATCGGCATCTCCGAGGCGACCGTGCGCACGCGCCTGGCGCGCCTCATCAGCGAGGGGGTCGTTCAGATCGTCGCCGTCAGCAACCCGCTCAAGCTAGGCTTCGGCGTGGTCGGGACGATTCGCATCCATGTCGAGATCAAAAAGATGGACCGCATCATCCGCGAGCTCAGAGGACTGAAGGGATTGTGGCACATCGTCCAAACCACGGGCGGCACAGGGATCGACACCGAATTCGTGTTGAAGGATTTGAACGGGCTGAACGAGTTGATTTTCGAAAAGATAAACAAGATAGACGGCGTGATGCGCACCGAGACCACCTTGTTTCTGAACTACGTCAAGCGCCAGTACGACTGGGGCACGGCCCTTTAGCGAACGCGATGCACGGGGCGGATCTCAGGCCGGTACCCGGCCGTAGAGCACATCGATCCGCAGCCCGCCATGCGCCAGGCGATGCCGGGTTGCCTTGAACGGCAACCGCCGGCGGCCGGCGGCCGGCGGGGCGATCAAAAGCACCCTCCATCCCCGGTAGCGCTCGGCCAGCACACCGAGCAGGTCCTGCAGCAGATCAACACCCCGGGCAGGGCTTCCCAGGCGCCGGCCATAGGGCGGGTTCAGGGCCACCAGGCCCGGTGGGATGCCCAGCGTTCGCGGGTCGAGGTCGAAGAAATCGCGGCACGCCACGGCGACGGCATCGGCGAGATCGTGCCCCCGAATCGTCTGCTCGAGGCGCTCGCAGGCAGCGCGGCTGAGGTCAGAGGCATATATGCACGGGGCCTCCCGGCGGCGGATCCCGGCGCCGGCGCGCCGTTTCAGGAACTCCCAGCGCTTGGACCTGAACCCCGGCCAGCCCATGAACGCGAACTCCCGATGCCAGCCCGGCGGCAGGCGCTTGGCCATCATGGCGGCTTCGAGCGCAAAGGTGCCGGCGCCGCACATGGGATCGAGCAGGACCTCCTCGCCGGAATAGCCGGCCAGCATGAGCGCGGCGGCGGCCAGCGTCTCCCGCAACGGGGCGGGCCCACCGTGGGTTTTGACCCCCCGCCGGTAAAGGCTCTCCCCGCTGCCGTCCAAGGAGACCGTGAAGCGGTCGTCCACCCCCCGGACGAAAATCTGCTGGAGCGCAAGAGCCCGCCCGGGGGCTTCCGGCGCCGGCGGCAGGCTGGCCGTGCGTGCGGCGATGGCCGCCCTGATCCGTTCGGCGACGGCCTCGGTGTGATAGAGGCGGCAGTGGTGCGTGGTCACGCGCAGCCGCAGCGAGGCCCCGGGGGCGATGAAGAGCTCCCAGGCAAACGCCTCCGCCGCCGCCTGCAGCGCCTGAAAGCTCACGGCCCGAAATGAGACCAGGCGCATGAGGATTCGGCCTGCCGTGCGCAGCATGAGGTGGGCGGTGTAGAGATCCTGCAGCCGCCCTTCGAACTCGACTCCGCCTTCGCGAAGCTCCCCGGCCAGGCCCACCGAATTCAATTCGGCCAGGCAAAGCGACTCCGTGCCCGGCAGGCTCACCGCGAAAAATCGGTGGGGCTTGCCGATGACCTGGCGCTTGATGCGTTTTTCAAGCGACGGGTTCATCGCCATGCAATCTCTTGGCGCGGATTATTGCCGGGGCTTTTTCGTCATGCTCCTGCCGCAGTTGCAGCAGAACGATGGCGCCGATCACGAGCGCTCCGCCCAGGATCTGCAGCGGCGCCATCACCTCGCCTAAAAAAAGAAAAGAAAAGAGGCCGGCCATGATCGGCTCCAGAGTCGAGGTGATGCTGGCGCGGGTGGCGCGTATGCGGCTGATCCCCTCGTAGTAGAGGCCGAAGGGCAGGATCGTCCCGCCCACCGCGATGTAGAGCACCCAGCCCCAGGCCGCCGGCGGGTAAGGGTGCCGGAAGGAGTCGAACGGCGGCAGGAGCAGGTTCCAGACGACACCGGCGACCACCAGGGCATAAAGGAGCACCGTCCAGGGGTTGTAGCGGCGCATCCCGTACTCGCCGTGCACCGACCACCAGGCGAAGGAGAGCGCGGCCCCCAGGCCGCTCAGAATTCCGGGCAGATTCAGTTGAAAAAGGTCGAGCGTGTAGGCCCCGACGACCAGGTAGCAGCCGACCAGCGCCGCGGCTATGGCGACGGCGGTCCATCGGTTGATCCGTTCGCGCTGGAAGCAGGCCATGTAGAGGGCGATGAAGACCGGCGCCAGGTACTCGAGGACCAGGGCGGCGGCAACGTTGAGCCGGCTGATGGCATAAAGGTAGGTGAAGTTGATGGCGGCCATCCCGAGGGTCCCGAGCAGCAGGAAGTAGCCGATGTCGCTGCGGTCGATGCGGAGCAGGTGGCGGTGCCGGCACAGCAGCCAGGCGCAGAGAATGACCACCGCCGTGGTGATGCGCAGCTGCACCAGTTGGAACGGTGTGACGCCGATGTTGAAAAGAAACTTGGACGCCGATGCCCCGGACGCCCAGAAAGCAGCCGCCAGCATGACGAACAGGTAGCCGGTTCGAAAGGTCGAGGGTTGCATGCTCAGACCGAGGTTGCCTTTCCGCGGGGTCCGGATTACAAAACCCGAGCAACGCATCATCCTTAAGTTAAAAGCCCCAGGGGATCAAGGGACAATCCGATATGGCGCCACGGGTGGTTTTCTCGAAATGCGACTATGACCGCTCGGCCCTCGGAAAGAGGGTGCCGGCGATGCTGGAGCAGGCCGGCGGGCTGCGCATCCGCACCGGCACGCGGGTGTTGATCAAGCCCAACTTTCTCGCCCCGGCCCGGCCGGAGCGCGCCATGACGACCCACCCGCTCGTTCTGCGGGCGGCGGCAGAATACGCCCTCGATTGCGGCTCCCGGGTGCTGATCGCCGACAGCCCGGGCATGGGCAGCTTCGATCGGCTGCTGCGCGAGGGGGGGTATGCCGATGCGCTGCGGGGCCTCGAAGTCGCGGCGCGCCCGTTCAAGGAGTCGGTTGCCGTGGACATCGGGCAGCCCTTCGGCCGGATCGAAATCGCCCGGGAGGCGATCGAGGCCGAGGTGGTGATCAACCTGCCCAAGCTCAAAACCCATGCCCAGATGCTACTCACGCTCGGGGTGAAAAATCTCTTCGGCTGCATCGTCGGATATAAAAAACCGGAGTGGCACATGCGCAGCGGGGTGGACCGGCAGCTGTTTGCAAGGCTGCTGGTCCTGATCCACCGGGCGGTCGACCCCGCGGTCACCTTGGTCGACGGGATCGTGGGCATGGAGGGCCACGGCCCCGGCAGAAGCGGCACCCCCCGGCCCTTCGGGGTGCTGGCGGCGGGCGCCAGTGCGCCGGCGGTGGATGCGGCGATCTGCCGGTTCCTCAACCTGCCGCCGGAGCGGCTTCCCACCCACCGTGCGGCCGCGGAGCTCGGCCTGGCGCCGCAGGAGCTTGAGATTTCGGGGGACTTTCTGCCGGTCCCCGGGGTTCGCCTGCCGGTTCTGGCCCCGCTGACCTTCGGGCCCCGGCGGATGCAGCGGCTGATGCGCAAGCACCTGGTGCAGCGGCCCGAGGCAGACCCGCGCCTGTGCCGGATGTGCGGGGAGTGCTGGCGGGTCTGCCCGGCCAAGGCGATCACGGCCTACGCCAGGCAGATCGGCTTCGACTACGACCGCTGCATCCGCTGCTACTGCTGCGTGGAGATGTGCCCCCACGGCGCGCTCAAGGCCGCCGAGACCGGCCCCGGCCGTATCGTTCGGAAGTTGGCCGGCCTCAGAGACCATCTCGCCGTTCGGCTCGAAAAACGCCGCCGCTAGCCATTCGGTGGCGGCGGCCGGCCGGAGGAGATGCCGAGGGGTTCGGGGGAACCGGGGCGCTTGACCCCTGCTCCATTTCCCAGTAGATTCGCATGGAAACCGTTCGAAAAAAGGTGCTCACATCGGGGGCCAGGCTCCACTTCAGCGCGCCCCCGGCTGAGCGGACCCGTCTCTTCGAAGCAGCCGCTAAAACAGCAGGAGGGTGTCATGGCCGGCATCAACAAGGTGATCATCGTTGGCAATCTCGGGCGCGACCCGGAAGTCAGCTACGTTCCGAGCGGTGCAGCCGTCGCCAAGTTCAGCGTGGCGACATCTGAAACCTGGAAAGACAAGAGCACCGGCGAGAAGAAAGAGCGCACGGAGTGGCACCGGATCGTCGCCTGGGACAAGCTCGGGGAGATCTGCGGAAAATACCTGGCCAAGGGACGGCAGGTTTACGTCGAGGGCAAGCTGCAAACCCGCAGCTACGACGACAAGGACGGCGTGAAGCGCTACGTCACGGAAATCGTGGCGCAGGATGTCCAGTTTCTGGGGGGAAACAGAGACGCCCAGGATCCGGGGCGCCCCGGCGGCCCGCCCGCCTTCCGCGAGCCCTCCGCCGGGCCGGGCGGCCCCGGAGTGGAGGACGACATCCCGTTCTGACGCGACCGACGATTCCCCGCCGAAAATCGTGCCCGCCAAAAAGAGGCAGCCGGGAGAAGGACCCGGCTGCCTCTTTTTGCGGCCCACGCGATCCGGGGGCCGGGACCACAGGTTGTCGAAGCCGGGCGCACAGGCGAAAGGGCCCCGGCCGAATGTCAGCTTTTCTTGTCCCCCTCGATTTTATCGGGCCCCTTCTCCTTCTTCTCCTCGTCGTCGGCGGCACCCTTGAAGTTCTTGATGGCCTTGCCGATACCGGAGCCTATTTCCGGCAGCTTGCCAGCGCCGAAAATGATGAGGATGATCACGAGGATGATGATGAGCTCCGGCATGCCGATTCCGAACATAATACCTCCTCCGACTCAGGGCTGCTGGAACTCCTGAATCAGTCGCATGAATTCCTTTGATTTTAGGTAGCGGTCGATGCTCCCCTGGTAGTCGATCCACTTGCGCCAGGAGTCGAGCCACTCGTCGTTGTGCCAGTAGCACTCCGGGTCGCCCCGGCCCTGAAGCCGCTCGATGTAGTCCAGGTACTCGTCCTCGCAGGCTTCGCAAAAACGGTAGGGAACCCGCGCATGCGGGCAGCGGTGCGGGCTGTCACCGGGCTTCGGTTCGATCTGGGTGCCGCACTTTTCACACTTGTGGCTGCAGCCGGTGCATTGGACCACGCGCCGGACGGCGACGGCCTTCTGCTGCAGCTTCACGGCCGCTTTTTTCCCGCGGGCCAGCTCGATCTTGTCGTCGAGTGCAATAATGTCGGCCAAAGCGCACCTCACCCGAAAGGCAAATCCGGCCGTGCCGGTGCCGGCCGAGGATTTTTATACCATCGGCCCTGGCGGGTGTCAATTCGCACCGGCCGCCTTCGCTGTGCGCGAAGATTGACACCCCTCAGCGATTCATTTATAGCAAGCCTGTTGCCGACGGCGGCATGAGCTGAACTCAATTCGCGCCCAATCCCGAAAATGAAGCCACGGTTTGAACCCAACTGCCTACCCTGCCTGATCGGCAGCCTGCCGCTCAGCGATTATGCCGAGGCGGCCCGCCTGGTGTGGGAGCACACGCCGGAGATCCCGCTCTGGGTGCAGCTGCCCAAGATGCCCGGCGAGAGCATCACCCGGCAGTTCGCCGCCGGCATGCCCGGGCTGGTCGAGGAGGCCGGACGCGCCGTCATCGACACGGCCGCCCCCGGTTTCGAAGATAGCCTGCTGCGATTCTACGAAGAGGCGCTGGCGGTGGAGGAGGGGTCGGCGGATCTAATCCCATCGCGCTTCTGCATGGCCGCCGACGCCGCCGCCGGCCTCTTCGAGCTGATCCGCCAGACGCCGCTGCGGAACCCGCCGCCCCTCGCCGTCAAAGGCCAGATCGTCGGCCCGGTGACCTTCGGGACCAGCCTCTGCGTCCGGGACGGGAAGGCGATTTTCTACGACGCCCAGCTGCGCGACATCCTGGTCAGGCTGCTGGCCCTGCGGGCGCGCTGGCAGGTGCGGCGCCTTGCCGCCCTCGGCCGACCGGTCCTGCTGTTCATCGACGACCCGGCCGTCACCGGGTTCGGCTCCTCGATCTACATCGGCCTCGGGCGGGAGGAGGTCACGGAGAGCATCGGGGCGCTCATCGACGCCGTCCACCGGGAGGGCGGGCTCGCGGGCGTGCATATCTGCGCCAACGCCGACTGGACCCTGATTCTGGATTCGGCGGTCGACATCCTCAGCTTCGACGCCTACGCCTTTTTCGACCAGTTCGTGATCTACCGCGAAGCGATTCGCCGCTTCCTCGAACGCGGCGGCATCATTGCCTGGGGCCTGATCCCGACCCTCAGCCCGGAGGACCTGGAGCGCGAGAGCAGCGCCTCCCTGCTGGCGCAGTGGGAGGTGAAGTCGAAACAGGTCGCAGGGCTCGGGATCGACCGGCGGCAGCTGGCGGCGCAGTCGCTGATCACCCCGGCCTGCGGCATGGGCACGCTGAGCGAGGCTCTGGCGCTGAAAGCGCTCAGGCTCACGCGGGAGCTTTCGGATAGGATTCGAACACGTCAATAGGAAACGTCGCACCTCGAAGTTTTGAGGCGACGCAACGCCCATCGCCAGCGAGAAAACCGAGCGCTGAGATGCCACTAACGAAAACCGTCGACCACCGAGCCGAGGAGTCATGACCCAACCGCAGGAAACCGGGCGCTTCACCGGCGCCTCCCGCTATGTGCTGGACGAGGAGCTCGCCAAAATCGTCAACATCTCCATGGCGCTGGAAATGCCGCTGCTGCTCAAGGGCGAGCCGGGCACCGGCAAGACCATGCTGGCCTATGCCATCGCCGAGGCCCTGAAGATGCCGCTGATCGTGCTGAACGTGAAATCGAGCATGAAACTGGTGGAGGCGCTCTACCAGTACGACACGCTCACCCGCCTCAACGACAGCCGCTTCGGAGACTCCCAGCGCGACGTCAGCCGGATCGAGGACTACATCCGCATGGGCAAGATCGGACAGGCCTTCACGGCGGAGGCCCGCACGGTGCTGCTCATCGACGAGATCGACAAGGCCGACACCGACTTTCAGGACGACATGCTCGATGTGCTCGACCAGATGGAGTTCGACATCATCGAGATCGACAAGACGGTGGCGGCCCGGCACCGGCCCGTCATCATCATCACCTCCAACGCCAAGAAGGATCTCTCCGACCCCTTTTTGGGGCGCTGCAACTTCCACCACATCGCCTTCCCGGACCCGGAGATGATGCGCCGCATCATCGCGGTGCACTTCCCGAACATGCAGGCGGAGCTCATGGAGAACAGCATCGGCGCCTTCTACCGGGTGCGCCAGATCGAGGGCGTGGAGAAGCGGCCGGCCACACGGGAGCTGATCAACTGGGTCCGTGCGCTCCAGTCCGACCCGGACTTCAACCCCCGGCAGCTGGCCAAAGGCGAGCTGCCCTACCTGGGGGTGCTGTTCAAGAAAAGCCAGGACTACCAGCGCGCCCGCGAGGCCTTCAGCCGCAGGCGCTTGTAAGGCCCAAGGCAGAGAGCAAAGCGCATAGGGCAGTTAATCAGAGGTGCTTCACGGTTTGAAAAGCGCGCCGCCCGGTCAAGTTCAACCCTTGAACCCAAAAACCGCTGAACCCTGTTTAAACCCGGCACATGTTCGTCGACTTCTTCTACAAGCTGCGGCAGGTCGGCATTCCGGCGAGCCCCACGGCGTTTCTAACGCTGCACCGGGCCCTGGCAGCCGGCCTGGTGGGCTCGCTCGAGGATTTTTACACCGCGGCGCGCTCCATCCTGGTCAAGAGCGAACGCTATTTCGACCTGTTCGACCAGGTCTTCGCCCATCATTTCCAGGGCGCGGAGATGCCCGACCCTAAAGGGCTCGAGCTGGACCAGCTGGCGCGCGCGATGCTCGAGATGTGGCTTCAACGGCCCGAGGAGCTGGCGCGCCTGCTCGGCATGGACGAAAAGGCGCTGCTCGATCTCACTCCCGAGCAGCTGATCGAGTATTTCAAGCAGCGCCTGAAAGATCAGACCGAAGCCCACCACGGCGGCGGCAAGTGGATCGGCACGGGCGGTTATTCCCCGGTCGGCCACTCCGGCTACCACCCCGGCGGCATGCGGGTCGGGGGGGCCTCCGGCAGCAAGTCGGCCGTGAAGGTGGCCCTGGAAAGGCGCTACCGGGACTATTCGCAGGAGGGCCCTCTGACCGAGGCCCTAATGGGCGAGGCGCTCAAGCGCCTGCGGCACTTGACACCCCATGGCCCCAAAGACCGGGTCAACGTCGAGGAGACCATCTACCGCATGACCAAAAACGGCGGCGAGATCGAGATCGTCTTCGACCGCGCCCTGAAAGACAAGCTCAAGGTCATCCTGGCCATCGACAACGGCGGGTGGTCCATGGACCCTTACATCCCCCTCGTCCAGACCCTGTTCGACTATGCCCGCGCCCAGTTCAAGGAGCTCAAGACCTTTTTTTTCCACAACACGATTTACGGCACCCTCTGGGGCGACCCGGCGCGCTACAGGAAACCGCAGCCGATCGCTGAGTTTGCGCGCTTCGACCCCGAGACGCGGCTGGTCATCATCGGCGACGCCAGCATGGCGCCCTACGAGCTGATGGCGACGGACGGCTCGATCTATGCCGAGGAGCGCAGCGGCCGCCCGAGCATAGAGTGCCTGGGCTTTCTGGCCAGGCCTGGCTCAACCCCAAGCCGCTCGCCTCGTGGAACTACACCCGCACCATTCTCGCCATCCAGAAGATCTTCCCCATGTTCGAGCTCACGATCGACGGACTGGAGCAGGCGGTGGGCCACTTGATGAAGAAATAGCCGGGGCCGCGGAAGTTTCAGCGGTCCCAGAGAAAAACGCAGCACCTCATCTTAACCCCACAAAGCAGGGCAGGAGGCCGGCAATGCGGATGACGGGCAAAAAAATCGCCGTTCTGGCCGCCGAGGGCGTCGAAGATCTGGAGTTCTATGTCCCGCTGATGCGGCTGCAGGAGGAGGGCGCCGATGTCCTCGCCGCCGGCCCGGAGGTGAAAACCGTCCGCGGCAAGAACGGCCTCGCCATCACGCCGGATATTCGGCTGGACGCGCTTCGCAGCGAGGATCTTGCGGCCGTGATCGTACCGGGCGGCTGGGCGCCGGACAAGCTGCGGCGCGACCCGCAGGCGACCCGCCTGATCCGGGAAATGGATGCCGCCCGAAAAATTCTGGGCTTCATATGCCACGGGGGGCTGGTGGCGATTTCGGCAGGCATTGTTCGGGGCCGGAGAGCAACCGGCTCGCTGGGTATAAAGGACGACCTGGTGAATGCCGGCGCAACGTGGGTGGACGCACCCGCCTTCCGGGAGGATCACCTGGTCTGGGGGCGGGTGGTGGCCGACATTCCGGCGTTCTGCCGCGAACTGGTCGCGGCCCTGGCTGCCGCCGGTACTGCGCGGTAGGACCGGGGCTATTTCAGGTCGACGCTGCGAATGACCCCGTTTTTGAAATAAAAACGATGATAGGTCGGTCCGGGGGGGTCGCCCTTGAACCCCTGGGTGATCGCAACCGACTCCCACACCGCATCGCCCCGCTCCAGATCCTTCTCGGGGACCGGGGCCTCCAATCGTATCAGCCGCGGCGCTTCGATCGACAGGACCCTGAACTTGTCCGGATCGTCGGAGTTCATTCTAAGCCACGAGATGATCCGTATTTCATAGTCCGCAGGCAGCTGCTCGGGTTCGGCCTGCGCCGGGTCGGCCGTTGGCGCCCGATCCTTGATCTGCGCGGGCCCCGGAGCGCAAGACGCCAGCCAAAAAACCATGCCTATGACAAAGAGGACTTTCATGCCGCCCGTCCAGCGAGCTGAGGTTGGGATTGCGCCGTCGTCTTTCATGGCATCATCATAACGCCTTGCCGCCCCGGAGTCGAGGGGGCCACCCCCGCGGATCCGAACCCCGCCCGGATCGTGGATGTCTGCCTTTGAGAACATCACAGGCGTCCGCCGGTTATTTCTCCCGGGCCGGCCGCCATTTCCTGCATCCTCTGGTAGGCGATGGCGTTTTGAATGGCGATGCCGCTCTGCTCGGCCACGGCCAGTGCGAAGTTGACGTCGGCGGCCGAAAAATAGCGGACCTCTGCCGTGAGCAGCCGCATCATCCCGATCGGCTCCTCCTGGACGGTGATGGGGACGGCCAGTATGCTCCCGACCCCCTCCGCCTTGGCTTCCTTGTGATAAACGGTGTGGATGTCCACCCTCGCATCCGGGATCACCACCGGCTCGCCCTGCAGGATGTAGTGGGTCGCCAGCTCCTCGTCGAGAGCGCCGCGCTCCAGGTAGGTTTGGCTGAGACCATAGGCCGCCTTGAGCTCCAGGCGCCCGCCCGCGGACTCGATTAACCGGATCGTACAGGCTTTCAGGCCCATCACCTCGGGCATGCGTCGCACGATGAGGTTCAAAAGGGCATCCAGGCGGTGGGTGGAGTTGATCGCCTTGCCGATCTCGGCCAACGCCTTGAAGTAGCTGATCTGGCGCTCCTGCTCCTCATAGGCGCGGGCGTTTTCGATGGCGATCCCGCACTGCTCGGCGATGGCGGCCACAAACTCGATCTCATCGGGCTCAAAATTTCGATGGCGCCTGGAAAGCAGCCGGAGAATGCCCTTGATCTTCCCGCGAATGAAGATGGGGGCCACCAACAGGCTCTTGATGCCCTCCTCGCGCGCGGCGTCATGGTAGTGGATGCCCGGGTCCTCGGCCGCGTCGTAAACCGCGATGGAGGTTCCAGCGAGCGCCTTGAGCACGCTCTCCTCCGCGTCGACCGGCCCGCGCTTCAAATAGGTGTCGCTCAACCCGCAAGCGGCCTGCAGCACCAGCTTCTTCCCCGAGGGGTCCAGCAGCCGAAGGGTGGCGGCATCGACACCGACCACTTCCGGGACCTTGTGGACGATGAGCTCGAACACGGCCTTGAGGTTGAGATTCGACGTGATGGCTTTGGTGACGTCACGAAAGAGCTTGAGATAGGTTTTTTCCCGGTTCATCGCGCTGCCTGCTTTCCGTCAGGAATTCCCCGTGCCACCCGTGGCGGTCCGATGGGTCGTCGGACCTTTATTAACCTCACGACCTCCCTTGCGTCAAGGCGCTTCGCCCCCCCGCCTCCAGGTCACGTTGCAGGGCCGAAAACTGCCGGCAGCCACTCCACCTCTCGATAGGGATGATTCGCAATTCTGCTAATATCTGGGAGGAAATGGCCGATGATGGTTGCATGCGATCTCTGTTCGCCCTGATCTTGTGCGTATCGGCCGTGGCCGCCCCCTCGCCGGCCGCCGCCGAGGGCATCCCGGCGCCCGGTGTCCCGACACCGGCAGTTGTCTGTCGATAAGATGAAGAAACGATGAAGCTGTTAGTACGGCCTTTAAACCGCTATGATTTTGCCGGTGCTCTTTTCCCACTAATATGCTGGATTTCAATTTTGAAAACCCTTGTAGCCTTATCTTTTTTTTCAATATATTTTTTGCCTTCTCCTATAAACTCAGGAGAAAATTTTTCTAATAACAATACAAGGGCATTATATCGTTCAGCTCTCTGTACTTCTGACGCAACACCAAACACCACCACACTCACATAATTGGTAGAGAATTCAGATGGCAACACCTTTGTATCCCCCACAGTGCAGAATGATAC
>JALOOU010000078.1 GCA_025454255.1 Desulfobacterales bacterium | reverse complement strand
AAGCGCGCCGTGCACCTGAAGGGCAAGCAGCTCATCGTGGTCGACCCGCGGCGCATCACCATGGCGCGCTACGCCCGCAAATGGCTGCGGCCCCATCTCGGCACCGACGTCGCCTGGATCAACGGGATGATGCATGTGATCATCGCCGCGGAGCGCTACGATAACGCCTTTGTGGAAAAGCGCACCGCGGGCTTTGAAGCGCTTCGCAAAGCGGTTGCACCCTACAGCCCCGAGCGCGTCGAAACCATCACCGGGATCCCGGCCGCCGATCTGATCGAGGCCGCCCATATGTACGCCGAGGCAAAGCCCGCCAGCATCCTTTACTGCATGGGCATCACCCAGCACACCTCCGGCACGGACAACGTCAAGTCGCTTGCCAACCTCGCCATGCTCTGCGGGCAGATCGGCATGCCGGGCGGCGGGGTGAACCCCTTGCGCGGCCAGAACAACGTCCAGGGGGCCTGCGACATGGGCGGCCTGCCGGATGTCTTCTCGGGCTACCAGAAAGTGACCGATGAGGCCGCGCGCGGGCGCATGGCCGCGGCGTGGAACGTTGACCGCCTGCCTGCCTTCGCCGGCCTGAAGGTGACCCAGATGCTGCCGGCCGCCCACGCCGGAACGCTCAAAGCGATGTACATCATCGGCGAGAACCCCCTCGTCTCCGATCCGGACCTCAACCACGCCGAGAAGAGCCTAGGCAAGCTCGATTTCCTGGTGGTCCAGGACATCTTCCTGACCGAGACGGCGCGGCTGGCCGAGGTGGTCCTGCCCTCGGCCTGTTTTGCCGAGAAGGAGGGCACCTTCAGCAACACCG
This sequence comes from Desulfobacterales bacterium, assembly GCA_025454255.1. Classification (GTDB taxonomy): domain Bacteria; phylum Desulfobacterota; class Desulfobacteria; order Desulfobacterales; family SpSt-501; genus SpSt-501. Next base: position 14,931 of record JALOOU010000078.1, on the reverse strand, counting down.
AGCGCCGCGTGCAGCGGGTGCGCAAGGCGGTGGACCCGCCCGGGGCGGCCAGGGCCGACTGGCAGATCCTCTGCGACATCGCCGCGCGCATGGGCTATCCCATGCCCTATGCCGACAGCCGCGAGATCATGGATGAGATCCGCCGCGTGACCCCCTCCTACGCGGGGATCAGCTACGAACGCATCGAGCGCGAGGGCCTCCACTGGCCCTGCCCCAACCCCGAGCACCCGGGCACGCCGATCCTGCACCGCGAGCTGTTCACCAGCGGCAAGGGCGCCTTCCATGCCATCGACTACACCCCGCCGGCCGAAACCATCGACACGGACTATCCGCTTTTCCTGACGACCGGCCGCCTGCTGCACCAGTACCACACCGGCACCATGACCATGAAGACCGGGGGGCTGAACGAGATCGCGCCCGAATGCTTCGTCGAGATTTCGGTCGGGGACGCCGCCGCCGTCGGCCTCCCGGACGGAGCGCTGGTGCGCATCGCCTCCCGTCGCGGGAGCATCCAGGCCCGGCTCAAAATCTCCCCCAAGGCGGTGCCGGGCACGGTCTTCCTGCCGTTCCACTACGCCAAGGCCGCGGCCAACCGTCTGACGAACGCCGCGCTCGACCCCGTCAGCGGGATCCCCGAGCTCAAGGTCTGCGCGGTCAGGCTGGAGAAGGCCGCCTGATAGAAGCCGGGGCGGGGCAGCATAGGGTCCAAGAGACTAAAAAAGGCAGGTCCGGAAATCCGGTCCTGCCTTTTTTCAGTGCGCTTGTGCCCCGCGTTCAGCGCGCTTTGCCGGAAGTTTACTCCTCCGCCTCTTTGGTCTCCGGCATGAGCAGCTCCGCCAGGTCCTCGCCGAGATAAGCGCGCTCGTTCGGCCCGAGGCAGCCCATGGAGAGGCAGATGAGGGTCCACAAGTGCACCGTGTGGTAGCCGCCCTCGTAATGCTCGCTCAGGTCGTGGATTTGGGAGTGGCAGTTGTGGCAGGGCGCAATGCAATAAGTGGCGCCGGTCGCCATGATCTGGTCGAACTTGATTTTGCCGTAGGTCCTGCGCTCCTCCGTGTATCCGGCTTGGAGCGCCCCGCCGCCGCCGCCGCAGCAATAGTTGTTGGACCGGTTGGGCGTCATGTCGATGAAGTTCTCCTCGCCCACCACCTGCTTGGCCACGAAGCGCAGGTCCTCGGCGTAGGCGTCGCCGAAGGTCTTGCGCACCTGGTTGCAGGGGTCCTGCACGGTGAACTTGACCTTCAGGTCCTTGTTCCAGTCGGAGTTGACGACCAGCTTGCCCTCGCGGATCCACTGGGCATAAAGCTGAACGATGGTCGTGATCTCGAAGTTGTGCGGGATGTTGTACTTTTTCAGTCCGGCCCGGACTGCGAAGAGTTCGTGCCCTCACTCCGTGTTGACCCAGTACTTGCAGCCCAGGTCGTCCACGGCCTTGGCCTTCACCTCCACGATGTGCTTCCAGGCCGCGTCGTCGGCGAGGAACATGCAGTAATTTTCAGCCGCCCAGCCCTTGGTGCCGTAGGTCCAGTCGGCGCCGACCTTGTGCAGGATCTTCCACAGGGGCACCATTTCGTCCGGTTCGGTGACCGGCTCGCGTGAATTCTGGTTTACGTAGAACATGGCGCCCTGCTTGTTGATCGGCGCCTGGAGGTCCTCCCAGCCCACCTGGGTGTTGCGCACCTCCTCCAGCACGTCCTCGACCACGAACTTGAAATCCTCCTCCGAGGCCCCCATGGCGCTGCAACTGTCGTGCTTGAGCGCCATGTCGCAGGAGCCGCGGATGCCTTTGGGTCGATTCTCCCGCGGCCAGCTCTTGCGCGTGTGGTAGATCAGCTGGGGAATGTCGATTTTCATCGGGCAGACGTACATGCAGCGCCAGCACATCGTGCACTGCCAGGCCCAGTCCGATTTCAGGATCTCCTCGTCCAGGCCGAGGGCCGCCATGCGCAGGAATTTGCGCGGGTCCATGCCCGAAAGCCCGGTGGCCGGGCAGCCGGATGAGCAAGCGCCGCAGGTGAGACATAGGTTGAGGTTGCCCCCTTCGGGGAGCACCTCCCTCACCTTGTCCATAAAGGTGCTCTGCTTTTTACCGCTGATCTTGATCGCTTCCTCCGCCATTCCTATTACCCTCCGTCGAAATTATGGGGGATTTTGAGCCGTAAGGATTCTAAAATTACAGAATCCATATCAAATTACAAGCGAAATTTTGGTTGAGCCGAGGTTTCGGTTCAGCCAACACGCTCAGAGCGTGAAGACCGATGAGCCGGTGGTCTTGCGCCCCTCCAGATCCCGGTGCGCGCGCGACGCCTCGGCCAGCGGATAGGTCCTCGCCACCTCGATCTTGACGGCGCCGCTCCGGACCACCTCGAAGAGGTCTGCCGCGTGCGCCAGAAGGTCCTCCCGCCGCGCGGTGTAGGTCATCAGGGTCGGGCGGGTCAGGAAAAGCGAGCCTTTTTGGGCGAGGATGGAGGGGTCCATCAGGCCGATCGGGCCGGAGGACTGGCCGAAGGAGACCAGCATGCCCATCGGCCGCAGGCAGTCGAGCGATTTCATGAAGGTCGACTGGCCGACCGAGTCGTACACGACATCCACCCCGCGGCCGCCGGTGATCTCCTTGACCCGGCCGACGAAGTCCTCGCGCGTGTAGACGATGGGGTGCTGGCAGCCGTGGGCCGCCGCCAGATCGGCCTTGGCGGCGCTGCCGACGGTGCCGATCACCGTGGCCCCCAGATGCCGGGCCCACTGGCAGACGATCAGGCCCACGCCGCCGGCGGCGGCATGGATCAGCAGGCTCATGCCGGGACCGACCGGCCAGCAGCCCTTGAGCAGATAGCGGGCCGTCATGCCCTGGAGCATCATGGCGGCGGCCGCGAGGCAGCCGATGCCCTCGGGCAGCTTGACCAGGCGATGGGCCGGGATGCAGCGCATTTCGGCATAGGCCCCCGGCGGGACGCCGGCGTAGGCCACGCGGTCGCCGACGGCCACCTCCGTGACGCCGGTGCCGATCTCCGCGACCACCCCGGCGGCCTCCAACCCCGGCACCGCCGGCAGCGAGGGCAGCGGATAGAGGCCCGAGCGGTGATAAACATCGATGTAGTTCAGGCCGACGGCCTCGTGGCGGACGAGCGCCTCCCCCGGGCCGGGCGTTCCGGGGGCGTGCGCCTCCCATTTGAGGACCTCGGGCCCCCCGTGCTGATGGATGCGAATGGCGTTGGGCATGCTGCCTCCTTCCCGTATCACTCTCCGATGATTTTCACGAGCACCCGCTTGCGGCGTCGGCCGTCGAACTCCCCGTAGAATATCCGTTCCCACGTGCCGAAGTCCAGTCGGCCCTCGGTCACGGCCACCACTACCTCCCGGCCCATGATCTGGCGTTTCAAGTGGGCGTCGGCGTTGTCCTCGCCGACGTTGTGCCGGTACTGGGCGACCGGTTGATGCGGCGCGAGCCGCTCCAGCCAGACCTCGTAGTCATGGTGCAGGCCGCGCTCATCGTCGTTGATGAAGACCGAGGCCGTGATGTGCATGGCGTTGACCAGGGCCAATCCCTCCCGGATGCCGCTCTCCCGCAGGCACTGCTCCACCTGGGGGGTGATGTTGACGAACGCCCGGCGGGCGGGCACCTCGAACCAGAGCTCCTTGCGATAGGACTTCATGTGCGCCTCGCCTTGATTTTTCGATGCGATCCCACTACGCTAGTACGTCATTCTCAGGTGGTTTTCAATCTCCATCAGCAAGGTGGCCCGCCCCTTTCGTGACGACCCACGCCGCCCGCATACGCCAACTGGAGTCGCTTCTGCCCGATGCCCTGGCCCGCGACCGCGACGCCCTGCGCCCCGCCCTGAGGCGGCTGACGCGCTCGCAGGACGCGCTGCGTTCGGCCGAGGCGCTCGACCGGATCGCGGCCCGGCTGTCGGCCTCGGCTGCCGCCAAGGCCCGGCGGCGGCGGAACCTCCCGGCCTTCTCGTTTCCGGAAGCGTTGCCCATTTCGAGCAGGAAGGATGAGATCATCGCCGCCATCCGCCGCCACCCGGTGGTGGTCGTCTCCGGCGACACCGGCTCGGGCAAGTCCACCCAGATCCCCAAATGCTGTCTGGCGGCCGGGCGGGGCATCGACGGGCTGATCGGCCATACCCAGCCCCGGCGGATTGCGGCCCAGGCCGTGGCCCGGCGCATCGCCGACGAGATGGGGCAGCCCATCGGGCAGGCCGTGGGCTTCAAGGTCCGCTTCCAGGACGCCACCTCGCCGGATGCCTACATCAAGCTCATGACCGACGGCATCCTGCTGGCCGAAACCGCCGGCGACCGTCTGCTCAGCGCCTACGACACCCTCATCGTGGATGAGGCCCACGAACGCAGCCTCAACATCGATTTCATCCTCGGCTACTTGCGCACCCTCATCCGGCGCCGGCGCGACCTGCGGGTGATCATCACCTCGGCCACCATCGACACGGGCAAATTTTCCAGGGCCTTCGGAGAAGCCCCCGTCATCGAGGTCTCCGGCCGCAGCTTCCCCGTGGAGGTCCGCTACGAGCCGCCGGGGGAGGCGGACGGCGGCGAGGAGCCCACCCCGGTCGAGCAGGCCGCGCAGGCCGTGCATCGCATCCTTCAGGACCGCCGGCCGGGCGACATCCTCGTCTTCCTGCCCACCGAGCAGGACATCCGCGAGGCCTGCGAAACCATCGCCGGCGCAAGCCCGCCCGGCACGCTGGTGCTGCCGCTTTTCGCCCGGCTCTCCGCATCCGAGCAGGCCCGGGTGTTCCACCCCGCCCCCGCCCGCAAGATCATCGTGGCCACCAACGTGGCCGAGACCTCACTGACCCTTCCCGGCATCACCTTCGTGGTCGACACAGGGCTTGCCCGCATCCCGCGCTACTCGCCCCGCACCCGCACCACGGCCATGCCGGTGGCGCCCATCTCGCGCAGCAGCGCCGACCAGCGCAAGGGACGCTGCGGCCGGGTGGCGCAAGGGGTCTGCATCCGCCTCTACTCGGAGGAGGACTATCTCGGCCGCCCCCGATTCACCCCGCCGGAGATCCTGAGGGCCAATCTGGCGGAGGTCCTGCTGCGCATGCTGGCGTTGAACCTGGGGGCCGTCGCCGAGTTCCCCTTCATCGATCCGCCCGCGGCCAGAAGCATCAGCGACGGCTTCCGGCTGCTCTTCGAGCTGGGGGCCATAACGGAGCGCGACTCGGCGCACGGCGCGCGGCACACGCCAAAGGACACCGGGCGCATTTCGGGGAGCGCCGGGCAGCAGCGCGGCGCGGATGCCGGCGCATCAGGAGGCGGGGTCGAGCTTACGGACATCGGCCGTCTGATGGCCCGCATCCCGCTGGACCCGCGGCTCTCCCGCATGCTGATCGAGGCCCGGGAGGAGGGCTGCGTCGAGGAGATCGCCATCCTCGCCGCGGTTCTCAGCATCCAGGACCCGCGCGAGCGCCCGGCGGAAAAATCCGCCGAGGCCGACCGGGCCCATGCCGCCTTCAACCGCCCGCACTCGGATTTCATGACGCTGCTGGAGATCTGGGCCCGCTTCCGGCAGGCCCGTCACGAGCTGAAAAGCGCCGGGCCGATGCGGCGTTTCTGCCGCCGGCATTTTCTTTCCTTCAGGCGCATGCGCGAGTGGGAGGACGTCTTCCGCCAGATCATGGAGGTCGCCCGCGAATCCGGAATGTTCAAAAAGGCCGTCGCCGGCAGGCCAGCGTCGGCAGAGAAGCGCCGGGGCGGAGGCGGCGCCGGGACCGACGCCGCCTCCCCGCTCGCCCGCCCAGAATACGCGCGGATCCATCGCTGCATCCTGAGCGGCTTTCTCGCCAACATCGCCGTCAAAAAGGACAAGAATCTCTTCCAGGCCGCCAAAGAGCGCGAGGCCATGATCTTCCCGGGCTCGGCGCTCTTCAACTCGGCCGGCAACTGGGTCGTGGCGGCCGAGATGGTGGAGACCTCGCGGCTGTTTGCCCGCACCGTTGCGACCATCGACCCCGGCTGGCTGGAGCGGCTGGGGGCAGGCCTGTGCCGGTCGAGCTATCGCGACCCGCGCTGGGAACCGCGGCGCGGGGAGGTGGTGGCCACCGAGCAGGTCTCGCTCTTCGGCCTGGTCATCGTCGCCGGCCGGAGCGTATCCTACGGCCGGATCCGGCCGGAGGAGGCGGCCGAGATCTTCGTCCGCCAGGCCCTGATGGGCGACCAGATCGGCAAACCCTATGTCTTCCTGCAGCACAACCAGGGGCTGAGGGAGTGCGTGGCGGGCCTCGAGGAGCGGCTTCGCCGCCGGGACCTGCTGGTGGGCGAAGACGCCTTGGCGTCGTTTTACCGCAGGCGCCTCGGAGGCGTGTGCGACCTGCGCGGCCTCGACCGCCTGATCGCGGCCAAGGGCGGTGACGGATTTCTGCGCATGTCGGAGGAGGAGCTCATGCGCTATCGGCCGGATGCGGGCGAACTCGCCCTTTTCCCGGAGCGGCACGAGGCGGCGGGGCAGGCGCTCGAGCTGGGCTATCGCTTCGAACCGGGGTCCGAGGCCGACGGGGTCACGCTGCGCGTGCCGGCGGCGCTGGCCCCGGCGGTGCCGCCCGAGGCCGTGGAGTGGATGGTGCCGGGGCTTTTACGGGAGAAGGTGGAGGCCCTCGTGCGGGGGCTGCCGAAGGCCGTTCGCAAGCGCCTGGTGCCTCTGAATGCGACCGTGGATCTGATCGTGCGCGAGATGCCGCGAGGCAAGGGGTCCTTGCTTGCCGCGTTGGGCGAATTCATCCACCGGCGGTTTGGGGTCGACATCCCGGCCTCGGCGTGGCCGTCCGTGGAGCTGCCGGACCACCTGAAGATCCGCCTGGCCATTCTAGCGCCGGATGGCCGCGAACTTGCCGCCGGCCGGGACCCGGCCCTCCTGCGCGCGCAGCCGACAGCGACACGCATCCCGCCGGAGGCCCGCCGGCGCTGGGAGCGCAGCGGCATCACCCGCTGGGATTTCGGCGATCTGCCGGAGACGGTCGTCGGCGAAACGGCCGGGGGCGGCCCCTGGGTGGCGTATCCGGCCCTCGAGGCCGGCGCGCAGATGGTCCGACTGAGGCTTTTCGCGCGGCGCGATCAGGCCGCGGCTGTCCACCCCCGGGGGGTGGCGACGCTGGCCGCCGTTCATTTTTCCAAGGAGCTCAAATTTCTGAGGCGCAGCCTGGCGCTCCCCGAGGAGGTGCACCCGGCCGCGCGCTATTTCGGCGGGCCGCGGCGGCTGGAGGAGGCCGTTGCCGAGCGCGTCGTGCAGGATCTGTTCGCAAAGCCGATCCGGACCCAGCAGGAATTTGCCGCGCTGGCGGCCTCCGGCGGGGCGCAGCTCCTGCCGGACGGCCGCGCGCTGCTCTATGCGCTGATCCCCGTGATCCGCGCCTATGCCGATGTGCGCCGGGAGCTCGCCGCGCTCGGCTCCGGCAAGGGCCCGCTCGCCGCCCTCGGCCGACAGCTGGAGGAGGAGGCCGCGCATCTGCTGCCGCAGAATTTCATTGCGCTCTACGAGGCCCCCCGGTACCCGCAGCTGGAGCGCTACCTCCAGGCCCTGGCCCTGCGCGCGCGGCGGGCGCTCACGGCACCCGAAAAGGACCGCGCCAAGTCGGAACGCCTTCAGCCTTTTTGCGAGCGGCTCCGGCTCCTGCTGAAGACGCTGCGGCCCGAAACCTCGAGCGAGAAGCGCCGGGCGGTGGAGGAGCTCTTCTGGCTGATCGAGGAGTACAAGGTGTCGCTTTTCGCCCAGGAGCTGGGCACGGTGGCGAGGGTCAGCGCCAAGCGGCTGGATGAGAAGTGCCGGGAGATCGAGCGAATGGCGTGAGCAACCAATGAAGATCAGCAACGAGCAACGCGTCAAGAAGGTGGGTGAGCCGAGGCCCTTACGGGAATCCGCGGCAAAACCGTGCGGCATCGCCCTGACCCACCACCAGCCACCCACCACCAAACGAGGGGTGGGAGCGAAGCAGGAAGAGTGCGCGGCGATGGGCGCCGAAGCTGAAGGGCCGGCGGTGTCGGTGATCATCCCCACCTACAACCGCGCCTGGTGCCTGCGGCAGGCGGTGGACTCGGTGCTGTCGCAGGAGTATAAGGCGTTTGAGGTGATCGTGGTGGACGATGGTTCCACCGACGACACCCCGCGGCTGCTCGCGGAGTACGCGGGTCGGATCACGGTGCTGCGCCAGGCAAACCGCGGGGTCAGTGCGGCCCGCAACGCGGGCATCGCCGCCGCCCGGGCGGAGTTGATCGCGTTTCTGGACTCCGACGACCTGTGGCTGCCGGCCAAGCTCGCGTGCCAAACCGGTTTCTTTGCATCGCACCCGGAGGCGCTCATCTGCCAGACCGAGGAGCTCTGGGTGCGAAACGGCCGCCGGGTGAACCCCGGTAAACGCCACCGCAAGCGCGGCGGGATGATCTTCGAGCCCTCGCTCGAACTTTGCCTGGTCAGCCCCTCGGCGGTGATGGCGCGCCGGGAGCTGTTCGATCGGGTAGGCTGCTTCGATGAGGCGCTGCCGGCCTGCGAGGACTACGACCTCTGGCTGCGGGTGGCCTGCCGGCTTCCGATCCATCTGGTCCCTACCGCGCTCATCGTCAAGCGCGGCGGCCATGCGGACCAGCTTTCGAGCGGCTGGGGGTTGGATCGGCACCGCATCGCGTCCATCCGTAAGCTGCTGGAAGGGGATCTACTCTCCGCGGACCAGCGGCAGGCCGCGGTCCGCGTCCTGAGACAAAAGTGCGCGGTGGTCGCCGGCGGCTGCCGCCGGCGCGGGCGGCCGGACGAGGCGGCCTGCTACGAGGGGTTGGCATGCACCGCCGCCCCCGACCCTTAGATGCGGCATACGCCGCTGCGGAGTTCATTATGGACGATTCACCGGGCAACGCGGGCGACCCGTTGACGGACCCGGGGCCGCCGGATCATCTGCTGATCCAAACGGTCACGGGTTGCAACGGACGCTGCCGGTTTTGCCCGAACAGCAAGACCCGGCGTTCGATTCCCACGGGCCGGCGGATGGCCGGGGAGCTCTTTCGCACCGTCATCGATCAGTGTCTGGAGCTCGGTGTGCGCCGGTTTTCGGTCTATCTCATGAACGAGCCGATGCTCGACCCCGAACTTCCGCAGCGCATCGCCTACATCGCCGCCCGGATCCGAAAGCCGCAATACGTCAAGGTCATCAGCAACGGCTCGCTCCTGACCGAACGGATGGCCCGCGGTCTGCTCGACTCGGGCCTCGACAAGCTGAAGCTGTCGGTGCAGAGCCTGGACCCGCACACCTATCGGGAGGTGACGGGGCTGCCGCTGGCGCGCACCTTGAGAAACATCGCGCGCCTCATGGAACTCAAGGCGGCGGCCGGGGCGAAGCGGCCCCGGCTGGAGGTCGCCATGGTGGACAGCGAGCTCGCCCGCGCCGAACTGCCGGCGGCGCATCGCTTCTGGCAGGCGCAGGGCGTCCGCCTGTCGGTCCAGCCCATGGAGAACCGGGCGGGCCATGCCGCGATCCGGCAGAGCGCCACCGGGAACCTGGAGCGTTTTACCGGCTGCCGGCGCCTCTCCGAGCAGCTCGGCGTGCTCCAGGACGGCCGCGTGGTCCAGTGCTGCGCCGACTGGGAGCAGCAAGGGGTCATGGGCGACCTGACGCGGCAGCGGATCAGCGATGTGTGGCGCGCCCCCCGCTACGGCGAATTCCGCCGCCGTCTGGCCGCATGGGATGTGGCCGGCATGATCTGCGCCGGCTGCCGGATCGCCGCTGCAGCGACCGAACACGACGATCCGGAACAGCAACCCCAACCCGGCCCGCTGTTTGCGTCCCCTTCTCCCGCAGGGGAGGAAACAGCGTAGCGGGGATTCGACGAACCGCCACCTGCAAACGCCTGGGCCGCGCGCGTTGGCCCCGCTATTGACAATCGCCTCGATAGTACAAAGCATTTTCTTGTAGTTCTTTCCTAAACACGCTCTCCTCTTTCATGCCGGTCTTATCTCCTTTCCCTCGCCGGCCGGAAGCGGAGTCTTCACTTCCCCGATATCATCCAAACCAAGGAGGTGCCCATGCCACTGATCACCATCACCCACGGTATCGGCTCCGACGGCGCCGCAGTGGCCAGACTGGTCGCTGAAGGCCTCGGCATTCCTCTCTTTGATGATGCCAATCTCCTGGGAGCGGCCGTCCGCATGGGGCTCGATGTGGAACCGCTCCAGAAGTTCAAAGAAAAACCTCCGGGCTGGTTTGAACGGCTGATCGGAGAACAGTTCGATGTTTTTGCAAACCTGATGGGTGCGGTCATTTTCGATGCGGCGCGCAGCGGCGAAGGGGTGATCGTCGGCCACGGCAGCCAAGTCCTGCTGCAGGATTTCAGCTGTGCGCTGCACGTGCGGGTCGTCTCCACCGATGAGCGCCGCATCCAGAATCTGATGAAGCAAATGGGCGTTTCGCGCGAGGTCGCCGAAAGGCTGGTCCGGAAAAACGACCACGAAAGCAAAGGGTTTTTCCGGTATGCCTTTCACCGAGACCGGGATGATCCCTCATTGTATGATGTCTGCGTCAATTCAGAAAAAATCGGCCTTGAGAGGGCAGCCCAAACCATCATCGATATGGCGCGCTATCCGGAGTTGAAGGCGTGCAACATCTACGCGCTGGATGCGCTCGAGCGTTTCTCGAAAACCAGGCGTATCGAGGCGTCTCTCCGGGAGCAGGGTATCCAGCTCAAGAGCCTGCAGGTGGAGGTGCCGGAGAAGGGGCTTGTGCGGATTACCGGAATTGTGGAAAACCAAGCGAGCAAGGGCGACATTGCGCAACTTGTGAAACTGGTCCCCGGCGTGGAGAGAGTCGATGTGGACATGCTGATGGTGTTGCCCGCAAGCTACGAGTAGAGTCTTGGCCGAAAACCGGATTGAGCCGCCCTGATGCCGTCTGCAGCCGCCGCCGCGGGATGCCTGCGGCCGGAGGCGGCCGCTCTCCCACCGAACATGGCCGGAGCGGCCGGGTAGTCCAGTGAGGCACCGATTGAGAGTAGTACGGGCTCATGGGCGATCTGACACGGGAGCGGCTGGCCAACAGGTGGTGCAGTGCGCGTTACGTCGAATTGCGCCGCCAGCTCGTCGTCTGAGATGTGGCCGGGATGATCTGCTCCAATTGCCGGACGGAGGCTGCCCGCGGATCCTTCCGATTGGCAATCGACTGATTCGTAGGAATTATTCACTTGCCTACGTCCCTTGGAATCAGACATTGCTGGTCGCTAAAACGAGGATTCATTTCTTGGAACGAACATACCGGGGTGATGAGGCTGTCGCATTTAAAAGAATTTCTCGGGAGAGGCATGGCAAGCCCCTCCCATACGTTCCTGCCACTATGGTCGTTTGAGGTCGGCTATACTCGCCCCGAAGTTAATGTGAAACACCTCTCCATCCAGCGATAGGGCCGGCACCGACTTTATCCCAAGCTCCTCAGCCTCGGGAATGCGCCCTTTTTCGCTGCCGAGGTGGACCACCTCGATGTTGAATCGGCTTTCATCAAGGGCACTGAGGACCGATTTTTCGGCGCTGGTGCAGACGGGACAACCCGCATGGTAGAAAATGGCTTTCTTTTTCATGATGCAGTCCCTTTCGTTCCGGATTTATTTGGCCAGGATCGTCGATCTTGGCAAGCAAAGGTAGAGTTCTCCATGAATCTGTTCAAGTAGTTACTTTTTAGTAAGGTGACAGTATCATGCCGAACAATGATGAACTCGTAAAAATCGAGACCCAGGCGACTTTGCAAAGAGCGCCAAATTCAAGACGGGCGAATCTCGTGTGATGAGGCATAGTTCAAGTGCGCCGCAGTGACAACGAGACGACGCCCAACGCAGAAGCGGGACCTTTTTGCGAAATCGTCGATAATGAATCCATGAACACTGACGGGAAGAGATCGGCGCCAACTGCAGCGCCCCCTGTTGCCGCGATGGTAGAGGACATCGTCGGCTGCAAATGGTCGATGCGCCTGCTTGAACTGGTCGCCGGTGGCTCCTCTCGGCCCGGCGCCATGCTGCGTGCGTGCTCGGGGCTGTCGGCAAAGGTGATGAATGAGCGGTTGCATAAGATGATCCGCTTTGGGATCGCGAAGCGCAACGTGATCGGCGAAAAACCGCCGCTCGAAGTGCGGTACACGCTGACAGCCTTCGGCTTTCGCTTCAAAAGGGTGATCGATGAAGTCCGGCGCCTTCAAGAAGCGCTTGACCATGAAACTGATTTGGAGAACGAAATAAAGAACGACCGGCCGAAATGCGGCCCAGCCAATCAAAATGACATATGATGGCCGCTCCGGCCGATCAGAGCCTCAGCGGGGTGTCATGATGAAATCCACTCTCATCCGTTTAGCGTGGTGGGCTCGCCCCGTGTTTTTTTGGATTTTGTCCGCATGGGTCGCCTATATTCCATTGAGGGCCCATTCAGCTGAAGCCGGTGTACCGGAGGGGCCGACAGAAAACAAGGTGTCCATCCGTCACATCGAATCTGACCGGCGCGGCGGCAAAGCATATCGACTCGAATATGTGGTGCTGGTGCCGATCGACGTGTACTGGAGGTTTAAGACGGATTTCGACAACGATTTTTTGGCCGGAAACAAATTCATCCGCGAACATCGTTTCATTTCACGCAGGGGCAACACCGCAATCACCGAGAACAGATACACCTACTCGCCGGCATTCCTTTTCAGATGGCAGACCACGGTTTATCCCGCCGCTCACCGGTTGGAGTTTGTGCTCTTGAATCCTCTGGAATGCAGCCAGCGATTTCATTATGGGGTCATCCGGCTGGAGCCGATTGATGAGGGGACGCGGGTCTCCCAGGAAGCGTACTTCGATTTTTTCGGGGCCGCGCTGTGGGCTTACTATCCGTGGGGCGGCGGCATGGCGGATTTTTTGACCTACATCGCGAATTGGGAGCAGGAGTTTGTTTTGGGGCACAAGGGTCGCTACTCGGGTGAAATCATTCCATCAGAGGAGAACGGGTTATGATATGGCTCCGGGCCGCGAAGCTGCGGGCATGGGCTGTCGCTGGGATCTGCGTATGGCTGATGGCCTCCTGCGCCATCGTCCCCCGGACGACCCCGTCCCCCCGCGTGGGTGAAGACGGCCCCCTCGGCCGCTGCGCCGACTTTTTCTATTCGTTGGACCAGCGGGCGTCGGAGGCCCGGGTGCTTGACCCGGGTGCGTTCCGAATCGATGGCTTCCCTTACATGCGGGTCGACCGGTTTCTGGCATCGTTTCGCGCGGAGACCCGGGAGAAAGACGCCCTCGACGCATGGGTGCGCCGGATGCAGGCCCTGGACGCGGAGGCGAGAGGTTACGAAATCGCCAATTTGCCCCGTGCGGTGGAAAGCTCCCCTGCCGGAGCATCCGACCCGCTCGAGCTCACCGCGCGCGTTTCCGCCTGCGGCGAGCTGCTGCGCACGGCGGATCTCCAGAGCGGCGACCAGCTGGCGCGGCTGCGAGCAAACGCCCGGGCCCCCGATGAGTATCTGCGGTTCTGGCGGGCCGCGGGACTCTATCCGCTGACCCGCTGGCTGGTGTCGTACGGCGTGTCGAACTGGCATGCCGAGGCGCGCCCGGGGTTTTCGACGAAGCCGCCGGCCGCCTGGCGAAGCACACTCTATTTTCCCGAGAGCAGACGCCCTGCGGCGGATGCACACCTCATCGTTTCGCACGCCAAACGGGATGCCTTGGGGATACCCGTCTACCCGCAAGAGGCGCAAGCGGAGCTCTTCCGGGCCCACGCCCCGGTGTGGGAGGTCCGGACGGAGGCTGAGTTCGACCGCATCGGGGCCCCCCGCTGGGCTTCCGGCAACGCGCTGGCAGTCGACACCGGCAGCCCCACCGCCTACACCCTGCTGACCTTCACGCGTTTCGGCGGACAGGTCCTGACCCAGCTCCACTATGTCGTCTGGTTCCCGGCGCGGCCCAAGCAGCATGCGCTCGACATCTACGGCGGGTTCCTGGACGGGGTCACCTATCGGGTGACGCTGGATGGCAGCGGTGAGCCCCTGCTCTACGAGACCGTCCACAACTGCGGCTGCTACTACCAGGCGTATCCCACGCACCGGCTGACGGCGCGCGAGGCCATCGACTACGCCGAACCCCCGCTGATACTTGCGGCGCCCGCGCTGGACCCTGCGCGGGAGATCATGACGGTCGCCATGGAGAGCCGGACCCACTACGTCCGGCACCTCTACCCGCGGGCCCGGCAGCCGCTCGCCGAAGCCGGGGTGTACCCCCTCGCGGACTACGGCGGCCTGCGCAGCCTCCCGCACGAAGGCGGCGGGCGCAGGAGCATGTTCGGCCCGGACAGCCTGGTGCCCGGCAGCGAGCGGCTGGAGCGGTTTTTGCTTTGGCCGACGGGCGTCGTCTCCCCGGGAGCCATGCGCCAAGCCGGGCGGCATGCCGTGGCCTTCGTCGGGGAGCGGCATTTCGACGACCCCTTCGCCCTGGAAAGGATGTTCATCCCATGGATGGATGGACGCTGACTACCCCTGGGTCACGCGCAGGACCTCTTCGATGGTCGTCGTGCCCTCGAGTACTTTCTGGATGCCGTCCTGGCGCAGGGTCATCATCTTCTCCTGGATCGCCTGCGCCTTGATGCGGTTGGAATCGAAGGTCTGCAGGATGAGGCCGCGCAGCTCCTCGCTCATCAGCATGATCTCGAAAATGCCGATCCGCCCCCGGTAGCCCGTCTGAAAGCATTTTTCGCATCCGACCGCCTTGAAGATGGTGGCGTCGGCGAACTGCTGCGGCCGAACGCCGATGCTCTGCAGGTAGACCGTCTTCGGGGAGGTGGGCTGCTTGCACTCCCGGCAGAGCACGCGCACCAGGCGCTGGGCGAAGACGGCCAGGACCGAGGAGGAGATCAGAAACGGCTCGACCCCGATGTCCACGAGGCGCGTGATGGCGCTGGGCGAGTCGTTGGTGTGCAGGGTCGAG
>JALOOU010000146.1 GCA_025454255.1 Desulfobacterales bacterium | reverse complement strand
GTTGGAGGGGCCGGCCCGGAAGACGTAGCGGTAGTTCTTGGCGGTGATTTCATCCGCCCAGGCCTCCACCACGATGAAAGGGACCTTCAGGCGGTTGGCCACCTCGATTTCCGCCAGGGCCGATGAGGAATGGCTTTCACCCAGCACCATCACGACGTTGTCGCGCGTGACCAGGCGCTCGAATCCCGAGGCGGCCTTGTCCGGCGCGCCGGCGGTGTCCTCGAAGACGATTTCCAGCTTCTTGCCGCCGACGCCGCCCTTGGAATTGACGTATTCCGTGGCGAGCTTGATGCCCTCTTCAAAGGCCGCCCCCGTGGCGGCGGCCGGTCCGGTGCGGGGGCCGACGACCCCCACCTTGATCGCGTCCTGGGCCCAGGCGCTGCCGCAGAGCAGCAGCACGGCGACGGCGACTAAAGCGATGCGGCGTTTACACTTCATGAGCGGTCTCCTACAATTAAGGATGTGAATCCGCCCGCCGCCGACCACCGGCGGCGGGCGGTTTGCCGTGAAAGGCCGTCAATCTGCCCAATTTGAATGCGTCTGTCAATGGTTGACGCGGGCGCGGGATCCTGCCTATAAGGCGGCCATCATCCGCCACGTTGCGAGGTCGACATGGAAAAGCTCATCATCACCGCCGCGGTCACCGGCTCCCTGCCCACCCGCAAGAAAACACCCTATGTGCCGATCCGGCCGGAGGCAATCGTGGATGCCGGGGTGCGCTGCGAACAGGCCGGGGCGGCGGTCATCCACGTGCACGCCCGCAACCCGCGGGACGAATCTCCGTCCGCGGATTTCCAGATATTCAAGGAGATCCATGAGGGCCTCAAGGAACGCACGAACCTCATCATCCAGATTTCGACCGGCGGCCGGGCGGGGATGGCCTACGAACAAAGGAGCGACCGGCTCGCGCTCAAGCCCGAGATGGCGAGCCTGACCACGGGATCGGTGAATTTCCCGGACTCGGTTTACGCCAACAGCCCGGAGCTCATCGAGAACCTGGCGCGGGACATGCGGACCCACGGCATCAAGCCGGAGATGGAAATCTTCGACGTCAGCATGATCGCCAACGCCGTCGCGCTGGCCGAAAAGGGCCTGGCCGTGCCGCCGCTGCACTTCGATTTCGTGATGGGCCTCAGGGGCGCGATCCCCGCCACCATCGAGAACCTGGTGCACCTCAAGAACAGCATCCCGGCCGGGGCCACCTGGACGGCGGCCGGGATCGGGCCGGCCCAGCTGGTGATGAACACCCATGCGGTCCTGATGGGCGGGCACGTGCGCGTCGGCCTGGAGGACAACATCTACTTCCGCAAGGGGGAGCTCGCGCCGAACGAGCGTTTCGTGGAGCGGATCGTGAAGCTGGCGGCCGAGTTCGGGCGGCCGGCGGCCACCCCGGACGAGGCGCGGCGGATCATGCATCTAAAGTAGGCCCGATCGGCCGCTGCCGGGCGGAATCCGCGGGGGCCCCCGGGGGGTCATCCGCCGGTCGGGCATGTGATCTGATAGAACTGAACCAGGCGGTGCCCCAGCATCCCGGCCAGCTTTTTGTAAAACAGTAGGCCGCTTTCGGGGTGGTTTTGCAGAAGGGTTTGCAGTTTCTTGCCCTCCAGCTTCAGGCAGCGCGTCGTTTCCAAGCATTCGGCAGCGGCCGAATAGTAGTTGCGATCCACGAGGCTCGACCAGCCGAAGGCCTCTCCCGGCCGGTCGACCGTGTAGACTTCCCGGGGCGGAACACCCACTGTCAGCCGAACGCGTCCCTCGACCAGAGTAAAAAAATAATCAGCGGGATCGCTTTCTCGAAAAACGACGTCTCCCGTTTCAAAGTTCACCGGGGCGGTCATTCCCATGAACTCCCTTACAAACAACTTGTCCATTTCCCACAAGAGATCGGCCTGATCGATCAGCATCGCAGCGCCTCCTTTCCGTTCTATTCGAGCGGGATGGTCAAATGGTACACCCCGCTTTCGAGGTGGGCATGCACAGGCAGTTCACCTTTGTGAAACACCTTCATCATTGCCAGATTGTTGAAGAGCACATCGGCCGTGAAGCTCTTGATGCCGCGTTCCCGCGCCAAGCCGATGAGCACGCTGTAAAGGTGGGTGGCGATGCCCCTGCCGTGATAGGGCTCGTCCACCACGAAGACCAGCTCGGCGAGCGCCCCGCCCGGTATCCGCAGGTAGCGTCCTTCGGCGATGATCCGGCCCTTGCCTTCCTCGCCCACCAGGCCGACAATGGACATGTCCCTGCTCCAGTCCACATTCACGTATTCCTGCATTTTGGTGTGCGGCATGCTCCTGACAGAATGGAAATAGCGCGCGTAGGTGGCCTCCTCCGAGAACCGGTAGAACAGATGGCGCATGCCTTCCTCATCGGAGGGTTTGATGGGCCGGAAGCGGACCTTCAGGCCTTCTTTAAAAATGTGCGTGGCGCCGATGTGCTGGGGGTAGAGCCGGGCGCTGGCCTCCAGAAAAATCTGGTCGGGATAAAGGAAGTTGCGGGCCTTGGCCTCGCGCACCAGCCAGGCCCGGTCATCCGGATGCGCCACCTCGATCAGCGCCTGGGCCCGCTCGCGCACGGTGCGGCCTTCCAGGTGGGCGACACCGTGCTCGGTAACGACCGTGCTCACCGACTCGTACAGCCCGAACTGGTTGGGCAAATCGGCGATGGTGGGCCGGATGTTGGAGCGGCCTTTCAGGTCGCGGCTGGTGAGCGCGAAAATGGAACGCCCTCCCTCCGACAGGGTCGACCCGGCGGAGAAATCCACGATCTCGGAAGGTCCGGTCGCCACGTTGCCCTTCCCCGCATGCAGCCCCACCCGACCGTAGAGGTCGACCCGGCGGGCGGCGATGACGGTTACGAACTGACGGTTGCGGCCGATGATCAGCGGGTTGAATACCTTGTCGATGCGCTGGAACTCGACCAAGGGGTTGTGGTCGAGCCACGCAAACAGCTCCGGTGTGCCGAAGGCATACGAGGTGAGGGATTTGCCCCGGTAGCTTTCCTTGCGGCGGTTTGTGACCGCTCCGGACTTGATCAATTCCATCAGCGGATCCGTGAAGAAGGGCGAGTGAACGCCGAGATGCCTCTTGGGTTTCAGGTGGCGGGCCAGGGCTTCGTAAAGCGGCCCGATGGAAAAGGCGAGGCAGCTCCCGTCCTCGACCAGCGCGGCGGCATTCTGGGCCGCGCGATCCAGGGCGTCATCCACTTGCCAGCGTTCGAAATACAGCGGATCGTCTTCGGCCAGGACCAGATGGTCGAATTCGGAGGCGGGGATGAACGTGTCGCCAAAGGTTCGGGGAACTTTGGGGTTGATCTCGCCTATGGTGACCGCCGCTTTTTCCATCGCCTCCCAGGCCACATCCACCGACACGCCCAGGCTGCAATAGCCGGCTTCGTTCGGGGGGGTGATCTGGACGATGGCCATGTCTAAGGGGATCTGGCCGGAGGAAATCAGCCCCGCGATTTTTTGAAACCGGCTGGGCACCAGATCGACCTGCCCGTTTTCAATGGCCCTATCGGCCGCCCAGCCGGTGAAAAAGGTTTTCAAGCGAAAGTTCTGAGACTTGAGCGCTTCCAGCGAGATCGCGTCGCCGAAGCTGACCAACTGGACGAGCTCCAGGTCCTCCAGGTTCTTCTCCCGCGAGCGCATGATGTGCCGCACCATGGTGCGGGGTTCCGCCACCCCCGTGCTCAAAAAAATGCTCATTCCCGGCTTGATTTTCTTGAGCACGGCATCGGGCGAAACGGTCAGTGAGCTCCAGCTGGGCCGATTGGTTTTCATCGGGCATTGTCCCCTGCGTCCCCGGTCTCAGCGACCGGAAGGCCTTGGTAGCGCGTCTCGGGCCTCAACCGGCATTGCCGGTTCGATGAAACGGTCGGGACGGGCGATTTGAGTCGACGGAGATCGGGTTTAATGCACGCGCTGAAAAAACGACCAGGGCGAGCCCCTGGATGCAAGCGGCAGGAGGCCGGAAACAGGTGGACAGGGACCACCGGGCGGGAAACCGCTTGGCGAACACAGGACGGGAATCCGGGTCCGGCCGAGCATATCGAGTTGCCTGATGACCCCTACCATAAGCCCGCCGGCCAAAAAAAGCAATCGGGGCGGCGCCCCAACCGGGCCGTGCTCCGAACGGGCTCAGCCGCCTTCCATCGGCGGGAAGAGGGTGACCTCGTCGTCGCCGTGCAGGCGCATGCCGGCCTGCGCGCGGCGGCCGTTGACGAGCAGGACGGCCTCGATGGCCGGCGGGATCCCGAGCGCGGCGAGCACATCGGCGACGGTCGCACCGTCGGCCAAGGTCAGCTCATGGGAGGTGGCGCCAGCCGGCGCGTAGTCGCGCAGGTTGGCGAAAAGAGCCACGCGCACCTTCACTGCAGCCCCAGATCCGCGATCTTGTCCGCGCTCGGGACGCCGTCCGGGCTCCAGCCCCGCAGCGCGTAATAGGGCTGCAGCATCTCCTCCAGACGGCACACCATGCCTTTGGCCGGCCCGAGGGGCATGGGCTCGTGCGTGATGCGGCGGGGGAGGCTGTCGTCCCGGCGGGTGAAGCCCGCGGCGAGCAGGTAGAGCCGTTCGGCGTTGAAGATGCGCTCGCCGATCGTCTCCACCTCCTCCGGTGTATAACCCGCGCCGGTCGCGGCGTTGAGCAGCTCGGTGATGCCGGTCGGCTTGACCATCAGGTTCTGCTCCACCAGGTAGCGCACGCTGAAGAAAACGCACAGGCCGGCCGCGTCGATCACGCAGAAGAGGTCTTGCCACTTGGCCACCAGCGGCGGTTTGTCCTCCCAGGTGTGCGGGTCGGCGGCGACCGGCACGCCCAGGAGCTCGAAGTAAGCCGGGTCGCCGCGCATGTGCGAGCCGCCGATGGGGGAGGTGGCGTAGGCCAGCCCCATGCCCTGCTCGCCGCGCGGGTCGTAGCCCGCGAAGTCCAGCCCCTTGGCCACCATGGCGAGCTCCGGGTGCCCGCAGCGGGTCGCCAGGCGCAGGCTGCCCTCGGCCAGGAGCTCGCCGAACCCCTCGCGGCGGGCGGTCATCCGGGTGAGCCGGACCAGGGCCTCGCCGTCGCCCCAGTGGAGCGGCATGCCGGTTTCGGATTCCTTCAGGAAGCCCTTCTCGTAGAGCTCCATGGCGCAGGCGATGGTCGACCCCATGCTGATGGTGTCGAGGCCCAGCTCGTTGCACTCGTAGTTCGCCTTGGTGAGGGCCGCGAGGTCGTCCACCCCGCAGTCCGAGCCGAGGGCGTAGACGGTTTCGTACTCCGGTCCCTCGCCCTCGCCCCGGTAGGGACCGTCGGGGATGCGGGTCACGCGG
>JALOOU010000145.1 GCA_025454255.1 Desulfobacterales bacterium | reverse complement strand
ATGGAGGAGAGGGTGATCAGTGCGACGATGACGAAGAGCACCGCCAGGATGAACTTGCGCAGCAGCATGAGAAGCGTCACCGCGCGCGAGCCGCCCGGCCCGCCGCCCTCCTCGGCCGCCTCCTCGTCACCCGCCAGGGTCTCATCCTTGATCTTGCGGTCGATGCGGGCCTTGATGATCTGCCAGGCGATCAGCCCGAGCGCCAGGGTCACGATGACGCTGAACACCCCCTGGGTGAAGACCAAGCCCAGCGGCAGATCGATGCCCCAGAGGCGCAGCACGATGAAAAACGCGAATGCAGCGAGAACGGCCCGGTAGAGGCGGCGGATGAGCGGGACATAGTTGCGGAAGCCCTCTTGAGGCTCCTCCAGCGGTTTCTGTGCCGGCTCTGTTTCGGCGAACCCGGTCAGGGGGATCGGGGCGGGGACATCCCCGGCGGCGATTTTGAGCAACCGCAGCCCCCACTGGTCTAGACCGAAGAAGATGGGGATGATGAAGACGCTCAGAATGAGGTTCAGCAGGGTGAGATGCCCCTCCACGATCACCCCTGCGACCCAGTCCGCCCCCATCCAGAGAATGTAGAGCATCGAAAGCCAGTGCCAGGATCGGGCGAAAAACCGGCGAATGGGTTTGCCGGTCTTGCCGGCAGCCTCGTCCCCGCCCATGATGGCCCGGGCGACGGGCTTGCGCTTCTGCCAGACCATCACGATCAATGAGAAAATGACCAGCGCTCCGGACAGGCTGTAGAGCAGCAGGTATAGCTCGCGAGTGCCCCCCAACCGGTCGAACACCGTGCTCGTGGCCACCACGACACCGGAGGAGAGGATGATCCACATCAGCCAGCGGTGAAAAAAGAGCGCGAGGTCGTCGGGCATCGGGAACAGCCGCAGCGCGGGCGCCGCCGGGGAGAAGACGACGCGCGAGATCAGGGCGATGAGCACGATGTAATAGCTCGCCACGAGGTAGGATGCGACGAATACGTAGCCGATCTGCTCCGGCCGGAAGAAGATCACGAAGAGCGTGAAGGTTGAAACCACGTACACGACGGCCCCGACGATTTCAAGCAGCAGCCGCGTGAGAATCCGGCCGAAAAACTCGGCCTTGCCCAGGCGGACCGCGCCGAGGAGTTGCTCCCTGACGCCGGCCGTCTTCTGTACGAAGAGCCGCCGCAGGCCGAAGCCGCAGCCGATGATGGCGACGACGGCTGCCAGCCGGCCGAAAAGGGTCCCCCAGCTCTTCTGTTCGGAGAGGGTTTCGAAGAACTCCTCGGCGCGGGTGGTCTCTGCGGCGGCCGAGGAGAAATAGGCGCGCAGCCGCTCTTTGGCGTCGGTCACCTTCTGCGCGGCGCCGAAGAAAGCAGGCCCAATCAGCCAGCTCGCACCGGAGTCCTTCGGGCCGGCCCTCTCAACCGCTGACTGCTTCAGCACCCGCCCCAGAACCTTGCGCGCCTGCTCGTCGGTGAGTGTGGCGAGATAGGGGTCGACCTGCTCAACCGTCAGCTCGGTGGGGGAGGGCTCCTTGGCCGGGGCCGGCTTCGCTTTCGGCAGTTTGGCGCACCAGCCGACCGGGACGGAAAAACACAATAGGGCTGCGCAGAAAACAGCTCCCCAGAGAAGTCTCTTTTTCATTGGAGGTTCCTCGGCTTTGGATTGCAAGGGGGCGGCGCTCTTTTCCAAAGCTTGACTCTCTTCAATAGGGATCTTTTGCGGCTCCGGTTCGATGCAGCGGCCGCTTTCTCGGCTCACGTACCACATTGGGCTCGTCTTGTCGCTTTTGAGCTGAGAGCGGATGGCACTTCCCCGCTCCGATACACCATAACCGCCTGCCAAGCAATATCTGCGGCGCATCCGCCTGCCGGCCCGCAGCCCTCATTTTTTTGATATCACGCACGATCCGGGGGCGAGAATAAGACCTTGGTCTTATGATGCATCCGACCCTGGGCGGCGGCAACCGGGAAAACGAAAATGAACGCCGCTCCCCCCCTGGAATTTTCCTCGGCCCAAATATGTCCGCTGTGACTTTTGATGATCGAGCGGCAGATCGACAGACCCATGCCGAGTCCTTGAGGCTTTGTGGTGAAAACGGGTTCGAAAAGCTTCTCGGCATCCGCCGCGGCGATGCCCTTGCCGTTGTCCGCAACACACGCCAGCACCTGGGCGTCTTGCCGTCGGGTTTGAAGCGGTATCCCGCCGGATTCCAGCGCTCACAGGAGGCCCCGGTCGGTCCATAGAAAGACTGGTGCGTTGGCCTCGTGGGAATGCAGCATCAGGATGTTTTTCGCTTCCAAGCCGACTGCGGCTTGAACCTGGGCATGGGACGCCTCGTCGCAGACGCCGCTGCGATTCATCACGAAGAGACACAATGGACCCCACCACTGCGTCCATTTGTTTTGTCGAGGAGAAGGCATCACTCCCTCTTTCGTCGATCAACGCGGTTTCCCGGACGGCTGCCGGCCCCCATCGGAGCATGGCATCGGCGCTTAGCGCCCTCTCCCTTGGGAGGTGACCTTTTTGGCGATCGTCATTGGGTCGAATCATATCCCGGCGCCTGCCCATTATGCAATATGCGATTGGAATGGATTCCGTCGCATCCATCGACATGAATCGTCGGTTGGCCTCGGTCAGCTCCCGCAATCGCCTTTGCGGCAGGGCGTCGAACTGGCCGGGCGTCATCCGCCACCGCCAGTTGCCCTCTGGTCTGCCGGGGTGGTTGATGCGCGCCTCCGGCCCCAGGCCCAGCAGGTCCTGGACGGGAAGGATGCACGTTCGCGCCGGCGACATCATGGCCAGCCGGATCAGATCCCAGGCACCTCTTCGGAGACGGGCTCGCGGCCGAGGATCAGTTCGAGGCGGCGCTTTTCGAGAGGGCCGGCTTCCTGTTCGAACCACCCCCTGACCGTGTTGTTGCCGTGCGTGCCGGTGAAGACCATACACCTCTCAGGAATGTTGTGCGGGGCGTTCGCATTGCCCCCCGGCTCGTCGGCCAAGCCGAAAAGGAGCACCCGCATGCCCGGAATCCCTTGGCGCCGCATGCCTCGCGGACCTCGGCGGTGATGACCCCCAAATCTTCGGCCGTCACCGGAAGAGAGACAAAACGCCGCTCAAGTTCCTTGAAAAAATCCTCAGCGGGGGCCTGCACCCACCGTCCGCCCGCCGCCGTCGGCTCCCCCGCCGGCACCTCCCAATACGCCACCAACCCGCGGAAATGGTCGATTCGGACCCAATCGTACAGGAAAAACATTCGCGCGAAGCGTTGGATCCACCAGTCGAAGCGGGTTTCGCGATGAACCTCCCACCGGTAGACCGGGTGGCCCCACAGCTGGCCCTCGCTGCTGAAGTAATCCGGGGGAACGCCGGAGGCGGTCGAGGGGTTCCCGGCCTCATCGAGGCTGAAAAGGGGCTGGCGGCACCAGACATCAGCGCTGTGCAGGGGCACATAGATGGGCAGGTCCCCGAAAATCCGGATCCCCCTCTCCCGCAGGTAGGCTCTCAACCCGCGCCACTGCCGATGAAAAAAATACTGGGTGATCTTTGCATGGTCGATGGCCTCTTCAAGCTCCGCCCGCAGTCGGGCGAGTGCTTCCGGCCGGCGCTGTTGAATTTCGGACGGCCAGCGGTTCCATACCGTGCCGCGGTAGCGCTCGCTCAGGGCGTTGAAGAAGGCATCATCCTCCAGCCAGGCGGAGTTCTCGGTGCAGAACCGCGTGTAACACCCCTCCTCGGGCAGCCGCCGCCTGAAGCGGGCGCAGGCCTTGCCCAGCAGCCCCTGCTTCATGCCGGCGACGGCGGCGCAATCGATCCGGCCTCGTTGCAATTCAGGCGCCGGCAGCTCCTCCCGCTCAAGCAGTCCCTCTGCGGCAAGACGCGCGGGGCTGATCAGCAACGGGTCGCAGGCAAAGGAGGAGACGCTGTGGTAGGGAGAATGCCCGTAGGCGGAGTGGGCCGGGTTTAACGGCAGTATCTGCCACACCCGCTGGCCCGTTGAATGAAGCCAATCGGCGAAGCGGTAGGCGTCCGGGCCGAGGTCGCCGATGCCGAAGCCGGAGGGCAGACATGGGATCGGGAGCAGAACGCCGCTTGAACGTAGGAACACGATTCCGTCTCGCGTTGTGCGGCTCTCACCCTATCGGCGCCCATCGGCTCAAAAGGTGGTAGCCCCAGGGGGGAAGATCGACGTACAGTCCGGGATGGCACATTTCGTCTCCATTGCGTTCATAGATCTGCCCGGAAAAGAGGTCGGTCATCCTCCATGATCTGCCTGAAAGATGGTTCCACGGCAGCCGTACGCGCCCCTGCGCGCCCGAGTCTGAGAAATTGACGACGATCAGGTGAACCTCCTCGGTTTTGCGCCAGCACCAGGCGAGAAGATTTTGATAGCTCGTATTGTCCGGCCACCCCGTGCGTTCACACAGCTGCCAATGCCCCCCTGGCAGCCCCTCCGCTGAAGCGGCCTTAAGAAGCGTGTGGTAGAAACCCGGGAGGTCGGGATCGGCCGGCTCGTCCGGGCGGCGGCCGAGGAAGACAGGCAGCCTGACCTTTCTTCCCTCGAACTGTCCCTCATGGAAGAGTTTTGCGCCCGGAATCGTCGCAATGGTCACGGCGGCGGCGCGCTCCTTCTGGGCAGAAAAGACCGAAAGGGCACGGGGCTCGTCGTGGTTTTCAATGAAACGGACCAGCTTTTCCTGGTAGGCGAGGTCGGCGCAAAGATGCAGCCGCACGTTCTCGGCCGAGTCGTGTTCCAAACGGTCGTAGAGGCGTTTGTCGTAACAGTGGTCGAACCCCTGCTGCTGGAGCTCCCACTCAAGCCCCCAATACGCCTCGGCCATGAAAAGGAAACCCGGATGCGCCTTCTTAATGGCGGGAATCACTTCCACCCAGTACTCCGTTGCCGGCGGCTGCCCCGCACGGTTGCCCCAGGTGCGTTCGAAAACCGAGTTCAGCAGAAGCATCGCCATGTCGCAGCGCACGCCGTCGCACTGTTCGGCGATGTCTGCAAGGGTCTCGATCACCGCCTGCCTGAGCCCCGGCTGAAAGGCGTTGAGCTGGAGCACATCCGGCCATGCCGGGAAGAAAGGATCCCGGCCACAGGCGAACACCTTTCCTCTCACCGAAATGAAGGCCGCCGGGTCGTTTCTCGCATCATCAGCGTTCCCCTGAACGAGGTAGTCTGGATGATCGACGACCCATGGATGGTCCGGCGCCACATGATTCGGGACAAAATCGAGGATGAGCTTCAACCCCCGCTTGGCGAGCTCCCTCCGTGCAGCCGCCAGACCTTTCCGGCCCCCCAGGTTTTCGTCGACCCCATATTGCCGCACACAATAAGGAGACCCCACGTTGTCTTCCGGCCGAAAATCGGGCAGCGCCCGCCGGAAG
>JALOOU010000144.1 GCA_025454255.1 Desulfobacterales bacterium | reverse complement strand
GGGGGAGGAGGGGGTGATCGGGTAAATGGTCGCCACATCGCTCATGGCATAGGCCACGTGGGCGGCGGCGGTGTTGCCATCCATGGTTTTCATTTTCTGCTTGGCCATAATGATCTCCCTTGCAAGAGGTAGTTGGTTGGATATCGGCTGTCTGTTAAAGAAAACGGTTGAACCGTCCCTATCTCAATCGGTTTGTCATGGTTTTTTCACTCGAGCCCTCGGCCCCTTGTATCCTTTACTTGACAATCGTTTCGAAAAAATCATTGCCCTTGTCGTCGACGATGATGAACGCCGGGAAATCCTTGACGCGGATGCGGTAGACCGCCTCCATGCCCAGCTCCGGGAATTCGATCAGCTCCATGGCGGTGATGCACTCCTTGCCGAAGCGGGCCGCCACGCCCCCGATCGACCCCAGGTAAAACCCGCCGTGCCGCTGGCAGGCCTCGGTCACGATCCGGGTGCGGTTGCCCTTGGCCAGCATCACGAGCGATGCGCCCTGGGCCTGGAAGATGGGGACATAGGCGTCCATCCGGCCGGCGGTGGTGGGGCCGAAGGCGCCGGCAGCGTGGGCGGGAGGGGTCTTGGCCGGGCCGGCATAGTAGACGATGTGGTTTTTAAAATACTCCGGCAGCCCCTCCCCGCGGTCGAGGCGCTCTTTCAGCCGGGCGTGGGCGATGTCCCGGGCGACGATGATGTCCCCCGTCAGGAGCAGCGGCGTGGCGACCGGGTAGCGGCTCAACTGGGCGCGGATCTCGGCCATCGGCCGGTTCAGGTCCACCGCCACCGCGGAGGCCCCCTCCAGTTCGACCTCGGGCAGGTAGCGGGCCGGGTCGGTCTCCAGCGCCTCTAAAAAAATTCCCTCCCGGGTGATCTTGGCCTTGATGTTGCGGTCGGCGCTGCAGCTCACCCCCAGCCCGATCGGGCAGGATGCGCCGTGGCGCGGGAGCCGGACGACCCGGGTGTCCAGGCAGAACCACTTGCCGCCGAACTGGGCCCCGAGGCCGAGCTCGCGCGAGATGCGCAGCGCCTCGGCCTCGAGCTCCAAATCCCGAAAGGCGTGGCCCCCGGGGCCGCCGTGCGTGGGCAACCCGTCGAGGTAGCCGGCGCTGGCGAGCTTGACGGTCTTTAAAGTCAGCTCGGCCGAGGTTCCGCCGATGACGAAGGCCAGGTGGTAGGGCGGGCAGGCGGCGGTGCCGAGCGTCTGCATCTTGCTGCGCATGAAATCGAGGAGGCTTTTCGGGTTGAGGACGGCCTTGGTCTCCTGATAAAGGAAGGTCTTGTTGGCCGAACCCCCGCCCTTGGCCATGAAGAGAAACCGGTACTCGTCGCCGCCGACGGCGTAGAGTTCGATCTGGGCCGGCAGGTTGCAGCCCGAGTTCTTCTCCTCGTACATGGAGAGGGGCAGGTTCTGGGAGTAGCGCAGGTTGCCCCGCGTGTAGGCGTTGAACACCCCTCGGGAGAGGGCCTCCTCGTCGCGGTCGCCGCTGAAGACCCGCTGGCCTTTTTTCCCGATGACGATCGCCGTGCCGGTGTCCTGGCACATGGGGAAGACCCGCTCGGCGGAAATTACCGCGTTTTTGAGCAGCTCCAGGGCCACATAGCGGTCGTTGGCAGAGCTCTCCGGGTCCGTGAAGACCTCGGCCAGCCGCTTCAGATGAGCGGGCCGCAGCAGGTGGGCAACGTCCCCGAAGGCCTGCTCGGCCACCAGCGTCAGGGCCTCCGGCGCTATTTTCAGGAACTCCGCGCCGTCAACGCTGAAGGTGCCGATGTGGTCCCGGCCGAGAAGCCGGTAGCGTGTCAGATCCTCCGCGACCGGGAACATCTGCTGGAAGCTGAATTCGACCATCCCGTGTCTCCATTTTTTTCAAGTACTAAAAGAGGTTATGCTTAGCAGCGCGCGTTTGCCCTGTCAAGCGAATTTGGGCCTCGGCCCCGGACCTGCCGGCGGCCGTGCCGCCTTGTTTGCCGGTAATTGGAAAAGGCGGTCGACTGCGGCTGAATCGGTCACCCGGGTTTCGGGCGGGCGCAGCGGTCGACCAGATAGAGGATCGATTTGTAGTGGATCCCGCTGTGGGCGGAGAGCCCGATCTCGCAGGTGCGGCTCGTGGAGTAGCCCGCTGCACATCTTCCCTCGACCCCGCGCCGCAGATGCTGCAGCGCCGAGGCGTTGAGCTCCGGGTGATTGAACCCCCGGTCGCCGGCAAATCCGCAGCAGCCCACCAGATCCGGCACGACCACTTCCGCGGCGCAGGCCCGGGCCAGGGTGAGCGCCTTGGCCTCCAGCCCCATCTTGGTGCTGCTGCAGGTGTGGTGGTAGGCGATGGTTTCCGCAACCGGGGCGATCTCAAGCCGCGGCAAAAGGTAGGCCAGCGCGAACTCCACCGGGTCGAGCAGGGTGAGCCGCTTTGCCATCACCATAGAGGCAGGGGCTGGTGTCGACCAGCACCGGCAGGCGGCCGCCCTCGGAGGCCTCCAGCAGGGCCGCTTCGAGCTCGCGGGCCTTGGCGTCGGCCTGGTCCTTGAACCCCTTGCTCTCGAAAGGGGTGCCGCAGCACAGGCGGTCCATCCGCTGCGGGAAGAGCACCTCGCAGCGTGCCTTGGCAAGCAGCCGGGTGGTGACGGCGTGCAGCGGGTCGCGCTGCGCATCCCCCCGGGCGGGGCCCATGGTGCGGCTGATGCAGCTTGGAAAATAGACGGCCTTGAAGTCCGCCGATCCGCGGGCCGGGACGGGCCGGGGCGCCGCGATGCCGCGGGGCATCCAGGGCGACCAGGCCGGCAGCCGCCCGCCGCTCAGACGGCGCGCGCGGCCCGCCAGGGCCTCCATGGCGCGCGAGCCGAGCATCCTGTGGGCGGCATCGGCGAGCTTGAGCCCCGCGCGCACGGCGGCGGCGACCGGCGCGAAATTGTCCGCGATCATCCCAGCCGCCCGGCGGGCGGCAAAGCTGGCGGCTTCGCCCCGCAGTTGCTTGGTGTACTCGCCGGTGTTGATCTCGACCGGGCAGGCGACCGCGCACAGGCCGTCGGCGGCGCAGGTCTGCTCCCCCGGATAGCGGTAGGCGGTCTCGAGCTCGGCCAGGCGCAGCCTCTCGCTCAGGCCGCCGGCGCTTTTCAGCCGCGCGATTTCCCGCTGGAGGGTGATGCGCTGCCGGGGGGTGAGGGTGAGGTCCTTGGACGGGCAGCCGGCCTCGCAGAAGCCGCACTCGATGCATTTGTCCACGATCGGGCTGGCCGGCGGCAGGGGCTTGAGGTTCTCGATGTGGACCTGAGGGTTCGGGTTGAGGATGACCCCGGGGTTGAGGAGATTCTTGGGGTCGAAGATCTCCTTGATGCGCCGCATGACGGCGAGGCCATCCGCGCCCCATTCGAGCTCGACGAAGGGGGCCATGTTGCGGCCGGTGCCGTGCTCGGCCTTGAGCGAGCCGTCGTAGGTGTCGACCACCATGCTGCAGATCTCGTCCATGAAGCGCCGGTAGCGGTCCACCTCCGCCTGCCGCCCGAAGTCCTGGGTGAAGACGAAATGCAGGTTTCCCTCCAGCGCATGGCCGAAGAGAATGGCCTCGTCGTAGCGGTAGCGGCGCAGCAGCGCCTGCAGGTGCAGCGTGGCCTCGGCCAGCCGTTCGATGGGGAAGGCCACGTCCTCGATGATCACCGTGGTCCCGACCTCGCGTACCGCGCCCACCGCCGGGAAGAGGCCCTTGCGGATGTTCCACAACGCGGTGTACTCGGCCGGCCGGTCGGTAAAGGCGATCGGCCGCTCCAATTCAACGGCTTGCAGCCCGGCGGCCACCGCCCGGATCTGCCCGTCGAGCTCCTCGGCCGTGTAGGCCCGGCTCTCCACCAAAAGGGCGGCGGTGGGTTCGGCGAGCTGCCGGAGGAAGCCCGGCATGCCGGCCTTTCGTTCCACCGAGCGCAGGGAGGCGCGGTCCATGAGTTCGACCGCCGCAATCGGCTGGCCGCGCAGAATCGCGGCGGCGGCGGCGGCGCTCTCGATCCTGGGAAACACCATGAGGGCGCTCGCCTTGCAGGGGTGCTCGACGACGGTGCGGTAGGTGATCTCGGAGATGAACCCCAGGGTGCCCTCGGAGCCGATCATGAGGTGCAGCAGGATGTCGAAGGGGTCCTCGAAATCGACCAGGGCGTTCAGGCTGTAGCCGGTGGTGTTCTTGATCCTGTATTTGCGGCGGATGCGCTCGGCCAGCGCCGGCTGCGCCCGGACCTGGCGGCCGAGGTCGTCCAGGGCGGCCAGGAGCTCCGGGCGGCGGTGGCGGAAGCGCTCGCGGCTGGCCGGGTCGGCCGTGTCCAGGCGGGTGCCGTCCTGGAGGACGATGCGCATGCCGGCCACCGTCTGATAGCTGTTCTGGGCGGTGCCGCAGCACATGCCGCTGGCGTTGTTGGCGGCGATCCCGCCGATCATCGCGGCGTTGATGGAGGCGGGGTCGGGGCCGATCTTGCGGCCGTAGGGGGCAAGATAGCGGTTGGCGTGGCCGCCGACGACTCCGGGCTCAAGCCGGATGCGCTCGCCGCGGTCGAGGATCTCGTAGCGGTTCCACCGGCCGCCTGCGACCAGCAGCACGGAGTCGGACACCGCCTGGCCCGAGAGGCTCGTCCCGGCCGCGCGAAAGGTCACCGGCAGGCCCTGCCGGTCGGCCGCGTCCAGCACGGCGGCGACTTCGGCCTCGCTGTCGGCCCATACGACCACGCGGGGCACCAGCCGGTAGAAGCTGGCGTCCGTGCCGTAGGCCAGGGTGCGCAGCGGGTCCGTGAATAACCGCCCCTCAGGGACATGGGCGGATATTTCCGTTAGAAACCGTTGGTACGGGTCAGGAAGCATGGGGTCGCATAGGGTTCAAGGGGTCCGCGGTTCGAGGGTCGATGGGAACGAAGGCTTCGCGGGGCTCGGTTCGCTCGACCCTCGGGCCCTCGAACCCTTGACTCCTTACTCAACGATCAAAACGATCAGTTCCTTCGGCCCGTGAACGCCGAAGGCCAGGGTCAGCTCGATGTCGGCCGTTTTCGAGGGGCCTGAAACGAGCACCATATTGGTGGGCATGTCGGCCGCCCAGCCTCCCGCGCGCATGGCATCCTCCAGCGTGGCGAAGATGCTCTGCGCCTGGAGCACGGCGACATGCACCGGCGGCACGAGCGACATCAGCCGGGGCTCCCTTCCGTCCGGCCGCAGGATCAGGGCCCCGGTGTCGGCGACCGCCCCGGCCGTCGACGTGATCGCAGCCTCCACCGTGAAAAGCCTCTCTTTGAAAGACTCGATCGGTTCGGCGTATGCCACTAAGGCCGGCAGCCCGTCGCCGTCCTGCGCCCAGGCGTTTTCGATGGCTGCGCCGAGCGGGGTTTCCGGGGCGTAGAGCAGCGTGGACCATCCCCGCTCCCGCAGCAGGGCTATCAGGGCCTCCAGCCATAGCGCTGCGGTCGTCCGGCGAACGACGGCGCGCATCGCCTCCAGCCGGGTCGTGAGCTGATCGATGCGGCCGGAGAGCTCGGGCGCGGTGCCGATGGCAGGCTCCGGCGGACGCGGGGCCTCCTCGCGCGGGGCGCTGCGCAGCCGGGCCAGGATTCGGTCGCGGGCGGTCTCAGTCATCTTTGATTCCGGTCTCCTTCACCCGGCGGTGCAGCGGGGTGCGGTCGAAATGGGGCTCCTTTCGGAAGCGGGTCCAGCGCTCCAGGGGCCCCGCCGGGGGCAGCTCGTTGCCGATGAGGCCCAGCAGCGAGTTCAGCAGGCGGTTGACCCGCGGGTGGGTGTTGAGATACCGCCACCCTGCCCAGGCCAGCCGCTCCGTTCGGCTGCGGCGGCTGCCGTGGCCGGGCACGGCGCTCGCGGCCGCCGGTGACACCGCCTCGTTGCGCAGGCGCCGCAGCAGCCCGGTGATGGGGATCTTGACGGGGCAGACCTCCTCGCAGGCGCCGCAGAGGCTCGAGGCCGTGGTGAGGGCGCCGGCCTGGTCCAGTCCGAAAACCTGGGGGTTGAGGATCTTGCCGATCGGCCCCGGGGACGAAGCCGTAGGCGTGGCCGCCGATCCGGGTGTAGACCGGGCAGTGGTTGAGGCAGGTGCCGCAGCGCACGCACTGCAGGGTCTGGCGCAGCTCGGGGTCCGCATAAATGCGTGAGCGGCCGTTGTCCAGGATGACCAGGTGCACCTCGGTGGGGCCGTCTTTTTCACCGGCCCGGCGGGGGGAGCTGATCAGGTTGACATAGGTGGTGATGAACTGGCCGGTGGCCGAGCCGGTCAGAAGCCGCAGCAGGGGGGGCAGGTCCGCAAGTTTTTCGACCACCTTCTCCAACCCCATGACCGCGATGTGGACCGGCGGCAGGGTGGTGCACATGCGTCCGTTGCCCTCGTTTTCCACCAGACACAGCGTGCCGGTCTCGGCCACGGCGAAGTTGACCCCGCTGATGCCGACGCCGGCCTCGGCGAACTTGCGGCGCAGGGTGGCGCGGGCGATGGCGTTGAGCTCCTCGACCTCCTCGGTGTAGGGGGCGCCGGGGACCTTTTCGTGGAAGATGCGGGCGATCTGCTGTTTGTTCTTGTGAATGGCCGGAACGATGATGTGGGAGGGGGTCTCCCCGTTCAGCTGGATGATGAACTCGCCCAGGTCGGTCTCCACGACCTCGACCCCGTGCTTCTCCAGAAAGGCGTTCAGGTGCATCTCCTCGGAAACCATGGACTTGCCCTTGACCACCCGCGTGGCCGCATGGCGTTCGATGATGTCCAGGACCAGGCGGTTGGCAACGGCCGGGGTCTCGGCCCAGTGCACCTGGATTCCGTTGCGGGTGCAGTTGGCCTCGAGCTCCTCCAGCAGTTCGGGCAGCCGGCTCAGCACGCGGCGCTTGAGCGCCTGGCCTTGGCCGCGCAGCCGTTCGGTCTGCGCGGCGTCGCTGAAGACGGCTTGGCGCCGGGCGATGAAGCTGCCCATGGCGAAGGCGAAATTGCGCCGCAGCTGCGCGTCGGCCAGGGCGAGCTCCACGTTGCGGTCGAACTCTTCAGGACCCATGGGTTCGCTCCCAGATGAACTCCGCCAGGTGCTGGCCCCGGATGGGAAGGCCCCGGTGGGCGATGGCGCCGGTGATGTTGAGCAGGCAGCCGCAGTCCCCGGCGATGACCCGCTCGGCGCCGGTTGCGCGGATGTCGTCGACCTTGTCGGTGACCAGGGCCCCGGAAATGGCGGGGTGCTTGACGGCGAAGGTGCCCCCGAACCCGCAGCACTCGCGCTCGCGGGCGAGCTCGACCAGCTCGACGCGGGAAAGCTGCCGGATGAGCCCCTTGGAGTGGGCGATCACGTTCATCTCCCGCATGGCGTGGCAGGAGCTGTGCCAGGTGACCTTGAGCGGGGCGCCGCGGTCCTCGAGCTCAACCCCCAGGCGCGCGGCCATGAACTCGGACCATTCGACCACCCGGCCGGCGAAGCGCTCGGCGAGGGCCTGGTCCGGCTCGCCCGCGAAGAGACCCGGATAGTGGTGCTTCATCATGCCGGCGCAGGAGCCGGAGGGCACCACGATGGGCGCCTCATCGTCCGGAAAGGCTCGGAGCTGCTGGCGTGCCACCGCCCGGGCGTCGTCGGGGTAGCCCGAGTTGTAGGCCGGCTGCCCGCAGCAGGACTGCCCGGCCGGAAACCTCACCGGCACCCCCTCGCGCTCGATCAACCGGATGGCGGCCTCCCCGGCCCGGGGAAAGAAGGATTCAATCAGGCAGGTCCCGAAAAAATAAACTGGGTTCGGCTTCAACGGGTTTTGGTCCTTGCGGGGGAAAGCGGTGCGCTGCCGGCCGCGGGGCCGGCGCATCGGCGCCCGCTTGTTAATTCCAGGCATTTATGGTACCCACCGCATACCATATTCCAGAGCCGAAATAAAGGGCAACACCGCTCATGGAGGCGATCCTGCATGCAGAAAAAAATTCTCGTGGCGGTCGACAACTCCCCGCATTCCCGCGGCGCCATCGACTATGCCGTTCAGATGAACCAGCTCATCCCGGAGCTCGGCTTCACCCTGTTTCACGTTCAGCCGCCGGTCTCCCAGTTCCTGCTCGACGAGGCCAAGCACGACGCCAAGGCCCAGGTCGAGCTCCGGAAGATCGCGGCCAGAAATGCGGAGGCCTCTGACCGCCTGCTGGGGGGGCTCAAGGAGGTGATGCTGCGCACGGGTGTCCCGGAGGCATCGGTCGAGCTCATGGCCCAGCCCCGCCGGCAGGGCGTGGCCAAGGACATTCTAGACCTCGCACAGAGCAATCTGTTCGACGCCATTTTGGTGGGGCGCCGGGGCATCGGCGGCCTGCAGAAGCTCTTCATGGGCAGCGTCTCCGCCCACCTGGTCGAAAACTCCCCCCTCATTCCCGTCTGGATGGTGGACGGCAAGGTCTTCTCCTCGCGCGTCATGGCTGCCGTGGACGGCTCCGAGAGCTCCCTGAGGGCTGTGGACCACCTGGCCTTCATCCTCTCGGGGGTCCCCGAGGCGCGGGTGTGCTTCTTCCACGTGTCCCCCCGGCTCAAGGACTTCTGCGAAATCGATTTCAGCCAGGACCAGAGCGACGAACTGGAGGCGCTGATCACCCGGGGCGACCGGCGCTGCATGGATGATTTCTTTTCCGCGGCGCTGGCCAAGCTGCGCGCCGCCGGGTTCGACGCCTCGCAGATCGAGACCCGCACCGCCGCCACCTTGGTGAGCATCGGCGAGACGATCCTCAAGGCCGCCCGCGAGGGCGGCTTCGGGACCCTGGTCATGGGCCGGCGCGGGGTCAACAAGTCCTTCTTCGGGGGCAAGACCTCCTTCCTGGTCAGCCGGGACATCAGCGACGCCGCTCTGTGGATGGTGCCATGAAGCGCACGCGGGAATACCTGCGCCGGTTCACCCGCGGGATCATTCTCGCGCTCATCATCATGATGATGTTCACGGTGCTGCTCGCGACCGTCGAACTGCTGGTCATCCTCGTCCAGGAGCTGGTAGAGCCGCCGGCGTATCTGCTCGGCATCGACAATTTATTCGCGATCTTCGGGTTTTTCATGATGATCCTGATCGCCCTGGAGCTCCTCGAGTCCATTCGCGCCTACCTGACCGACGACGCCTTGCATGTCGAGGTCGTTTTCCTGGTGGCCATGATCGCCATCGCGCGCAAGGTGATCATTCTCGAGGTGGGGGACCTGGAGCCCATGCGGCTGGTGGGGATCGCAAGCATCATTCTCGCCCTGGCCGCCGGGTATTATTTCGTCAAGCTGGCCCTGCGCAAGCCGTCGCCATCGCAGGTGACGCACCCTCCCGAGTAAATGCAGCCGGACCTCCGACGGGTTCAACCCCTCACACGGAAAGGAGAAATGCAGACCATGATCCCCGAAATCAAGAAGATCCTCTTCACGACAGACCTCTCCAAGCAGGCCCGCCACGCCTTCAGCTACGCCCTGAGCATGGCCAACCAGTATGGGGCCAGCCTGACCATCCTCTACGTCATGGAGGACCCCTCGCCCACCCAGAGCGCCTACCTGCAGGCCTTCATCGGCGACGAGCGCTGGGAAGAGCTGCGCCAGTCCCACGAACAGGAGATCCGGCAGATCCTGATCGGCAAGCAGCGCGAAGGGGCCATGATCCGCGAGGCGTTGGGGGAGATGTTCGCCGAGACCCAAAAGCAGTTCAAAGCCCCCGGCGTCAAGGCCGAGGAGATCGTGGTGACCCAGGGCGAGGCGGTCGAATGCATCCTGCAGGAGGCCGAGGCGCGGAGCAGCGATCTGATCGTGATGGGCTACCATCCCCGGGGCCGGCTGGAGGCGGCCGTCATCGGCAGCGTCAGCCGCAGAATCCTGCGCCGCGCCAAGGTGCCCGTTCTGCTGGTTCGGCTGCCGGACGCGGAGTGATGAGCATACCGCAGCCGATCGCTGCGCCGGTCATGATTGCCGGCCCGCTCGGCCGGCAAAATGGCAGGCAGCCCAGTGGCGGCTGCGGATCTCCGCCAGCCCCGGCTCGCGCTCGGCGCACACGCCTTCGGCGTAGTGGCAGCGGGGGTGGAACCGGCACCCGGCGGGCGGGTCGATCGGGCTGGGGACGTCGCCCTTCAGGATGATGCGGCCGGGCCGCTGCAGGCAGGGGTCCGGGATCGGGACGGCCGAGAGCAGGGCCTGGGTGTAGGGGTGCAGCGGGTCGAGGTAAAGCGCTTTGCTGGGGGCGATCTCGACGATCTTGCCCAGATACATCACCGCCACGCGGTCGCTTACGTGCTCCACGACGCTCAAGTCGTGGGAAATGAACAGATAGGTCAAGCCGAAATCCTGCTGCAGGTCCTTGAGCAGGTTGATGACCTGGGCCTGGATCGAAACGTCCAGGGCCGAGACCGCCTCGTCGCACACCACCAGCTTGGGTTTGAGCGCCAGGGCGCGGGCCACCCCGATCCTCTGGCGCTGCCCGCCGGAGAACTGGTGCGGGTAGCGGCGCATGTGCTCCCTGCGCAGCCCCACCACCTCCAAGAGCTCCAGCACCCGCCGGTCCCTTTCCTGGCGGCTTTGCACGCCGTGCACGAGCAGCGGCTCCCCGATGATTTGGCCCACGGTCTTGCGGGGGTTGAGGGAGGAGAAGGGGTCCTGGAAGATGATCTGCATCTCCCGCCGCAGGGCCTGCATCCGGTTGCGGGAAAGCCCGATGATGCTCTTGCCCTGAAATAAGACCTCCCCCGATGTCGGCTCCTCCAGCCGCAGGATGACGCGGCCGAAGGTGGTCTTGCCGCAGCCGGACTCGCCCACCAGGCCGACGGTTTCCCCTTCGCCGATGGTCAGGCTGACCCCGTCGATCGCCTTCACCGACCCGGTCGGCTTCATCAGCACCCCTCCTAAAATCGGGTAGTGCTTGACGATGTCGCGGGCCGCGACGAGGGGCGTTGGTTGCGGATGGGGTTCAGGCATACTTCAGGCACCTCACCCAGTGGTTCTCCCCGGCCGGCACCATCGCGGGCGCCACCCGGCGGCAGTCGTCGAACACATCCGGGCAGCGGTCGCTGAAGAGACAGCCCTCCGGCAGCTGCAGCAGGGAGGGTACGACCCCCGGGATGGTCTGCAGCCGCCCGCCGCCGCTGTCTCGGCCCAACACCGGGATCGACCCCAGCAGGCCCACCGTGTAGGGGTTTTTCGGGCTGCGGTAGAGGGTGCGCGCGTCGGCATACTCCATCATGCGCCCGGCGTACATGACGGCGACGTGCTGGGACATCTCGGCGATCACCCCGAGGTCGTGGGTGATGAAAAGAATCGCGGCTCCGGTCTCCTGTTTGAGCGTGTTCATGAGGTCGAGGATCTGGGCCTGGATCGTGACGTCGAGCGCCGTCGTGGGCTCGTCGGCGATCATCAGCTGCGGGGAGCAGGCGAGCGCCATGGCGATCATCACGCGCTGGCGCATGCCGCCGCTCATCTGGTGCGGGTAGTCGTCGATGCGCTT
>JALOOU010000143.1 GCA_025454255.1 Desulfobacterales bacterium | reverse complement strand
GCAGCAGGCCGCGCGGGTCTCCCAGCGCACGGCCTACTTCCACCTGGGCGACCTGATCGAGGTCGGCTCCACCGAGCGCATTTTCACCAACCCGCGGCACGAGCTGACGCAGGATTACATCACCGGCCGCTTCGGCTGACCCGGCGCGGATTGAATCGCAAGGCCAATGTCGGCGTTGCGCTTCATCCCGTGGGCACTGCGGCGTACCGGCGTACGCCTCGTTTCGCGGGATTCGCGCGCCTTGACCTTGGCCTTGGGATGCAACCAGCTTCCCGCGCACGGATGTCAAGTAAGTTGGGCTTTATTGTTGCGGGAGCGG
This sequence comes from Desulfobacterales bacterium, assembly GCA_025454255.1. Taxonomy (GTDB): domain Bacteria; phylum Desulfobacterota; class Desulfobacteria; order Desulfobacterales; family SpSt-501; genus SpSt-501. Next base: position 5,097 of record JALOOU010000143.1, on the reverse strand, counting down.
CATCTTGCCGCGATCGGATCGTGCCGGAAGCCACTCCTGCCAGAGTTGAAGCTGCTTGGGGATATAAAGTGGCACCCCGCGCCACGAAGAGCTAAAATTTCTAATGAAAACGGCATCGGGAGATCAGGCGGGGCCGGGGTCCTTGGGCAGGTGGATGGTGAAGGTGCTGCCCTCGTTCAGGGCGCTGGCCACGTCCACGCGCCCGCCGTGGGCCTGGGAGATGTGCTTGACGATGGCCAGCCCCAGCCCGGTGCCGCCCATGGCGCGGCTGCGGGCCTTGTCCACGCGGTAGAATCGCTCGAAGAGCCGCGGCAGGTGCTTGCGCTCGATCCCGATCCCGTGGTCCTGAACGCTGATTTGGATCTCGTCCGCGGTCTGCCGCGCGGCGAGCCGCACGGCGGTCGCCGCATCGCTGTACTTGATGGCGTTGTCCAGCAGGTTCACCACGGCCTGTTCGACCAAGACCGGGTCCACGACAGCGGCCAGGTTTTCATCGCCGGCCAGCTCGATGCGGATGCGTTTCTCGTCGGCGCCCGGGCGGCAGACCTGAACCGCGTTCTGGAAGATCTCCCGCAGCCGGGTTTTTTCCCGTTTCAGTTCGCGGCGCTCCCCCTGGTCCTCGATGCGCGAGAGCATCAACAGGTCCTCCACCACGGTCGTCAGCCGGTCGACGTGCTTGGCCACGATCCCCAAGAAGCGCTTGGACTCGTAGGGGTTTTCGACGACCCCCTGATTCAGGGTCTCCACAAAACCCTTGATGGCCGTCAGGGGGGTCTTGATCTCATGGGAGACGTTGGCGACGAAATCACGGCGCATATTTTCAAGCCGCCGCAGCTGGCTGACGTCGTTGAACACGATCAAGGTGCCGATCGGCTCCTGGTGGGCGTCCAGAAGCGGGGCGCTGCGGATGTTGAGGACGCGCTCGCCGTTCTGGTAGACGACGATGTCGTCCTCCATGGGCGCCCGGCTGCGCAGCGCCCGGACGATGAACTGCTGCATGGCCAGGTTGCGGATCGCCTCGGGGATGCTGCGCCCCTTAACCTTTTCGGGCTCCGTTTCGAACCATTTTGCCGCCGCCGGGTTCAGGCTGATCAGCCGCTCCTCGCGGTCCACCGCGATCACCGCCTCCAGCATGCTCGAGAGCACGGCCTCGAGCTGGTTGCGCTGGCTGACGACGGTCTGCATGCGCCCTTCGAGCTGTTCGGCCATGCGGTTGAGCGACTCGGCCAGCCCGGCCAGCTCGCCGGAGTCGGGGATGGGCAGCCGGTGGGCGAGCTCCCCCTGGGCGAAGCGGGCGGCGCCCCGCTGGAGCTCCCCGAGCTTGCGGGCGTATTGGCGCGAGACCAGCAGGGTCACCCCCAGGCCTAGCAGGGCGATGGCGGCGCCGATCAGGAAGATCTCCAGGCGGATGCGGGAGAGTTCCGTTTCCATTCGGGAGAGCGGGATGGCGGCACGGATGACCGCCAGCGCCTGTTCCGCCTGCGGGACCGCAACCGCCTTGTAGATGATCGGCTGCCGGAGGGTTTCGCTGAAGCGGGTCGCCAGCGCCGACCCTTGGCGCAGGGCGCCGGCCACCTCGGGCCGGCCGGAGTGGTTGTCCATGTTGCGGGGGTTTTCGCGCGAGTCGCCCACGACCAGTCCGTCGGGGAGGATGACGGTGAAGCGCGTGTCCGAGTTTTTTCCGGCGCTTTTGCAGATGGCGTCGATGGCATCTGTGCTGGGAGGGCTCAGGTGCGGGGCCACCTGGATTTCGAACAGGCGAGCCCGCTGGGACAGGTCGGCTGCGATCTGCTCGGTCAGGAACTGCTCCAGCGAGTGCATGGAGTACCAACCGGCAGCAAGCAGCGCGCCGAGGGTGATCAGGACATAGGAGAGAAACAGCCGCCACACCAGCGCCCGGCGTCGGCTCATGGCTTTTCCTTGAAGCGGTAGCCGACGCCGCGCACGGTTTCGATGTAGTTGCCGTGGGTGCCGAGCTTCTTTCTCAACCCGACCACTTGGACGTCCACACTGCGGTCGGTAACGGGGTAGTCCCCGCCGCGCACCGCGTCCACGATCTGCCCGCGGGTGAATACCCAGCCCGGACGCCGCGCCAGCACGTGCAGCAGTTGAAATTCAGTGTAGGTCAACTCCACCGGTTGGCCGCCCGCCAGCACGGTGCGTCGGCCGGGGTGGATTTCAAGGTCGTGGATGGATACCGATTCGGACTCGCCGACGGGCTCCCGGGAGCGGCGCCGCAACACGGTTTTGACCCGGGCGATGAGGACCCGCGGGCTGAAGGGTTTGGTGATGTAGTCGTCGGCCCCGAGTTCGAGCCCGGCGACCACATCCGCATCCTCGCCCTTGGCGGTCAGCATGATGAGCGGCAGGCTCTTGGTCTTGGCATCGGCCTTGAGCGCCTTGGCCACCTCGAGGCCGTCCAGGCCGGGCAGCATGAGGTCCAGCACCACCAGGTCGAAGGCTTCCCGTTTGGCTTTCTTCAGAGCGTCTTCGCCGCTGGCCGAGGCAACGACGTCGTAGCCCTCGCGGGCGAGATGATAGCGCACGAGTTCCAAGATATCCTCTTCGTCGTCGACGACCAGGATGCGTTGCTTTGCCATTGGCGGACACCTCGGGAGAGCTTATTGTCAACATAACCAGTTTGTTCAAGACTTTCAAATTATTTATGTTGCGTTGTTTTTGCGCTAGGCCTGCGTTAATTTTCGGTTAGCGCCCGCCCTAAACGGCATCTTCCGGCCCATGCCGGCGTTCCCGCGCTGCGCAATCCTCGGCGTTGACCCCACTGCACCTCCGGTTGCGAGACCGCTGCGGCCCCGGCCTGGGGCGAGATCCGCCGCTGCTGGATGGACACGGACAGCTCCTGCTGGAAAGCGAATGGACCGATGAATCTTCTGCTCGACCTGCTGCGCGAATCCGGGCATCTGCTGGTGAGCGGGCTGTTCCGCGTGTTTCTAAACCCCGAGACGATCGGCCGCCACCTGGGGACCGGGCGCTTCGCTTCGGTCTTCAAAGCGGCCCTGCTGGGCGTGCCGATCCCGCTTTGAAGCTGCGGGCTGCTCACCGCGGCCGTGTCGCTGCGGAAACAGGGTGCCACCAAGGGCGCCACCACGGCCTTCATGATCTCCACCCCGGAGTCGGGGGTGGACTCCATTGCGGTGACCTATGCCCTGTTGGACCCCGTCATGACCGTGGCCCGGCCGGCGGCCGCTTTCATCACGGCCTTCGCTGCCGGGACCACGGAGAACCTCTTCAGTTACCGCAAAGAGGCCGCCATCGTTCCCAGCCTTCACCCCTGCCTGGTGGACGGCTGCTGCGACGGCCGCGGCTGCGACCCTGAAACCCATCGGAACCTCCACGGTTTTATGGAAAGACTCGGCGGCGGGGTGCGCTACGCGGTCTCCGAGCTGTTGGGCGGACATCGCGGCCTGGTTTTTCGTCGGGCTCCTGCTGACCGTGGGCATTCCGCTTTACAGCTGATCCACCGCCTCCACCCCGATCGCGGCGGCCCTGATCCTCAAGGGCTTGAGCCCCGGCGCCGCGCTCGTCTTTCTTCTTTCTTCTTGCCGGGCCCGCCACGAACATCGAACATCGCCACCGTGACGGTCCTGGTGAACCTCCTGGGCAAGCGCGCGACGGCGATCTACCTTGCGGCCATCGCCGTGTTCGCCGTGCTTGCCGGCCTCGCCGTGGACCAGGTCTATGCGCTGCTGGGGATTTCGGCGGAAGCCGCGGCCGGCCAGGCGGCGGAGATCATGCCGGAGGCCGTGCGGTGGGGGGCGGCGGCGCTGGTGCTGCTGATCTCGATCAAGCCGGTGTCCGCCGGGGTCCGCCGTCTGCTGCAGCGATAAAGGGAGTTGAATCCGAAATTCCGCCCCGAACACAAGCAGAGCTCGTAACGAAAGCCGAATTTTGATTGACACTCCGTCTCAGACTACTATATTTAGATGATAACGATTATCCATTAGTATACATTCCTTTTTGATTGTCCGCCATCAATGAAAAAGCGATCCGATTCAGTCCCGGCGAAACGCCGTCTGGAACATATGCTCCTGAAGCTGCGGGGCCATGATTTTAGGATCACCCCGCAGCGGCTGGCCGTGCTCAAGGTCCTGGCTGCCAGCGACGGGCATCCCAGCGTGGAGCGGATCTATGAAACGGTTAGAACTCAGTTTCCGACGACCAGCATCGCGACCATCTACAAGACCGTTGCCCTGCTTAAAAAGGAAAATGAAGTCATCGAGATCAGTTTTCCGGATGGGAGCAACCGCTACGACGGCAACAAACCCTACCCGCACCCCCATTTGATCTGCACGCGGTGCAAAAAAATCACCGACCCGGACTTGAGCAGCCTGGAAAGCCTGGCAGAGGAGGTTACGAAGGAGACCGGTTTCCAAATCCACACTCACCGGGTTGATTTTTTCGGACTATGCCGCGAGTGCCAGTAGCCGGGCGAGAAATCCTTTTTATACTAACCGATAATAAGAATCATAAAATCAATGAAACCAATATCATAGCACCACATGGGATAAAATCAGGCTACGATAGGAGGAAACGTTATGAGTGACGAGAGCAAGTGCCCGGTAACAGGCAGGAGCAGCAAACCCATTTCCGGCGGCGGCACGTCCAACCGCGACTGGTGGCCGAACCAGTTGAACCTCAAGATCCTTCATCAGCACTCGCACCTGAGCAACCCGATGGGCGAGGCCTTCAACTACGCCGAGGAATTCAAGAAACTCGATTTGAAAGCCGTCAAAAAAGACCTCTATGCGCTGATGACCGACTCGCAGGAGTGGTGGCCGGCCGATTGGGGTCACTACGGGGGGCTTTTCATCCGGATGGCGTGGCACAGCGCCGGCACCTACCGCCAAGGCGACGGCCGCGGCGGCGCGGGGTCCGGCAATCAGCGCCTGGCGCCCCTCAACAGCTGGCCGGACAACGTGAACCTCGACAAGGCGCGCCGTCTGCTTTGGCCGGTCAAGCAGAAATACGGCCGGAAGCTCTCCTGGGCCGACCTGATGATCCTCGCCGGCAACTGCGCGCTGGAGTCGATGGGATTCAAGACCTTCGGCTTCGGCGGCGGGCGCGAGGACGTCTGGG
>JALOOU010000142.1 GCA_025454255.1 Desulfobacterales bacterium | reverse complement strand
AATGCGCTGGATCGGATGGCCGAGATCATCGATGCCGCCGACGGCATCATGGTCGCGCGCGGCGATCTCGGCGTTGAGATCCCGATCGAGGAGATGGCGGTCACGCAAAAACGGCTCATGCGGCTTGCCAACCAGAAGTGCAAACCGGTGATCACCGCCACCCAGATGCTGGAGTCGATGATCACCAACCGCCTGCCGACCCGCGCCGAGGCCACCGACGTCGCCAACGCCATCCTGGACGGCACCGACGCCGTGATGCTTTCGGGCGAGTCGGCCGTGGGGCGCTACCCGGCGGATGCCGTGGCGATGCTGGTGCGGATCGCCGTTGCCACCGAACGCCATCGCCTGGTTTACGGGGTGCCGCCCGCCAAAGAGGCCGGCGACATCTCGGAGCAATGCCCGCCGGAGGAGCTGATCGCCTCCAGCGTGGGCAACACCATCGGCTGCATCACCCCGGCGGCGGTCATCGTCCCGACCCGCAGCGGGATCACGGCCCGCCGCATATCACGCTACCGGCCGCCGGTGTGGGTCACCGCCGTCAGCTCCGAGCTGAAGACCTGCCAGGACCTGCTCTTCTCCTACGGGGTCTTCCCGGTCCACGAGCCGGAGCACCCGGAGGACTGGAAGTCCTGGATCCGCGGCTGGCTGAAGGCCCACGGCCGCGAGGGCCGCTTCGTCGTGCTCACCGAGGGCCCGTCGCGCAAGCATCCGGATCGCAACAACAGCATGGAGATCATCGACCTGAACGCTTAGCCCCCCCGCCCAGCGCGTGGATCAGCGCCTCAAGGAGCCGCAAATGCTGCCCAAGATCAACCCCGCCGCGACCGAGGCCTGGAAGCGGCTCGCCGCCCACCGTGAAGCCCTCGCGGGCGTGCAGATGAAAACGCTCTTCGCCCAGGACCCGGACCGTTTCGAGCGCTTTGCGGTGCGCTTCGATGAGATCCTGGTGGACTGCTCCAAGAACCGCATCACCGGCGAAACCCTGGGGCTGCTGGTTGATCTGGCCGACCAGTGCGATCTGAAGGGCGCCATCGCGTCGATGTTCGCCGGCGAGCGGATCAACGAGACCGAAAACCGCGAAGTGCTGCACACGGCGCTGCGCAACCGCTCCGGCCAGCCGATGACGGCCGACGGCCGGGACGTCATGCCCGCGGTCGCAACCGAGCTCGCCAGGGTGCAGGCCTTCTCCGAACGGATCCGCTCCGGGGCCTGGAAGGGGTTCACCGGAAAGCCGATCAGCGACATCGTCAACATCGGCATCGGCGGCTCGGACCTGGGCCCGGTGATGGTCACCGAGTGCCTGCGCCCTTACGCTGCGCCCGGGCGCGGCGTGCATTTCGTCTCCAACATCGACGGCACCCACCTCGCCGAGACCCTCAAGCGCCTCGACCCGCAGACCACCCTCTTCATGATCGCCTCCAAGACCTTCACCACCCAGGAGACCATGACCAACGCCTTCAGCGCGCGGGCCTGGTTTCTGGAGTGCGCCGCGGACCCGGCGCACGTGGCGCGGCATTTCGTCGCCATTTCGACGAACGCGGACAAGGTCCGGCAGTTCGGCATCCACCCCGACAACATGTTCGTCTTCTGGGACTGGGTCGGCGGGCGCTACTCGCTCTGGTCGGCCATCGGGCTCTCCATCGCCTGCGCCGTCGGCTTCGAGCGCTTCGAGGAGCTGCTCGCGGGCGCCCACGCCATGGACCGGCACTTCCGCGAGACGCCTTTCGAGCGCAACATCCCCGTCATCCTGGCCCTGATCGGGATATGGTACACGAACTTTTTCGGCGCCGAGACTGAGGCGATCCTGCCCTACGACCAGTACATGCACCGCTTCCCGGCCTATTTTCAGCAGGGCAACATGGAGAGCAACGGCAAGTCGGTCGACCGCAGCGGAGGCCGCGTCGGCTACGCCACCGGCCCCGTCATCTGGGGCGAGCCCGGCACCAACGGCCAGCACGCCTTCTACCAGCTGATCCACCAGGGGACCCGTCTCGTCCCGGCCGACTTCCTCGCGCCGGCGGTGAGCCACAACCCCATCGGCGACCACCACCTTATCCTGCTGTCGAACTTCTTCGCCCAGCCCGAAGCCCTGATGAACGGCAAGAGCCTCGCAGAGGCCGCGGAGGAGCTGCGCCGCGAGGGTAAAAGCGAGGAGGAGATCCGGCGCCTTGCGCCGCACAAGGTCTTCGAAGGCAACCGGCCGACCAACTCGATCCTCTTCCGGAAGCTGACCCCGCGCACGTTGGGCAGCCTGATCGCCATGTACGAGCACAAGATCTTCGTGCAGGGCGTCATCTGGAACATCTTCAGCTTCGACCAGTGGGGGGTGGAGCTGGGCAAGCAGCTGGCCGGCAAAATCCTGCCCGAGCTGGCCGACGAGCGCCCGGTCGCAGGCCACGACAGCTCGACCAACGGGCTGATCAATGCGTATAAAGAAATGCGAAAGAAGCAGCGAGCAACGAGTGCCAAGCAACTAGAAAAGAAAAAGGTGTGAGTCGGAGTTCCGAGTCGGAGTCGGAGCATAAAAATGACGGAACACCATAGACTCTGACTCGGAACCCCGACTCTGACGTTCGCCCGGCGCCAAACACCAAACACTGAACACCCGACACCAAGTCGAAATGCATCGCGTGGGAGCGGCTTCCAGCCGCGATTCGTCGATCGTTCTGCCGCTGAGCTGAAAAGAGCAAGGGGGATGGCGTGAAAATCCTGACGGCTTCAAGAATGGAGCGCTGCATCGGCTGCCACTCCTGCTCGCTCGCCTGCGCCCGCCTGGTGCACAAAAACCTCTCCTGGAACACGGCCGGGATCCGCATCGGCTCCGCCGGCGGGCTCTCCACTGGCTTCGAGGCGCGCACCTGCCTCGCCTGCGACCCGGCGCCCTGCGCGGCCGTCTGCCCCACGGCCGCCTTCGCGCAGCGCCGGGGCGGGGGGGTGGTGGTGCGCAAGAAGCTCTGCATCCGCTGCGGGCAGTGCGCGGCCGCCTGCCCTGTGGATGCCGTCTACCTGGCGGCCGACGGCGAGCCCTTCGTCTGCATCCATTGCGGCCGCTGCGTGCCGTTCTGCCCCCACGACTGCCTGGAGCACAGGAAGATCGAAGGCGAATCGGGCCCGGCCGAGGCGGCCGCCGGAGGTGGCGCATGATCCGGGGCCATTTCCGGGTGCTGCGGGTGGAACTCGCCACGGGGCGGGGGGAGATCCTGGAGCTGGATGGGCGCGATCGTTTCGCCGGCGGCAGCGGGCTTTCGGCCCTGCTGTTCGCGAAGTTCGGCCTCGCCGGAAAGCCGTGGGACGACCCCGCCCAGCCGCTCATTTTCGCGATCGGCCCGCTGACGGGCCTCTTCCCGCTGATGAGCAAGACGGTCTGCGCGTTCACCTCGCCCGTCCACGGCCAGTTCGCCGAGAGCCACGGCGGGGGACGCTCGGCCTTCGCCCTGCGCTTCTGCGACCTGGATGCCCTGGTGGTCACCGGCCGGGCGCCGCGGCTGAGCTGCGTTGTCGTCGGCTCCCGCCGCATCGAGGTCAAGGACGTCGACTTCATGCGCGGGCTGGATGTCTACGCTGCGGGCAAGCTCCTGCGGCGCATGTTTCCCGGCTCGGGGCACCGCAGCATCCTGCGCATCGGGCCGGCGGGCGAGAGCCGCTCGGTTATGGCCTGCATCAACGTGGACACCTACCGGCACTTCGGGCGGCTGGGCGGCGGGGCGGTCATGGGCGCGAAGAACCTGAAAGGCATCGTCATCCAGGGCGATGCCTCCTTCGCCCTGCCCGAAGGCAAGGACTACCCCAAGCTCTTCCAGGAGGTCTACGGGCTTCTGACGGCCACCGAGATGATGCACAAGTACCACAATTTAGGCACGGCCGAGAACGTGATGGTGTTGAACGAACTGAAGGCCCTGCCGTTTCGCAACCTCCAGGCGACGAGCGACCCCGCTGCCGCCGGGATCAGCGGGGAGAACTTCGCCGCGAAGACCCTGCTCCGCAACGCCGCCTGCGCCGGCTGTCCGGTCGGCTGCATCCACATCGGGTTTGTACGCGAAAAGTTCATGGAGCCCAACCAGTTCATCTACCGCCAGGTCTCCTACGACCACGAGCCCATCTTCGCCGCAGGCTGCATGCTGGCGGTGACCGACCCCTTCGCCGCCCTGGACATCATGGAGGAGGCGGACAAGGTGGGGCTGGACGTGATGTCGGCCGGCGTGGCGCTCGCCTGGGCCACGGAGGCTAGTGAAAAGGGGCTGGTCTCGGCGGCCGAGACCATCGTCCCCCTGCGCTTCGGGGACGCGGACGGCTATCAAAAGGCGATGTGGCACCTCGCCCGCGGCGAAAACGACTTTTATCGGCGGCTTGCCGCCGGCACCCGCGCCGCCGCCGCCCACTACGGCGGGGCGGAGTTCGCCTGCGTGTTGGGCCAGGAGATGGCGGGCTACGCCACCGGGGAGGCCTTCTTCGTCTCCCAGGCCCTGGGGCTGCGCCATTCGCACCTCGATTCGGGGGGCTACTCCTACGACCAGAAGCACAGCGACAAGGATGCGGCCAAGGCCGTCGAGTTCCTCGTCGCCGATGAGGCCTCGCGCTGCTTTCTGACCTCGATGGTCGCCTGCCTGTTTGCGCGCGGGGTCTACACCGAGGGCCGCCTGGCGGATTGTTTGAAATCCGTGGGCTATGCGACACTGGCGGAGGGGATCGCCACCGTGTCGAGGCGGATCCAGTCCGAGCGCTGGCGGCTGCGGTGTGCGGCCGGCTATCGACCCGAACGGGCCGAAATCCCGCGGCGCTTTTCCGAGGTGGTCACCTGGAAAGGCCCGATCGACCCAGCCTACCTTTCAGCGCTGCAGGCCGAATACGGCCGCCGCATCTGCTCGCTCGCCGCTGAGGCCACACTCGCTCGAGGCGCCGATGCCGCCACCGGTCAACCAGAAAGGTGATGGGTTTATTGCGCCGACAGCAACGCCGGCGAGGGTTGGGGACAGATCCGACAAATCACCGAACGACCATTTCCGAGATTGTTTGAGCGAATCGCGGCAGTCGGTTGCCCCCAGCGCCCACCCGCGTCAGAGCTAATCTGCAATTCCCCGAATCGATACCTTTGATCTGCTAAACCAACCCCGCCTTCAGCCTATGCAAGATTTGGACTAAGGCACGAAGTCCACCGCCCCGCCAATTGAAAAAGCTGCGATTTTAGAAAAGTGATGAGTCGGATAAGTGTTTTATGGAACCGTGTTAGAACCTGTCAATGGATTTCGCAACCGACTTATCCCCAGACAGGTCATTTTGTGGTATAAAACAATTTAGCTGACCAGTGCTGCGCGTCTTGACCACCAGTGGTCGTGGATGCGAAGGGCTCCGGCTATACGCAACTGCGGTTAAGGGGCTGAGCCCGACTCACCGCAGAATCTTCTCGATTCGTTGAGATGGAAAAGAATGA